>CAYLTG010000029.1:0-28590 GCA_964386225.1 uncultured Bacteroidales bacterium
TTCAGGGGGGAGATCACATAATTGATGTAATACCCCGTGAGCATGGTGAATGACACCACGGCAAGGGCCCCCCAGCGCGCTGTCTTGGAATCGCGCAGGGATTGTTTGATTGCTTCTGTCATAGTTGGGATTATTTGTTACAGGCTGACGAAGATAATAAAAAACGGATTCCGGCTTTTAAATTATAAGACCGGGCACGGGGAATTCACGGCATTTTTCATCAGAAAATATGGACCACGGCCTTGGTCTGGAAAAAATCCTCGGAGAAATAGTCCGACAGCGGGTATACCCTGCTCCTCATGGGGATGGCCCCGAGTTCCTGTCCGAAGTCGCCACCCTTGAGGTACAGGATGCCGTTCTTGATGTCGTTGTTGTTCTCCCTGGCGATCAGGGGCTTCACCCACCTGACGAACTCGGGGAGGGCGGTGACGGCCCGGCTCACGACAAAGTCGTATTTTCCCGCCAGGTTCTCCGCGCGGCTTTGCTCGGCCACCACGTTGCCGAGCCCGAGGGCGGCCGCGACCTCCTTCACCACGGTGATCTTTTTCCCGATGCTGTCAACGAGCCGGAACTGCGCCTCCGGGAACAGGATGGCCAGGGGGATGCCCGGAAACCCGCCCCCGGTGCCGATGTCCGCCACCCGGCTCCCGGGAGCGAACCCGGTCACCCGGGCAATGCCCAGGGAATGGAGCACGTGGCGCTCATACAATTGCTCGATGTCCTTCCGGGAAATGACATTGATCTTCGCATTCCAATCGCTGTAGAGCGGGTACAGCAGGGACAGCTGCTCGCGCTGCAGGGGTGTCAGGCCAGGGAAGTATTTGGTAATGATCTCCATGCTCTTTCGCGAATCTCCGGAAAAGCAAAGATAGGCAGATCTCAGGTGAATTCAGCAAAACTCCATACCGGCAGTGTGAAAATGAAGGTGGTGCCCACGTGTTCTTCGCTTTCGATGCCGATGGTGCCGCCGTTCTGTTCGATGAAGTCCTTGCAAAGCACCAGGCCGAGTCCTGAGCCGGACTCCTCATCGGTGCCGTTGGTGGTAAGGTAGACGTCGGTCCGGAATAGCTTTTCAAGGTTCTCCGCAGGTATCCCCACCCCGTTGTCGCACACCCTGATCTCGATGCCCCCTTCATGCAGTTGGCCGGTGACCGTCACCCTCCCGCCCGGCGGGGTGAACTTGATGGCGTTGTAGATGAGGTTGCGGACCACGGTGGTGATCATGTATTCATCCGCGAATGCCAGGGTGCCGTCCGGCACCTCCGACAAGAGGAGGATGTTCTTGGCGCCGGCCGTGGTCTTCAGCAGGACCAGGTTCTCCCGCACCACCTGACCCAGGTCCAGCTTGCCAGGGTTGAAATAGATCTCCTGTTTGAACATCCTGCTCCAGAAAAGATAATCCTCGAGCATTTCATGGATGTTGTTGGCCGATTCCCTCACCCGGTTCAGCAGGTCCTTGGATGTTTCCTGGTCCAGCAGTTCGGGTTCGTTGGTGAGGAAGTCCAGCATCAGTTTGATGTTCCCGAGGGGTTCCCTCAGATCATGGGCCATGACGGTGTTCAGTTTTTCCTTGGTGAGCCATTTCCCGATCTCCTCTGTCCCCTCGAAGAGGGAGGTGTTCGCCGGGGATTGCTCTCCGGGATCGGTGATGGTGTTCTCCATTTCGGTGGTGATCATCACCATGCGGGTCATGTCGATCAGCCTCTCCCTTGCGTTAAAGAACTTGTCATACTGGTCGTTCCCCTTCAGATCCCCGTTCTTCTCGCAGGTGTGGTCCTTGAAACCGCCTTCCTTGAAAGCGACGCAGCAATAGTTGTTATGAAGGTGGTAGTGCAGGTAGTCGAGGAAGGAGGAATAGGACCCGTTGACCTGGACATCGTTGTCGATCACCGCCAGGATGATGTCGGGGTTTTGTTCCGCGATCTCCGTGGCCTCGTTGAGGTCGCTTGCATTGAATATCCTGATCCCGTTCCCGTTGATGGAAAAATGCTGGATGGTCCTCTCCAGGGCCTGGTGCACCAGGATGTTGCGGCTGATGACCACGATGTTGTAATAGCCGCCCGTTTGTTCCCAGGGAATTTTTTGAAAAGGACCTGACCCTTCCGGAAGATCGAATTTACCTTGATTCTTGCTCACCTCTTAATTTTTTCGCGATTGATAGATCGCACATGTCAAAGCAAAGTCTGTGCCTCTTCGGTCAACCAATTGCCATTCAAATAGTTGCGATGAAAGTATCCTGGCGGGCGGGGTCAATTTCTCTGATTGCGGATAGGAGTGTTCTCCCAATGCAGAGAGCAGCCGCTGTTGCGAGGCCGGGCAGGCGCGGGTCTCATGGGGAAATCCGGGCATGCATGGGTCAGGACAGTGCCCTGTTCAGGAACTTCACCAGGGGGTGCAATTCCCTGAAGGTCGCGGTGGCATGCGCCATGAACTTCTGGGACAGCAGATCGCCGGGTGCCAGGGTATGCATCACGGTGTAGCTCTTGAACTTGAGCAGGTCGATGTCGGGAAAATCGGCGGGAAAGTCCTTGGGTGGTCTCGATAAACGATCGCCTTCGAGGGCTCCGAACGTTTTCCTGAAGCCAGGGGCATTGATTATTTCCTTGAATTCGCCCACATTGTAAATGATCTCCTGCCGGATCAGTTTCAGCCGGTCGGGGGGAGGCATATGGCTGCCGCCTGCCAGGAAGGACCCATCCGGGTCGATGTGGAGGTAGTAGCCGGCGTAACCGGCCTTTCTGCCCCCTTTGGCGATGAATCCGCCCATGTTGGTCTTGTATGGCGACTTGTCATGCGAGAACCTGACATCCCGGTAGATCCTGAACACGCAGTCGCCGGCTGTCAGCGGACCGATCTCCGGGTCGAATTTCCGGATGCCGGCGATCAGGCCGTTCACCGTGTCTTCGAATTGCTCCCTGGCCTGCAGGTAATTGTCCTTGTTGGCATTGAACCATTCGCGGTTGTTGTGCGACCGGAGGTCGGTGAGGAATTCCAGGATCGTGTTCATGGCTTTCATTTTAATTGAATACAACACCCATCGGCGTATTGTTCACCGATCGGGGCGGCAGTTGATAACTTTTTTTGAAAATCATGTCCTGACCAGGCTCCCTTTCGGGTCCCCGACCGATTAAGTAAGAAAGGACCCATGTGTATCGGATGTTCCAAGCCGGGAAGGAATTTGGTCCCGGCGCTGTTGATTTTCTCCTTTCTGCTGATCGCGTCGGCTTCACGCGGCGGAGGCGTGAAGGACGCCCGCACCGAGGCGATGGGCGGCGCCGGTGTCGCCCTCGAGGGATTCTGGGCGGTCCTCGGCAACCAGGCGGGCCTGGCCGGTGAGCGTGCCATCACCATTGGGATGAGCGTGGTCAACCGCTTTATGCTGAGGGAGACCACCCGGGCAGTCCTGGCCTTTGCAATTCCTGCAGGGGATCAGGTCTTCGCCGCCAGTTACCGGCAAACGGGGCATGCCCTCTACCGGGAGGTGAATGCCGGCCTGGCCTATGCACGCCGTTTCGGCGAGCGGGTGGATGCCGGCCTGCAGCTGGATTACAGGTCCCTCTCCCTCTCCGGCGAATACGGCCGTCATGCCGGCGTCAGTTTCCAGTTGGGCATCCGCATCGTGGTCACCGGGGCGCTGACGCTGGCCGTCCACACCGACAACCCCCTGGCCCTGCCGTTTGGGAGGAACGACGGGGAGGGGCCGGAAGGGCACTGGTCCACAGGCCTGGCCTACGAGCCAGGCGACAGGGTCCGGATGACCCTGGAGGTGACCAAGGAATTCCTGCTGAAGCCGGTCATGCGCGGAGCGTTGGAATACGAACTGGACCGCTTTGCGATCGTGAGGGCAGGTTTTTCCACCATGCCCCCGGAAAGCGGGGGTAGCGGCTTCAGCACGGCATCCGTCATCACCCTCGGGTATGGCCTTGCCGCCAGTAATCTCCGGATCGACCTGGGCACGTCCATCCACAACATGGCCGGGTTGTCGCCGGCAGTTTCCCTGCAGTATGTTATCGGTGCGGCAAAAAAAGGATAGACCGGGGACATGCTTTGCGGTCCTCATGGCAGGGTGCCTCCTGGCCTGGATGGCCGGAGCCGCGCAGGTGCCGGGGGAGGAGGGGTTGTATTTCCTGGAGGCCGCTGCCGTCAGGCTGGAGGACTCGCAGGGCCTTCCGGAGGAGCTGGAGCCGCCCTCCTGGCTCCGGGACCTGATGGAGGCGGAAGGTGACCCCCTCGACCTGAACGCCGCAGGGCGGGATGAACTGGAGGCCCTCCCCGGCATGACCGACATGCTGGCCTTTAACGTGGTGGCCTACCGCGAGACATACGGCGACCTGGTCAGCCTTTATGAACTGCAGGCCATCGAGGGTTTTGACCTGCGCCTGATCCGAAGGATCCTGCCCTACGTGAGGATCGCCGGGGGAGGGCCTACTGTGCCCCTGAAAGCGCGTCAGCTGCTCGTGAGCGGAAGGCATGAATTCCTTGTGCGGGTCCAGCGGGTGCTGGAAACACGAAAGGGCTACCGGGATGATCCCGGGCCGGGAGCGGCCGGCGGTTATGCAGGGTCGCCCGGGCGTGTGCTGGTCAGGTACCGGTATGCCGTCAGGGACCGCATCCGGCTGGGCCTCACCATGGAGAAGGATCCCGGCGAGCCTTTCTGGTCGGGGCCGGTGATCCGCTCGATGGCAGGCCGGGATCACGCGCGGTATGCCAGGGGGTTCGACCACTATTCCGGCTTCCTGCAATTGCGGGGCATGGGCTTGCTCGAGAACCTGGTGGTGGGCGACTACCAGGCCGTGGCCGGCCAGGGGCTCATATTCGGGAGCGGCCGCACGTTCGGCACCGTCACCGCATCGGACATGGCCCGCAGCCGCATCCAGGTCCTCGCGCCCCATGGCGGGACGGATGAGAACGGTTTCCTCCGCGGGGCCGCGGCCACGCTGGCCTGGGGCAAGACCAGGCTCACACTCTTGTATTCCTCGTCCCGGACCGATGCCCGCCTGGATACGCTTTCATCCTCCGGCCTCATCGTGGCGTCACCCACACTTACGGGACTTCACAGGACCATGTCGGAGCTGTCGGGGAAGGACGCCCTGCGCACCAGGATCATCGGGGGCCGCATTGCACGGACCACAAACCGGTTGCGGGCCGGGATCAGCCTCTCATCGGTTGACCGCAACCATGGCCTTGCCGCCGGCGATGATCCGGAAGACCTGTACCGGAGGGGGGGCGCACACCATTTCGCGGCCGGGATCGATTATCATTTCATCGTCAGGAACGGCAGCCTGTTCGGGGAGGTGGCCATGGACGGCAGGGGTGCCGTGGCGCGGTTGCATGGCCTCTCCCTGCTGCTGCGCCCGGGGCTCAGGTTCGGGGTCCTCTACAGGGACTACAGCCCGGCCTTCGACAGCCCGTTGGGCAATGCCTTTGCGGCAGGGGAAACCAGAAACGAAAAGGGGTTCCTGGCCAGCCTTTCGTTGCAACTGCCCGGCAGGGTGACCCTCCATGTCCGGATGGACCAATGCCGGTTCCCCTGGCTCCGGTACCGGCGCGACAGACCCGGCAGGGAACGTGAAATGGTGATCATGGCCGAGAAGGAGGTCCGCGGGACAGGGGCCTTCCACGTGCGGGTGCGGGTGAGGGACCACCAGGTGAACGGCACGGTTCAGCCGGCATATACGGCCGCTTTGGTGGATGTTCGAAAGATCAGTTTTCAGGCCGCCTCGAGGCTCGACATTTCCCCTTCCCTGGCCCTGAAGAGCCGCCTCGAATATGTGGTCCGCCGGCAATCTGCCGGAACAGCAGGCACAGGGTTCCTGACCTCGCACGACCTGAAATGGAAAAGCAGGAACGGCAGGGTGACCGTTGACCTCCGTTGTGCCCTGTTCGATACGGACACCTTCGAGGAACGCATCTACGCTTTTGAGCCCGATGTGCGGTATGCGCTCTCGCTGCCGGCACATTATTTCAAAGGGTTGCGCGCCGTCGCGGTGGTCCGGCTGTCGATGCTCGACGGGGTCGGCCTCTGGATTAGGACAGGACGCACCCTGTATTTCAACCGCGATTCCATCGGCTCGGGCCGCGATGAGATCCCGGGCAGCGCCATTACGGAAGTGAAAGTCCAGCTGATGGTGCAGATAAAATAAAACCCTGAAGCATGGATGCCCCAGGGTCTTGATGGCATTAAAAAAAACTAATCGGTTTCTCTCTCCAGAAACTTGATTTTTTCCCTGAGTACCTCGACCTCGGTGCGTGTGTTCTCGATCTTCTTCATGAACTCCGCCTTCAGCAGGTCGGCCTTCTTGGACTTGGCCAGGAACCCCATGTTGTTCTCGAGCAACTGGATCTCCTCTTCCAGCTTCTTCATTTTCTGGACGAGGAAGTGTCGCTCGTTCCTGACGATCCGGTTGGCATTGGGATTTTCCTTGATATTCTCGAACCGCTGCTTGTAAGTGATGGTCTGCATTTCGGCCTTGCTGATCTTCAGCTCGTCAAGCCGGTTGTTGATGGCATTCCTGAACGCATTCTGCACCTTTTCCTTATCCCTGAAGGGGACATGCCCGATCTCGGTCCATTCCCGCTGGAATTCCTTGAGCACCTCCAGGTTCTCGCTCCTGTCCTTGCCGAAGGTATGTTCCTCCACTTTCCTGATGAGGTCCTCCTTGGCCTTGAGGTTGTCGGTCTCATGGGTCTTGCGGTTGGCGAAGTACTCCGATTTGCTGTTGAAGAACTCATCGCAGGCTGCCCTGAAACGGTGCCATATCTTGTCGGAATACTTGCGCGGGACCGGGCCGATCTTCTTCCATTCCTTTTGGAGGTTGATCAGGTCGCGTGTAGTCTCTTTCCAGTCGGTGCTGGACTTGAGGGCCTCGGCCTGGGCGCAGAGGCCAAGCTTGAGGTTGTAGTTGTTGACCTGTTCGTCCTTGATGGTCTGAAAATGCTCTTTTTTGCCTGCGAAGAACGTATCGAGGGAGGTCTTGAACCGTTCCCATATCTCGTCGTTCTGGGTCCTCGGCGCCGGCCCGATGGTCTTCCACATCTTCAGCAGTTCGCTGATCTCCCGTGTGTTTTCCTGCCAGTCCTTGATGGAGTTGTTCTCCCGTTGAAGGACCTCCTCGGCTTTTTCGCAGAGGGCCATTTTGGAGACCAGGTTGGTTTCCTGCTCCTCCTTCAGCTTGGTGTAATGGTCGCGCCGGGCCTGGTTGATCTTCTCGGTGGTGTTCCTGAACCGGTCCCACAGTTCGTCTTTCTTGTCCTGCGGAACGGGGCCGATCTCTTTCCATTGCTTGTGATATTGCTGAAGCTGCTTGAACGATTTCAGGATGGAGGTCTCCAGGAGCAACTCCTCCGCCTTTTCGCACAACTCGATCTTCAGCTCCAGGTTCTTTTTGAGGTCCAGGTCCCTGAGCTCCTTGTTGATCTTGACCTTGTCGAAGAATTTCTCGACATAGAAATGGTAGTTCTGCCAGAGGTTGTTCACTTCCGACTTGGGGATCATCCCGATGGATTTCCATTTCTCCTGCAGTTCCTTGAAGTCGTCGTATGTTTTTTTCAGGCTTTCCTCCGATTCGATGAGCGCCTTCAATTCTTCCAGGATCAGTTTTTTGGCTTCCAGGTTCTTCTGTTTCTCCTCTTCCTGCTGCTCCAGGTGTGACTTGCGTTTTTCGCTGTACACCTGGAAGGCATGATCGAACCTGGTCTGGAGGTCATCCTTTGCCTCCTCGGCCTCCTCTTCATCCTCCTCTTTGCCGGCGATGCTTTCAAGTTCCTCTTCCTGCCTGGCGGTCTGCTTCTGAAGGAAGGCCACTTTGATGAGGGCGACTTTTTTCCGCATGGATGAGATGTCCTCCTCGCTGACGATCTGTTCGAGCAGGGTCACCAGCTCTTCCAGGCTCATGCCGTGGTAGTTGACCTTCAGGTCCTCCTCATGGTCATCATGCTCCTCCTCGTCCTCCTCCTCCTCTTCGTCCTCATGGTCTTCCACGGGGGCGTCACCGGCGTCAGCCGTGACCGTTTCGGCGGTTCCGGCTGCAGGTTGTTCTTCGCCGGTATTTTCTGCCGGAAGGGCTTCCCCGGAATCATCCTCTTCCACGACCGCTTCCACAGGTTCCGTGTCCTTTTCCTCCGGCACAGTTTCGGACTCTTCGGCAGGGGCATGCACTTCTGTTTCCGCTGCGGGGGATTCGTCTCCGGGTGCCACGTCCACCTGTGGTTCTTCGGCGACCGGCTGTGCCTCGGCAGTTAGCTGTTCTTCGGCTGGGGAGGGCTCCACTTCCGTCTTTTCTTCTGCGTCGGGCTGTTCGTCAGGAACAGGTTCTTCCTGCAGGGGCTCTGCGGGGGCTGCTTTTTTCCTGCCGGCGGGTTTCTTTTTCACGGGACTGGGTTCGGTCATCTCTTCCCCGGTATCGTTCTGTTGATCGGAATTCTCTTCCTGGTCGGGCATTTCCACCTTTTCAGGATTTTGATCGAGCGCGTTGTTGTTTTCCATACGTATTAATAATTCACTGTTGAATCAGAGATCAGTCCGCGGACCGTGGTTGCATTGCGTATTTCAAAAGGAAGGCAAAATTATAAATATTTTGGTACTTCCCTTATTATTTATTTAAAAACCAAGCTTTTTGGGCATGGGGGCCGGGATGTCCCCGATCAGTTGAGCGACCTGCGGTTGAAGATGTAATACCCCAGGGCTATGTTGAACACGAAGGGTTCCTCCAGTTGATCAAAATAATTGACTCCCAGTGCGATGGGCCCAAATGGGGCATGGAACACCAGCCGTGTCGAAAAGATGTAGTATCGCCTGCTGAAGGGATCGGAAAAGTCGACCTTGTTCTCCTGGGTCTTGAGGATCTCGCGGTAGGGCTGGAAGATGAATGCTTCGGCCCTCAGGTCCAGGTTTCTGAGGGGGTGCAGGACCCCTTTGAGGCCGAAGGCGAAAAAGGTGTGGGCCCGGAATTGCGGGAGGAAGATCGTCTGGCTTTCGGGCAGCGGTTCAAAGGCGGGGGCAGCCAGTACGGTGGAGATGTAATTGTTGAACTCCTGTTTGTCGCTGAGCGCGACCTGTCCGTAGATCCCCAGGTCGAAGAGTCTGGACATGTTGAAATACCCGTCGTAGATAAATCGTAGCATCAGCCAGTTGTGGTAACTGGACACCCGGGTGGTATCGACGCTGGTGGAGCCGGGGATGTTTTCCTCCTGACCGCTGATGAACCTGCTGCCCAGGCGCATCATCAGGCCGGAGGATGGAAACTGTTTGCGGTTCAGCGTATTCATTTCGTAAATGACGCTGGGTGAATAAAATTCGAAACGGGTCACGTCGGCGGTATCGAGCCTGGTGAATTGGTTGTCCTGGTAATATTCGTTGCGTTGTCCGCCGTATTCCATCTGCAGCCGGAGGCGGGAGATCCTTCCCGCGGGGGTGGCCACCTCGAATTGTCCGAAGCTTTCGCGCTGGACGAGGAAACTGGGATTCTCATCCTCGAAGAAGTAGGTCTTCGTCTTGAAATAGTTCCATCCGTTGAGCGTGTATGCGAGCGTAAAGGAGAGGGGCATTCTGAAGGGCATGTCGAACCGGGCGCGCACATGACCGGAGTTGTGGAACCGTCCGAGGTACGTATTGCCTGTGAGACTTAACGCGTTTCGCCCCCAGGATTTGTATTGGAGCTGAAGGAAGATCTCGTTGACGGCCTGGGAGGAGATCAGTCCGCCGATCTGGCCTTCCAGGCGTTTGCTGGGCTGGATGTTGAAAAGCATGTCGTATCCGTCGCTGCCATGCGACAGTTCCGGGTATACCGATTCCACCTTGTCGTCGGAAAGCACGGCAAAGTACTTCCTCCTGAGCAGGTCGAAGACCTCCTTTTCTGAACCGCACTCCTCGTTCAATTGTTGCATCAGGCGGTCCTTGCGCACCAGCCGCTGCAGGTATTGCTGGCGCGGTGCGGAGATGCCTTCGAACCGGATGTCCCGGATGGTCAACCGGGGCTGTTTCGATATGAATTTCTGTCTTTTCTGGTATCGCTCGGCGGCGGTCTGATAGCGTTTGACGAACTTCCGGATCCTGGGGATCTGCCTCAGTGCGGCCACATAGCCGCTATCGATGAAGCTGGCGCTGTTGGAGAAATCGGTGACGTTCACCGACCAGAGTTGGGGCTCGATGAGGATGCCCGAGTCGGGATCGATCTCGTAATGGGTGTTCGCCGTGAGCATCGACTGGATCTGGGAGATGATGTCGTCATCCTTGGGCGGTCCGTAGTTGGAGGCGGCCTTGCATCCAATGATCACATCGGGCCTGAACTCGGACGTCATCACATCGACCGGGAAATTGTTGTACATGCCCCCGTCGAACATCAGCCTGCCGTCGATCCTCACGGGCTGAAAATAGAAGGGGAAGCTCATGGAGGCCCTCACGGCCTTTTCGAGCTGACCGTCCTTCAGCACCACGGGGCGGCTGGCCTCCACGTCGGCCGCCACACAGCGGAAGGGCACAAAGAGGCTGTCGAAGTCGTAGTTTGCGGCCGCACTGGACTCGGAAAAAAGTTCCACGAAGCCGAAATCCATCTTGAACGGGGAGACGATGTTGGTGGGCAGCTTGAGCTTGATCTCGGAGTCGTAGGCGAAGCGGAATAGCTGCCAGGACGCTGTCGGTGGGCCCTGCTTGAAATAGTGCCTGAACTCGGGCTCGAGCGTGGTGGTCAGCCAGCCGACCATCTCGTCGGACTGGATCAGCCGCTCGATCTCTTCCGGCGTATACCCGGCGGCATAAAGGCCGCCCACGATGGCCCCCATGGAGGTTCCGGCGATGAAATCGATGGGGATGTTGTTCTCTTCCAGGGCTTTGATCACCCCCACATGACTCACGCCCCGGGGGCCGCCGCCGCTGAGCACCAGCCCGACTGTCTGCGAAACCGCCGGCTGCAGCAGGACAAGGAAAAGGACTGCTATGAGGGATGAATTCCTGAACACGTTTTTCTATGGTTTGCGGTATGCCCGGTCACGGGCCGAATGCTGCGGCCGATCAGGTCGATTGCGGGCTACTCCCAGCAGCATCCATCGGCCCTTCTGTGCGATCTATACTTTATCAAGCGCCTGCTCGAGGTCGGCGATGATGTCTTCGGATTCCTCGATCCCCACCGACAGCCTGACCAGTCCGTCGGTGATGCCTGCCTTTTGCTTGGATTCGGCCGACAACTTGGAATGGGTCATGGAAGCAGGGTGCTGGATGAGGGTTTCAATGCCTCCGAGCGATACGGCCAGCAAGGCCATCCGGACGCTGTCCATCATTTTCTTGCCCGCCTCGAAGCCCCCGGTCAGCCCGAAGCTGATCATGGCGCCCGGCCCTTTCATCTGCTCCACGGCCAGTGCGTACTGGGGGTGGGAAAGAAGGCCCGGGTACCGCACCCATTCCACCTTGGGATGGCCTTCCAGGTATTCCGCGATCAGCATGGCATTCTGCTGGGCCTTCTCGATCCTGATGGCCAGGGTCTTGAGGCCTCTGCGGGTCAGGAAGGCCTGGTGCGGATCCATGTTGCAACCCACATTCATCATGACGGTCCGCAGGTGCCTGTAATGTTCTTCCGTTTTGGTCACGATCATGCCCGCCACCACATCGGCATGCCCGTTGATGAATTTGGTCATGGAATGGAGCACGATGTCGGCCCCCAGGTCCAGGGGGTTCTGCAGGTAGGGGCTGCAGAACGTATTGTCGACGCAGACCAGGGCACCGTGATCGTGGGCCAGCTCACTCACCGCCCTGATGTCGGCGATGCCTATGGTGGGATTGGCGGGTGTCTCGATGAAGATGAGCCGGGTTTTCTTGTTGATCACCCCTTTCACATTCTTGATGTCGGTGGTGTCGACGAAGCTTGAATCCACTCCGAATTTGGGGTACATGGTCTCCATGATCGCCCGCGAAGGGCCGTACAGGGCCTCGTGGCCGATCATATGGTCGCCGGCACCGAGGATGCCCAGGTAGACCGTATTGACCGCCGCCATCCCCGACGAGGTGGCGATGCCGCCGTACCCATGTTCAAGTTCAGCCACCGTTTTTTCAAGGTCAACGATCGTGGGGTTGCCCAGCCGGGTGTAGATATACCCGTCGCTCTCGCCGGCAAAGCACTGCGCACCATGCTCTGCGCTCCTGAAGGAAAAGGTGGAGGTCTGATAGATCGGGGTGACCGCACTCAGCAGGGAATCCTTGAAACCTCCCCCGTGGACCAGCTTGGTGTTGAACCCTTTATTTTTTACGTCCATAACATTGATTTTGAGGTTTTCAGATCTGACCGGGCAGCACTTCGGCCTGGTTGGGCCTGCGAGGCTCCGCGCCCACGATCCGTGACGATTAATTTCCAACAAATGTATGCAGAAGTTTTACCAATTAAAAAAAATGTGGGGAAATTTTGGATTTGGTGATGGGTTGGGACCAACCTTCAACCTTCGATCGGTCGCCTCTTGGTAAATTTCATTAAATTTGCTCCAGTTTTCTAATTGCAACCATGGCAAAACCCAGATCATATTCCGACACCGAGGTCAGGGAGATCCTGAACGACTACCGCCTCGCCAATGAAAGCCGCCAGGCGAGCCTGCTGGGCAGAAAGGAAGTGCTGACAGGCAAGGCCAAGTTCGGGATTTTCGGCGACGGCAAGGAGATCCCCCAGCTGGCCATGGCGAAGGTGTTCAGGGAGGGAGACTGGAGGGCCGGCTATTACAGGGACCAGACCTTCATGCTGGCGGCCGGGTTGATGAGGCTCGAAGAGTTCTTCTCCCAGCTTTACGGCGATACGGATGAGGAATTCAACCCCCAGACCGCCGGGCGTCTCATGAACAACCACTTCTCCACCCGGACCATCGACAGGGAAGGGCAGTGGCTGGAACTCACCAAAAGAAAGAACTCCTCCGCCGACATCTCCCCGACGGCCGGCCACATGCCCCGCCTGCTGGGCCTGGCGCTGGCTTCCAGGCTGTACAGGGAGCACGCGGCACTGGAAGGGCTCAACCCAGGCGACAAGTTCTCGGTCAAAGGCAATGAGGTGGCCTTCGGCACCATCGGAGACTCCTCCACCAGCGAGGGCTATTTCTTTGAAGCCCTCAACGCGGCCGGTGTCCTGCGCGTGCCGCTCGCCATCTCGGTATGGGACGACGGGTATGGCATCTCGGTGCCCAAGAACTACCAGACCATCAAGCAGAGCATTTCGGAAGCCTTGCAGGGATTCGCCCTGAATGAGAACGGGGAGGGGTTCCATATATACCGGGCCAGGGGATGGGATTACCCCGCCCTCTGCCGGATCTATGAGGAGGGGATCGCACGGTGCCGCCGCGACCATGTCCCCGTGTTGTTCCACATCACCGAGCTCACGCAGCCGCAGGGCCATTCCACCTCGGGGTCGCATGAGCGGTACAAGAGCCCCGAGCGGCTGGAGTGGGAGGCCGAATACGACGGCATCCGCAAGATGCGGGAATGGATCCTGGCCGAGAAGATCGCCGGTGCCGGGGCACTTGACGACATCGAAAAGGCTGCGGCAGCACGTGCAAAAGAGGCCCGGAACAGTGCCTGGAAGAATTTCATGGGCCCCCTGAAACAGAAAAGGAAGGAGTTCATCAACATGGTGGACATCACCACCTGTAACTGCGCCAAGACCGAAAAGATCGACGCCATCAAGAAGGAACTGGGCCTGGTGGGTGAACCCATCAGGAAGGACATCGTTTCCTCGGCCCGGAAGATACTCAGGTTGATCTGCGACCAGTGCAGCAACCCTTCCAATTCACTCAAGAAAAATGTCACCGCATGGCTCAACGAGGAGATGAAGGACGACCGGGAGCGTTACAACACCTATCTCTACAGCGCTGCCGGGGGGTCGGCCCTGAAGGTGCAAGCTGTTGCCCCGAGTTTTTCGGAACAGTCGCCCTGGGTGCCCGGACGGGTGGTGCTGCGTGATAATTTCGACAAGCTCTTCGCCACCCATCCGGCGCTTGTGGCCTTTGGCGAGGATGTGGGACGCATCGGCGGGGTGAACCAGACCTACGAGGGGTTGCAGCAGAAATACGGGGAATGGCGGATCACCGACACCGGGATCCGCGAGGCCACCATCGTGGGCCAGGGGGTCGGCCTGGCCATGCGCGGCTTCAGGCCCATCGCGGAGATACAATATTTCGACTACCTCCTCTATGCCCTCCAGGTGATGAGCGACGACCTGGCCACCCTGCACTACAGGACCAAAGGGGGGCAGAAGGCCCCGCTCATCATCAGCACCCGCGGGCACCGGCTCGAAGGGATCTGGCATGCCGGGTCGCCGCTCAGCATGGTGATCAACTCCATCCGCGGCATCTACGTGTGCGTCCCGCGCAACATGACACAGGCGGCCGGGTTTTACAATACCTTCCTCCACTCCGACGATCCGGCCCTCATCATCGAACCTTTGAACGGCTATCGCCTCCGGGAGCGCCTGCCCGAGAACCTGGGCGAATTTCGGACGCCCGTGGGAAAGTGCGAGGTGCTGGAGGTAGGCGCCGACGTCACGATCGTCACCTATGGGTCCTGCGTCCGCATTGCACAGGATGCCGTGGGCCAGCTGAAGGAATTCGGGATCTCCTGCGAACTCATCGATATCCAGACCCTGCTTCCCTTCGACCTGGACGGGACCATCGTGGAATCGCTCAGGAAGACCAACAAGGTCCTCTTCTTCGACGAGGACGTGCCGGGTGGTGCCACCTCCTACATGATGCAGAAAGTGCTGGAGGATCAGAACGGGTTCCGCTACCTCGACGCGGAGCCCCGGACCCTCACGGCCATGGAACACCGGGCCGCTTACAGCACCGACGGCGACTACTTTTCGAACCCCAATGCCGAGGATGTGTTCGATACGGTCTACAACATGATGCACGAGTATGACCCGGCAAAATATCCCAAGATATTTTAACCGAGAATAAACCGGGTATTGCCATTGAAAAGATATCCAGTCACCGATGCCCTTCTGCTGACCCTCATCATCCTCGTCGGGGCGGTGCTGCGCTTCTATGATTACTCCGGCCTGCCCTATTCCTATGACGAGTTCAGCGCACTCTTCAGGACCCGTTTCGATCATTTCAGAGACCTGATCCATTACGGGGTGGTGACCTCCGATACGCACCCTGCCGGGATACAGGTGTTCCTCTACTACTGGGTGAAGGTGGCCGGGGAGTCGGAGATGTGGGTCAAGCTGCCTTTCCTCCTGGCCGGGCTGGGGTCCATCTACCTGGCATACCGCATTGCGGCTTCCTGGTTCAACTCCTCCGCCGGCCTCATTACGGCCATGATGGTCTCTTTCCTGCAATATGCCGTCACCTATTCGCAGTATGCCAGGCCTTATATCAGCGGGCTCTTCTTCTCGCTCCTGTTCGTCTGGTCATTGCACAACGCCTTCCTGAACCGTGCTGCCAGGTGGCGAACCCACACGGTGATGTACATCCTGGCCGGTGCGGCCTGCGCCTACAACCACCATTTCAGCCTTTTCTTCATCGGCCTGGCAGGCGCCACCAGCATCCTCTTTGTTCCCCGGGGGTCGATGCTCCGGTACCTGGGCGCCAATGCCCTGATCTTTACCTTGTATATCCCTCACCTCGGCATCTTTTTCACCCAACTGGGCAAGGGGGGCGTGGAATCATGGCTCCGGAAGCCGGAACCCGGTTTCTTCCTGGATTACCTCGCCTACCTTATGCACCACCATGTGGTCATGTTCGCTGCCGCGATCCTGCTTTTCCTATTATCGGCGCCTTTCCTGAAGACGACCATCAGGCGCGGCAACAAATACCGCATCCTCATGATCCTCTGGGTTGGGATCACATGGGCCACGGCCTATTATTATTCCATATACCGGAATGCCGTGCTGCAGTTCTCGGTGCTCCTCTTCACCTTCCCTTTCCTGGTCATGCTGGTCTATTCCCTGACGGGGGACCTGCGAAGATGGCTGAAAGTGACCGTGGTGATCGTTTTTGGGATCGTCAGCATATATACCCTCGTCTTCAGCAGGCAGCATTACAGGATCCAGTACCAGTCGGTGCTGGAACAGACCATCGCGGAGATGTCGGAAGCGCGGCACGCCTATGGCACCGGCAACGTGGTGTGTGCCACGAACATCTCCTCCAAAGTACAGGATTTTTATGCGTCGCGATATGACATGGACCCCTCGGCGATCGTCACGATCGATACCTCCGACAGGTTCATCGCGTTTCGCAAGGAGCTCGAGGCCTCGCCGGCCGGATACCTGGCCATCGGGTGGGTGAACATCCCCTACCTGGAGGTCCTGTCCGTAGCCAGGGAGGTGTTCCCGGTAATGGTGAAGAAAAGGTCATACTATACCGGCGACTTCTACCTGCTGGCCAGGGAGCCCCGGCCGGCAGACACGCTGATCCCCGATGACGTGGTCATGGACCTCCGGATCGATTCGCTGACCATATACCACAATGCAGTGAGCCGCGGGCAACCCTTGATCTTCGACCATGGACGCCTGCGAATGCCCGGCTGGCAGGGATTCGTCACGTTTTATGAAGGCCGGCTGGGTGGGGTGGCCGCGGACCGGGACAATTACCTGCTGGTCTCCATGGAGGTGGAGAACCCCATCCCTGATTACAGGTCGCAACTCATCCTGGAGGTGACCCGGGGCGACTCCCTGCTCTACTG
Organism: uncultured Bacteroidales bacterium; assembly: GCA_964386225.1. Lineage (GTDB taxonomy): Bacteria > Bacteroidota > Bacteroidia > Bacteroidales > JAADJA01 > JAADJA01. The sequence goes on from CAYLTG010000029.1 coordinate 16,646, forward strand.
GGTATCCCGTTCCTTCAATGAATTCACCGACTCGGATTGGGGCCGCTATCGCATCCACGTGGCGGTGAAACTGGCCGACCTGGACCTGGATCTCGGGCAGGATGTTCTGAAGGTGTACCTTGCCAACATCGACGAGGCATATTATTACATCAATTACTTCCGGATCACCGCCACGGAAGGGAACCCCGTCCTGTACGGACTGTTTGAAAAAATTCAGGATTAATTAATTTTGCGGCATAATACAACCCGTTTCCCGTCTGTTATTAAGGCAGGCAGTGAATTATGCATACCATCGAACCACATTACAACTGGAGGCACCTGTACATCTCGTCGGAGGACAGGAGGTCGCCCTTTTATGGCAGGGAATACAGCGAGTTCGAGTTCACCCATGCCATTTACGATTATTTCATCCATCCCCAGTGGGACCACATGGGCAGCGCCACCCTTTACATCAAGATCCTCTATGCCAATTACGACCTGGGGTTCTGCATCATCGAACTGATCGGTGAATGGAACGACTGCCTGTATAACGACATCATGTACCTCAAGCGGGAGATCGCAGATACCCTGATGGAGAACGGGATCACGAAATTCATCCTGGTTTGCGAGAATGTCCTTAATTTCCACTCTGGCGATGATGATTATTACCAGGAGTGGTTCGACGACCTGGAGGACGGCTGGATCGTCATGCTGAACTGCCGCGATCATGTGGCCCGGGAGATGGAAGGTGCCCGGCTTGACTATTACCTGGCCATGGGGGGTGCCTTCAATGACTTTGCCTGGAGGTCGCTGTCGCCCCTGAAAGTGTTCGAAAAGGTCAACCATTTCATCCGGAAACGCCTTCCCGCTTAATTTTGTTTTCCGGGGCCTTTTGGTTTACTTTGCACCTATCATGATAAAAGCTTTCACACATGAAGAAACATTATAAATTGCTGATCTCGGGCAAGGTCCAGGGTGTGGGTTACCGTTTCTCTTGCATGGAGGCGGCATACAAGCATGCTATCAAGGGGTACGTCAGGAACAAAAGCGACGGCAGCGTGTACGTGGAGGCCGAGGGCGCGGGGGAGGCGCTCGACCGTTTCGTGGAGTGGTGCCGGAAAGGGCCCATGTGGGCGCGCGTTACGGACGTGGTGGTCGAGGAGGGCGAGGTAAAGGGTTACGACGCCTTCCAGATCAGCCGCTGATCGGGCGCCGCGCCCTGAGCATCTCCCGCTTCCCGGCCGGCCCGGGGAGGCGTTCCACGGTGAATCCAGCCCCCTGCAGGCCCCTTCTCACTTCACCCTTCGCAGAATAGGTCACCAGGAGGCCCTCCGGCATGAGGGCGTCGAACAGTTTTGCAAAGACATCGTGCTGCCACAGCCGGGGTTGTACCGCCGGGGCGAAGGCGTCGAAATAGACCAGGTTGAACGCTGCTGGCGGCAGGGGGTACGCCTCGATGGCCGCCCTCCGTTTCAGCAGGTGAAAGGAACCATCGACCTGCTGCCAGCGCTCCCAGGCACACCCGTGGATGGAGGTCCACAGCTCCTCCGAGCCCGCTCCGAGAAGGTTAGGGTAATTCAATCCCGATACGATCCCGACCGGCAATGGATCAGTCTCCAGCGCCGTGTACCTCACCGGGGCGCCCGCGGCCCTCGAGCGCATTGCGGTCAGCAGGGTGTTCAGGCCGGTGCCGAAACCCACCTCGAGCAGCTCGATCCGGCTGAAGTGCATGCAGGCCTCCTCGAAGCCGGCGCGGATGAAGACATGTTCCGCCTCCGCCATGGCCCCTTTCCTCGAATGGTACACTTCGTCCAGCCGTTTGTTGAACAGGCTGTGCGACCCGTCATCGGTGGTGATGATCTCGATGTCCATGTGGTTTCTCCGATTTCGTATGCCAGATCGTTGCAAATGTAGCTATTCTGACGGAACCGCCCCCGCATCTCAGGGCATGCCATATGTGTAAGTGTTTATCTTACAGTGGGGTAATCGTAACTGCCTCCGGTACTTTCCGCAATGCCCCCTGATTTTGGAGATGAATTTTCCGGTTTTTATAGGATTTCGGGGGAGAGATGGAAGTCCCTTTTTGGGGTTTTATGATGTAATAATTTGTATATCAGTATTTTAATTTTGTTTGGCATAAACATTGAGTAATTGCCGCACAGCAAATCAAGGTAAGATAATCTATTACTAACAAAAATTTGTATTCATGACTAAAAAGGAAAAAGTAGGATTAAACCTGATCTATAGTCACGCCGGGCGCCAGCGGGTGTATGAGACCTACCTGCGGGTGAACCCGGAAATGGCCCAGAAGTACGTGCAGTTCATCGCAAAGAACCAGGCGGTGCAGTACATCAAATGGGACAACGTGAAGAAGAAATTTAAGTCCTAGCGGTCCTTGCAACCTGACATGCTCATTTCGAATAATGGATGCGCATGTCGAACAGGGTGTCAGAAAGCGGTAACGTGATCTGATGCACCATTCCGGGAAATTCGTAGACCTCGATGCGGAGATGGGATCCAAGGATCAATGATCCCGAAAGGCGCTCAAATGCAATCATTTGGGCGCCTTTGTCGTGGATGGTCCCGATGGATCCCAGCGCTTTGTCAACAGCATAGATCCCGTTGTTGCCGGCCAGGATGATCGTGCCGTCGTCTGTCAGGTCTGACGCATTGATGTGGTCCTGAACAAAGGAGGTAGAGATCAGTGTGTTGCTGGAGGGTGCAAACAGTTGGAATATCCCCTGGCCACTGTTGCTCAGGTTGCCCACGACCATGACAAGGGCACTATTCATCGGATGGAAGCCGACAATGTCAAAAGCGATCTCCCGCCTTTGTTTTTCATTCCCGGTTATGGCAGAGTAGGTGACGAGGAAGGGATCATCGCCGTTCTTCTTTTGCATGTCCACCAGGATATAATCTTCATGCCTTATGATCTGCTCAGGGGCATCCGTTTCATCGATGAATGTGCTGAACCCCACCTGGCCAAGGGGAGTGTATCCCTGTATGAACTGGAAGTTGTACGTGGTGTACAGCAGCTTGTTGAAATGGAGGCACCGCTCCTTGTGCATGGGGCTGCCCGGGGTGGGATCCAGCATCCAGGCCAGGGAATAGTCCTCCAGTGAATAGGCGTGGACATTGATCGCGTTCATCCCTGCAATAAACAGCAGCTGGTCGTCATGGCTGATCTCGGACGCTGCGAAGTCGCCCGGAAGTGTGAACAGTTCATTCACCTCAGTGAAATCCCCGGTTGCAGAGACCCGGATGGCATTGAAGCCCCCGTCGCCGATGAGGAGCAGTTGTTTGAACTCGGCGTCGCTGGTCTGCAGGATAAGCTTCTGGTATTTTCTTTTGAAGTTGATGTTGTTCTCTGCGCGGATGGCCACATAGCAGGTTCCGCTCTCCTGCAGGTCTTCCGGGACCCAGATCTCCGTGTCCAGTTGAAAGCTGGCCGCATTGGGCGTGAAGGTCCTGGCTGAGGTCAGCGGCGTGAAGTTGCCATCGGCGAGGTATACCGACACGAAGGTGAGAAACTCCTTGTCCGTGATCAAGGCCCGGACAGGGATCACCTCCCCGGCCTTGAATACCTGTCCTTCCTGGGGCGACTCAAAGGTGACCGATGGGATCCAGCCCTCCTCTTCCTTTTTGCATCCGCCTGCGAAAAGGGCCGCAAGCAGCAGGGTAAGAAGCAGGTGCAGGTAGTATCTGTCAGGCCTTGCCATGGATCTTCAGCGATTGGTTGACTTGATAAAAATACGCTTTTTAAACCGGATCGGCCACCTGTTTATTGTATCTTTATCCATCCTATTTCGCACGCGTATGTTCAGCAATCTCCGTTTTGAGAAGATCCTTTTCCTTGATATCGAGACCGTTCCCATGGTCCAGAGTTATGACCGGCTCCCGGAGCCTTTCAGGAAATTATGGGACAGGAAAGCCGAATTCCTGGCCCGTACACCTGACGATACCTCGCGGAACCTGTTCGGCCGGGCAGGCATCTATGCCGAATTCGGGAAGATCGTTTGCATCTCGGTGGGTTTCATGTACAACCGTGAATTCAGGATCAAGTCGTTTTACGGGGATGATGAGCTGGAGCTGCTGAAGGAATTCTCGGAGCTGCTCAACAGGTACTACAACCAGCGCGATCAGCTGTTGTGTGCCCACAACGGCAAGGAGTTCGATTTTCCCTACCTGGCGCGGCGCATGCTCATCAACGGGCTGCCCCTCCCGCACATCATCAACATGGCAGGAAAGAAGCCCTGGGAGATCCCGCACCTCGATACCCTGGAGCTCTGGAAATTCGGTGATTTCAAAAGCTACACCTCCCTGGAGCTGCTGGCTGCCGTGTTCGGCATCCCCACGCCCAAGGACGACATCGACGGCAGCCAGGTGGCTTCGGTATATTATGAGGAGGGCGACCTCGACAGGATCGTACAATACTGTCAGCGCGATACCCTTACGGTGGCGCGGCTCCTGCAGTGTTACCTGGGCAGGCCCATGATCAAGGATTCAGATGTGATCTACGCATGATCCGGCCTATGAAAAGGGTGTCGTTCATACTCCTGCTCCTGCTGGTCCTCTCCAGGTGCCACACCTCCACAGAATGTGTCTGCCCCAATCTCTATTCACCTGTTTGCGGTTCCAATGGGAAGACCTACCCGAATTCCTGCGAGGCCCGGTGCGACGGTGTGGAATACATCGACGGCGAATGTCCGGTTTACGGGATCGGACTGGTCGAATACAGCGGCGACAGCCTGTGCGGCCACTACATCCGCATTCTCGGGACCGCCTACAAACCCCTCAACCTTCCCGTGGAATATGCGGCCCACAACATGGCCGTGGCCATCCGGTACCGGAGGATGAACACCTGGTATACCTGCGATGAGCCTTATGGCGTTTACCAGGAGGTCGATCTCCTGGAGATCGGCAAGATCAATAAATGACAATCTGCCGATGAGATACATTCTTACTACAGCGCTGCTCTTTTTCCTGAACACCTGGTCGGTTTGTGCACAAACCGACCGATCCGGCAGTTTCATAGGGTTGTCCGCCGGGGTCTCCCTCCCCTCCGGCAGTTTTTCATCCACTTCGTCCGAAGATGAAGGGGCCGGATATGCACGTCCGGGATTTGCTTTGGCATTCAGTGCCGGTTCGCTGGTCCGCGACTGGTTCGGGATTGCCGGAACGATCGGGTATATCAACCATCCGGTGGATGAGGCTGCCCTTGCCGACAATTACCTTGCCACCCATCCCGGCTACGACTACCAGGTGCATTCAGAACCCTACAGCATGCTCCACATGGTGGTCGGGCCCTGCGTGTCGGTGCCCCAGGGGGCTTTCGACATCGGCGTGCGGGGCCTCATCGGTTTGTCGGTATGTACCTTGCCCATGTCCAGTTATTCATCCTATTCAGGGATCGCGGGAGATCCCTTCTACCTGGTGGAATCACTTATGGACAGGGCCAATGCCCTGGTCTACGGAGGCGGGCTCAACCTGATGTTCAGGGCACGGGGAAGCCTCGGCCTGCAGGTTGACGCTTTCTATCTCCATGCCCTTCCCCGCTTCAATGCCGTGGAGATCAGGGTCTATGAATATGGCCAGCTGGTCGGGCTTGCCGGGGTGGACATCGAGCAGGCCTTTTCCGTATTCGGACTCAGCGGGGGGGTGGTCTTTACGTTTTAAACAGGTGCTTATCTTTGCATAAATTTCAGGCTGATGTCGTTTATCAGAAATCATTGGGAACCTCTGCTGATCACTCTCGTCAGCGCGCTCTTCTTCATCCCTTTCCTCGGGGGCGTGCATCTTTTCGACTGGGATGAGATCAACTTTGCTGAAATTGCCAGGGAGATGATCGTGACCGGCGATTACCTCCGTCCCGCCATCAATTATCAGCCTTTCTGGGAGAAGCCGCCCATGTTCTTCTGGATGCAGGCGCTTGCCATGAAGGCATTTGGCGTTGGCGAGTTTGCCGCCCGCCTGCCCAATGCCTTGGCCGGGATCGCCTCGCTCCTGGTGCTGTACTTCACGGGGAGGCGGCTCCGGGACCGGCAGTTCGGCCTGCTGTGGGCCCTGGTGTACTTCGGCAGCGTATTGCCGCATCTTTATTTCCGGTCGGGTATCATCGACCCGGTATTCAACCTGTTCATCTTCCTGGGCCTCTACTTCTTCATCCTGCTTTACTGGAAGAAGGAGGGGTTGCAGCCGGTACGGCATCACCGGCTGCTGTATGTCCTTCTGGCCGGGACCTTTATCGGCCTTGCCGTCCTCACCAAGGGTCCCGTGGGGTACCTTATCCCGCTGCTTACCTGGGCGGCGTACTGGATCGCCAGGAGGTTCCGGCTCTACCTCGGGGTGCATTATTTCCTCCTGGTGACCCTGGTCGCACTGCTGGTGACGGCCGCCTGGTTCGGTGTGGAAACGGTGAAGCACGGCACCTGGTTCGTCGAGACCTTCACGCGGTACCAGGTGCGCCTTTTCAGCACGCAGGATGCAGGCCACGGCGGGTTCCCCGGCTTCCATTTCGTAGTGATCCTCCTGGGTTGCTTCCCGGCCTCCGTCTTTGCCATCCGGGGTTTCTATAAAATGAAGACCGGGGAAAGGCACGTGGATGATTTCAGGACCTGGATGATCATCCTCTTCTGGGTCGTCCTGCTGCTCTTCACCCTGGTCCGGTCCAAGATCGTCCATTACTCCTCCATGGCCTACTTCCCGCTCACCTTCCTGGCCGCCCTGGTGGTGGACCGGATCATTGCGAAAAAGCTGTATTTCAATCGCTGGCTCAGGGCCGGCATCATCGCCATCGGGAGCTTGTATGCCCTGGTCACCGGCGCGTTGCCTTTCCTTGCACGCCGGCTTGAGCTCATCAAGCCCCTCTTTGAAAAGGACCCGTTCGCGATGGCCAACCTGGAGGCGGAGGTCCGCTGGACCGGATGGGAGTCGGCGGCAGGATTCCTCCTGCTGGCCGTGGTCCTTATTTCGGTTTTCCTCATGAGGCAGGGCCGGCTGATGCGGGGCGTGGCGACCCTTTTCCTCGGCACCGCCGTGTTCGTGAACCTCACCCTGATCCTCTTCATCGCCCGCATCGAGGGCTATTCCCAGCATGCAGCCGTGGAGTTCTGCAGGTCCCTGGAGGGCAGGGACTGTTACATCATCACCAGCGGCTACAAGAGCTACGTGCATTATTTCTATCCACGCATCCTTCCGCACGCCAACCCCCGCTATGCCGACAAGGAGTGGCTGCTGACCGGCGACATTGACAAGGAGGCGTACTTCCTGACCAAGGTACACCGGGCCGATGAGCTACGAAACTATGAGGAGCTGGAAGAGCTTGGCTCGAAGAACGGGTTTGTCTTTTTCAGGAGGCTGCCACCCGGAAGCGCCGCGCCTGACTGAGGGCAATGCCGAGGGATCCTTGCCCCGGTTCCCTGACGGCTATTTCACGCAATACCTTTTGAGTACGGCATAGGCATCCTCTATGCCCAGCTCCCCGGCCACGCTGATATCCTGGCAGCCCACCGCTTTCAGGTTCAGGTAGATGAGCAGCAAGCCCTTGTTGTAGTAGGCGTCGGCGAATTCGGGATCCAGTTCGGCGGCCCTGGTCAGGTCGGAGATGGCACCCCAGTAATTGCCGTTGAGGGCTTTGACATACCCCCTGTTGTACCAGGCATACTGGAAATCGGGGTCCAGTTCGATCACCCGGTCATAGTCGCTTATCACCTCCCCGTACCCGAAATCCTGGTCCATGATGGCTTCCTCCTGCTGTGGGGCATTGAAGCCCGTGTTTGCGCTGTAGAGGTACAGGTCGTCCTGCTCCGAGGCCTTCAGTCCCATCAGTTTCAAGCGGGTGTTGGCCCGGCCGAAAAGCGGTCTGACCATGCCGGGGTTGAGGCGGATGGCAAGTTCGTAATCTTCCAGGGCGCGGCTGTAGTCCTGCAACTCGTAATGGAGCTCGGCCAGCTTCAGGTAGTCCTCCCAGCCGGCTTTGCGGGCCAGGAGGGAATCCGTCATCTGTTCCAGCGCCGATTCGGCCAGCCAGGTGTTGATGAGGGCCGGGTCGTTGACAAGGCTGAGGAGGGAGCCCTGGTAGACCGGCTTGGAGAAGGTGTCGTAGAAACGTATACCCTCCATGGACCTGGTGAACAGGACGGTGGCATAGGTGGGCCTCAGGTCGATCTCCACCGACCTGTCCTGGATCCGGTTCCGGGGTTCCGTATTGTCGGTGAACTCCCCGCTGAAGGCCATCAGCCGCCGGAGGTACATCTCCTCCTGGAGCTTGAGGCTGTCGCTGCGCTGGAAGTTGAATTCGTTGATGGCATAGGCCAGCCGGTAGTCCTCTTCGGCACCCCGGATATCGCCAATCTGTTTTTTCACCTGCGAACGCTCGTAGTAGGCATCGGCAAATTCGGGATAGATCTCGATGGCCCTGGTGAAGTCGCCGGCAGCCCCTTTGAAGTCCCTTGCGGCCGCTTTGATCCGGCCACGGTAGAGGTAAACGACGATGTTGTCGGGGTTGAGTGCCACCACCTTGTCCAGGTCGTCGAGTGCCCCTTTCATATCGTTGCGGCCGATCAGCAGGATCGCCCGGTTGTAATAGGCATAGGAGTTCCTCGGGGAGAGGCTGATCACCTTGTTCAGGTCGGAAAGGGCCCCGCTCGTGTCGCTGGTCTCCATCCGGGCGAGCCCCCGGTTGAAAAGGGCGTAGGTGTCGTCGGGGTTGATGGAGATGGCATGGTCGAAATCGAGGATGGCCGAATCGGGTTTGTTCAGGTCCATGAAGACGGCCCCCCGCTGGACGTAAGCGGTGGTGTTGTCAGGTTTCTTGCGGATGGCCCTGTCGAAATCGCGCAGGGCCAGGTCATGCTCCTGCAACTCGCGGTAGGCGATACCCCGGATGAGGAATACCTGGTCGGTCCGGTACTTCAGGTCGTAGGTGCGGTCGCAGTCGGCCACCGCTGAATCGTAGTTCTGAAGGAACAGGTGGGCCCGTGCGCGGTTCAGGTAGAAGAGGGGGTTTTTCGGGTTGAGCCGGATGGCTTTCGCATAATCCTTCATCGCCCCGCCCAGGTTGTACTGTGCGCTCCTGACGATGGCCCGGAAATGGAATATCTCGGCATTGTAGGGATCGAACTGCGCCGACTGGGTGAAGTCCATTTCAGCGCCGATGTAATCGTCGAGGTAATACTTTGCGATGCCCCGCAGGAAATAGCCCTCGTAGGAGGCCGGCCTGTGCTCCACCGCACTGTTCAGGTAGCGGATGGCGGCCGTGTAGTTTCCCTTTTCCAGTTCCAGTTTCCCGAACTGGATGTAGTCTCCGAACTTGTATTTCTCACGCTGGGCCAGGCCGTGCATCGGCAGGGCAAGCAGGATCAGCATGAGCAGCAGGAGGGAGGTGCTATGTGCAGTTTTCTTCGGGTCGGTCGCCATGATATGCCGTCGGGTCGGTGTGAATGCTATGCAAACATAAGGTTTTTAAAAGTGTTCACCGCCAGCGGTGCCGATTTATTTAAAGCGGTTGATCAGGCCACACCGTCAGGGGCATCCAGGCGGCCGTTCGTTTTCCCGGGAGCTCAATCGAGCTCCTCCAGGAGACGGCGGAACAGGACGATGAGATCCTCCTCGGCGAGGGCCGCCGTCTGGATGATGTCCTTGATGTCGACCGGCTGAAGGTTGTCCGGGTCACATTCATCGGTCAGCACACTGATGGCGGCGCAAGGCAGCCCGGCATGGTTGGCGACGATCACTTCGGGTACCGTCGACATGCCCACCACGTCGGCCCCGATGCGGGAAAGGAAACGGTATTCGGCCCGCGTCTCCAGGTTCGGCCCCGGAACGGCCACGTACACCCCTTTGTGCAGGGTGATCTGCTCTTCCCTGGCGATGCGCTCCAGCTTGCCGTTGAGGTATGCCGAATATGGCTGGCTCATGTCGGGAAAGCGGGGACCCAGGTCGTTGTGGTTGGGCCCGATGAGGGGGCCGGTGCCCAGCAGGTTGATGTGGTCGTCAAGCAGCATCAGCGATCCCTTCCTGAACGCGGGATTCATGGCCCCGCCTGCATTGGAGATGAGCAGGTGCCTGATGCCCAGGGCTTTCATCACACGGACCGGGAACGTGATCTGCTGCATGCTGTAGCCTTCATAGAAGTGAAAGCGCCCCTGCATCGCAACCACCGTTTTGCCCGCCAGCCGGCCGTAGATCAGCCGGCCCTTGTGAAATTCTACGGTGGAGACCGGGAAGTGAGGGATGTCCTGGTAGTGGATGTCGTGTTCGATCTCCATCACGTCGATGAGCTTTCCAAGGCCCGTGCCCAGGATGATCCCCGCCTCCGGGGTCTGAAATCCGCGGGATCTCAGGAAAATGACGGCTTCGTTGATCGTATCCAGCATGTTGTTCGGCGTTTTCGTGCTGCCGGTCCAAAATTAAGTATATTTGAAGTTCCTAATCGGACAATTTCAGACCCTGTTGAATGAGTTAAACACGCCGTCATGATGTACAGATCGATCTATTACCTGCTGGTATCCCTGGCGCCCCTTCCGGTGCTCGGTTATACCGGAGAAATAATGAGCTCCTTCGCGACCCCCGGGAATTACCCGAGCGGCCTGACCTTCGACGGCAGCCACCTGTGGCTTGCCGATTACCAGACCGACCTTCTCTACCGCATCGACCCCGCCACGGGCAAGGTGGACCGGACCCTGCCGGCGCCGGCCTACTGGCCCGAAGGGCTGGCCTGGGACGGGGAGGCCCTTTGGAATGCCGACGTAAAGGGCGGCATCCCCCTTTCGGAGAACTATGCCGGCAAGGTATACCGCATCGATCCCGCGACAGGCCGCGTGCTTCATACCATCCAGGCCCCCTCTTCGACGCCGCGGGGCCTGACGTGGGACGGGACTTACCTGTGGTGTGTCGACAATGCTTCGGACGAGGTGATCCAATTCAGCCCTGTCGACGGCACCACCATCCGGTCGTTCCCTTCGCCGGCGGGCGATCCCCGGGGGATCACGTGGGATGGGACCTACCTCTGGATCTCCGACAGGATCCAGGACGAGATCTATATGGTCCATCCTGAAACGGGGAGCGTGGTCATCATCACGCATGCGCCGGGAGCCTTCACGCGTGGCCTCGCCTACGACGGAAACCACCTGTGGGCCGCTGATTACCAGGACGACAGGATCTTTCAGCTCAAGGTGCGCGACGGTGTGAAGTTCAGGGCGTTCAACACCCAAAAGGCCCGGGTCACCCACCTGCACGAGATCACCAACTTCGGGCCCGGCATGTTGCTGGAAGCCGATATCCACCTGGCCATCCCTGTCGACAGGCCCAGTCAGAGCATCCTGGTGCCGCCCGTATACAGCCCGGAGGGGCATGACCTGGTCACCGACAAGTGGGGACAGCAAACGGCCACCTTTCATTTCAGGGACATAGCGCCCGGGGAAAAGGTACAGGGCACGATCACCACCGTCGCCAACATCCACGAGGTCCAGTACTTCATCTATCCCGAGGATGTCGGGGAACTGTCGGAGGTGCCGGAGGCGATCGCCTCGAGGTACCTGGAGAACAACGAGAAATACCAGTTCGACCATCCCGTCATCCGGAATGCCCTGGAGGAGGCCCTGGCGGGTGAAACGAACCCATACTGGATCATGCGCCGCATCTTCAATTACGTCATCGGCCACATGTACTACGAGATGGTTGGCGGATGGAACACGGCGCCCACCGTCCTGGAACGGGGCAACGGCTCCTGCTCGGAATATGCGTTCGCCTACATCGCCATGTGCCGTGCGGCAGGACTGCCCGCCCGGTATGTCGGCTCCGTAGTGATCAGGGGGGACGAGGCCAGCCACGATGATGTCTTCCACCGCTGGGTGGAGGTCTACCTGCCCGGCATCGGCTGGGTGCCCGTCGACCCGTCGCGCGGCGACAAGGAGTGGCCCCGCGACCAGGGCATCGCCATCGGCCACCTCGATGCCCAGTTCCTG
>CAYLTG010000030.1:0-28463 GCA_964386225.1 uncultured Bacteroidales bacterium
CGGCACCGGCAGAGGCAGGCACCTATGTGATCACTGCCAACACGAACGATCTTACCTACACCATCGAGATGGCCAAGTAATTTTGTTCAATGAATAAAAAAAAGCTGCCTTCCGGGCAGCTTTTTTTTTGTCCTTTGGAGTGATCACCTGGGCGAAATTGTCACCTCCGAGCCTTCAAGCTCGTCCGCCCTGGCCACAATACGGATGATCTTTCGGGTGTCCCCTATCCTGACAAGGGCGGTGGCGATGCCGGCTTCGGCCAGGACGGCGGGCGGGCTCAGCATGTCGCCGTCCCCGCTGATCTCAAAGCGTATCGCCATGTCATTTGTCGGAACGATTGTTCCATTGCTGTCCGTTACTTCGGCATGAACAAAAACAAGGTCCCCGGCACCTGCCTTCGGCGGCCTGCTGCTTTCATCCACCCGCATCCGGATAGCCTCCGGGGCTCGGGGAGTTGAACGTTCATCATGGGCTGCTGCCTGACCATCAAGGTATCCGATAACCTTCAATGTCCCGGGCTGGAATTCTCCCACCAGAAAGCTGAACGGGGGATGGGCCAGGTTGGCACAAATCCGGCCCGTATCGGGCGATTGGACGGCAATGAGCGAATTGTTGAAATAGAGGGCCACGGAGTCGCAGTTGCTGAACACCCGGACGTCCTTACCCGATTCCTCATTCCAGTAAGAAGCTATGTATGCCATGGGCCCCGATGAGAACAGGGAAGAGGTATCGTCCGGGTCGCGCTGGCTCCGGAAGAAATAATAGCTGAACTTCGGCACGCGGTTTATCGACATGATGCCCGATGCCTCCAGGTCGTCGGCATACCCGCGGTTGTAGTCGAACATCACCCAGTAGCCGTCGGCGAAGGCCGGTGTGTTGAAGTTGTCGTTGTGGGCCTCCTGGATGTTGGTGGCCTGCTGCAGGAGCCGCTCCTCGCCGCCCGACAGCAGCTGCCTGCTCGACCGCTCTTCCTGCTTGAGGTCGCCCCACGCGTCCTGGTCGAGCCCCGCGTTCATGGCATAATACTCCCAGTCGCCATATTCCGAGACTACATAGGGCTTATCGGGCGGATCATAATGGTGCAGCCGGTGCTGTCGTGCCTGCAGGTAGATGTCGTACCCGTATTCCTGCCATCCCGCCGTGAAGCACTGGTCGCCAGGGTATTCGGCATGGGCGATGGCCGTCAGGCTGTCGATGAAGGATTCCGGCATCCACGATTCGTTGAGCGACACCTCCCAGGCCAGCACGCAGGCGTGGTTTCGGTCGCGGCGCACCAGGTCGCGGCAGGTGCTGAAGACCTGGCTGTGGAAAGCGGTGTCATCGGAGTAGTACTGCCAGCCCGGGATGGCGTCGATGACCAGCAGGCCGAGTTCATCGCAGGCGTCCATAAATGCCGGGCTGTGGGGGTAGTGGCTCAGCCTTACATAGTCGAACCCCGCCTCCTTGATCTTCACGGCGTCGCGGTATTGGGCTTCGTTGCTCAGCGCATACCCCACGTAAGGGTATTCCTGGTGGCGGTTCACGCCGCGCAGGAACAGCTGTTCCCCGTTCAGGACGAGCTTATTGCCCGAGAAGCCGATCCGTTTGATGCCGATCCTCGTCGTATCCGTGTCGACGGTCCTGTGGCCGGAAGTGACCCGGGTCACCAGGGTGTAAAGGTCTGGTTGCCGAGGCGACCACAACCGCGGGTCGCCGACATCGAAGGCATGCGTGAAATGCGAATCTTCTCCGGCCCCCAGCGGGAAAGGTTCGGAGGTCAGGCCGGCAACCGCCCCGGAAGCGTCCAGGAGTTCGTGGTGGATGACCAGGTCTTTCCCTTCCGCGCCGGAATTCCTTATGTGTGTCCGCACTTCGATGGTGGCGCGTTCATCGCTGACCTTTGGAAACCGGACGAATATGCCGCCACCTGCCGTTTTTTGCTCCAAAATGGGATCGGTGATGTACACCTCCTCCTTCACGACCAGGTGTACATCCCTGTACAAGCCGCCATACATGTTGAAGTCAAGGATCTTCAAGGGTTTGGGGCCCGTCACGGGGTTGTCGCGGTTGTCGAGCCTGACGACGACCTCGTTCGTGTCGCCGGGGATCGCCTCCGCCGTCAGGTCCACCACAAACGGCAGGTACCCGCCCAGGTGACGGGCCTTCTTCACCCCGTTGACCCACACATCGGCCACGTTCATGGCCCCTTCAAACCTGATGAAAAGGTTCCTGCCCGCAACATCCTCCTCCAGCCGGAACCGTTTGCGGTACCAGCAGGTGCCCTGCCACTGGTCGTTCACGACCAGCGGCTCGATGACCGGCGTATGCGGCAGGCTCACAGGCTGCCAGGCCAGGTTGCCGCCGGCTGCCACCAGGGTGTCATCGGCGATCATGAACTCCCAGCCGTCGTTGAACAGCATCCGGTGTGCGGTTTGTCCCTTTTCGGGGCCGCTGCAGGAAGCCAGCAGGATGGCCAGCGAAACGGCTTTCAAAAGTCCCGGTAAGCGCTTTTTCATGTCTGGTCGTATTATTTATATGTACCGCATCAGGGACGACAGCACAAGGATCACCATGGCCGAAAGGAAGGCCAGGCTCCCGGCCAGCATCTGCTGCTTTTGCAGGGCTTTCATTTCAGGGGAGGGTCCTTTGGCGGCAAGCCGCCCCATGCGCGGGGTGAGCACCTCGAACATGTACACCGCGAGGAGCACCAGGATGCCGTAGCACACGTGCTTGACGAAGGACACGATCTCCCAGCTGTTCTCGAAGTTGATGATGCTGACATAGTTCTCATTGATGATCTTCAGGGGGATGCCGGTAACCCCGAGCAGCACGATGGAAGCATATACCACCGCCCTGAACCGTTTCATCAGCGCCCCCATGAACCTGCCGGCATCGGCCGGGGCGAGGGTCTTTGCCAGGACCGGCCGCAGGATGACCATGTTGGTGAACATCCCGCCGATCCATACCACTGTGGCCATGATGTGCAGCCAGTCGATCAATGTTTTAACGAATACGTTGTCCATAGAATTGAGATTGAATGTCTGATTTGCGGACAAATATCAGAAACTTTTCAGAGATGGTTGGCAGTATTGCACCGGATTATCGGTTCATATGCCCCGCCAGGAATTCCAGGGGTATGCCGAGCCTTTCGCGCCAGGACCTCTCGTTGTGGTCGGCCCCTTCGAATTTCAGGGTTTTCCAGTCCTTTCCCCTGGTGTAGCCCTTCATGGCCATGACCGAATCGATCCTCTTTTGGTGGGGTTCGTACCATGCGTCGAGGCCTTCGGTGCCATAGTCGAAGTAGATCGAATGCCGCCCTGCCGGGGGCAGGTTCCCGATGAGGTACCGCTCCATGACCCTGGCCATTTCAGGGTCCTCCAGGTCGACCCGGGTCACCCAGTGGGTGGAGAGGCACCCGGCCCCGGCAAAGACATCGGGATATTCGCAGAGGGCGTATACCGAGATGAGCCCTCCCATGCTCGAGCCCATGATGAGGGTCGCCTCCCTTTCCGGGAGGGTCCTGAAGGCGCTGTCGATAAAAGGCTTCAGTTCATCGACCAGGAACTGCAGGTACAGGTCTGATACCGGTTCGCCCCCGTACAGTTCAGTCACTTTGCTGCGGTATTCCGGCTCCAGGTCCTTGTAAGGTCTTTGAGGCTGGTATTCCGGATACCTGTCGGGCGTGTTCCAGATCCCCACGACGATGCATTCCGGGATCGTCCCTTCCGCCGAGAGCCGGGTCACCGCCTCGTCGACGCCCCATTCGACGCCAAACCCCGCCAGGGTGTCCTCGAACAGGTTCTGTCCGTCGTGTATGTAAATGACGGGGAAGTGCCTGCCGGCATCGGCATCGTAGGAGGGGGGCAGCCACACATCCACATTCCTTGCCGGCACGTAGCGTGAAGGGAAGCCGGGGTGGCTGACGATCCTGCCCGTATTGCCGGGGGGTTCACCGGTAAAGGCCAGGACCATAACGATCAGGATCAGGTTTCGCATCATGGGGCATGCTGTGGATATTTCATGTCACTTTTATCCGGGGATTGCAGTCAGAACAGCAGGGTTGCGATCGAATGGGCCCTGCTGACGGCCTCCACGGCCCTGCCGCCCACGTAAAGCAGGTAGTCGAGGGGAGTGTCGCCCTGGTTCATGACCACCACTGCGATCGACCCGTCGGGGTTCTGGAAGGCGGTGGCCTCCAGTTGCGCCCTGTTCGACGAGCATGCGATGCGCCGCGCGCCGGGCAGGATGTACCTGGAAAAATGACCGATGTAATAGTAGGAGTTCATGTAGTGGAGGCTGCCGTCGCGGGTGTCGGCATGGACGGGCGCGAAGCAGAAGTTCCCCACATGGTTGGGCCCGCCGGTCTCATCCAGCAGGATGTTCCAGTCGGTCCAGGCGACGGCCCCGTTGTTGAAGTCGCTGATCATGGCGGCCCCGTAGCGTTCGCCCCAGTGCCATTCCTCGAAGGTGTCCCAGCTGAACGGATAATTGCAGGCCTCGGTGAGCAGCAGGGGTTTGTCGGGAAATGTTTCGGCCGTGAGCCTGACGTTCTGGGGGGTGGGTGCCCCGGTCCAGCTCTCGTACCAGTGGAATCCGATCCCCCACACATAGC
Source organism: uncultured Bacteroidales bacterium (assembly GCA_964386225.1). GTDB lineage: Bacteria > Bacteroidota > Bacteroidia > Bacteroidales > JAADJA01 > JAADJA01. The sequence continues at coordinate 4,592 of CAYLTG010000030.1, forward strand.
GGGCCGCCTCCGGGTCGCTGAGGATGGTGCCGGCCCGGTGGTAGAGCAGGTCGCGGTTATGGTCCCAGGCGATCAGTTTCTTGTCCTTCAGGCCGCCGTCCCACAACCGCGGGCCCAGGTGGTCCCGGATGAAATCCCGTTCCTCCTCGGCGGTGTAGATGCACGATTCCCATGTCTGCACGGCCATGGGCTCGTTCTGCACGGTAAGTCCCCAGATGGGGATGCCTTCCGCTTCATAGGCCTTGATGAACCTGACGAAATAGTCGGCCCAGGCATCCCTGTATTCGGGCAGCAGCTTGCCCCCGCGGAGCATGTTGCCGTTGTCCTTCATCCAGGCCGGGGGGCTCCACGGGCTGGCGAAGAGGTTCAGCGAACCCCCTGCCGACCGGATGGCCTCCTTGATGAAGGGGATCCGGTATTTCCTGTCGTGATCGATGCTGAACGACTTGAGCGACTTGTCGCCCTCGTCCACGTAGGTGTAGCTCCCGCTGGAGAAGTCGCAGCTGTGAATGTTGGTCCTGACCAGGGTGTAGCCGATCCCCCCGTCGGCCGAAAAGTAGGAGTCCATGAACGCAGCCTGCTGGTCGGGGGGCAGTTTGTAGAAGGTCTCGGCCGATGCATCGGTCAGGGCGCCGCCGATCCCGATGAAGGTCTGGAACCGGTAGCGGGGATCGATGAAGATGCACACCTGGTTCTCGAAAGGCTGGCCGGCAGGCATGAACGTGAGGGTGTCGGAAGGCGACAGCCTGAGGTCCGTATCCATGGCCGTGGTGATCACGAGGGCGTGGTCACCTGCCGTGGCGATGTCGGTGGCCTGTTGTGCGGTCATGGTTAAAGTGCAAAGTGAGATTGAAAGTATTGCTGCGGTCTTTTTCATGAGGTGTGATATTTTTTAATTTGTTAGTCATCAATGTCTTGCATTGTTTCCCCTTGCGGGATTGCGGCCCTGATCGCCGGCGGCGATCACCAGGTGATGGTGGCCACCGACCTGCCGCCGAGGGTATAGCTGAAATATCTTTCTCCCTGCCGCACGGCGAACGTCGACCCGGTGTTCCCGTAATTGCATACGACCAGCGCTTTGGACCCGTCGGGGTTGACGAAGGCAACCCCTTCGACGGTCGTGAGCCCTGGGGAGAACACGGAGGACACCCGCCTGGCACCCGGCCTCACGAATTTCGACATGTGGCCGATCGCATAATATTCCTCGTTCAGGGTCACCGCTCCCCCGGGGTCGGAGATGGTCACGACGCCCCGGCAGTCGGCGCAGCCGCCGTTCTGCGGGCCATGGTCCTGGTCCAGGGCCAGGTTCCAGAGCAGGGCCGATCTCGACCAGTTTGCCGCGGTGCCGATGAAGATGTTCCGCATGTTCCAAATGAGGTTGTCACCGAAGTTGGTGGCCCATTCTCCCCCCGATATCTCGGTGAAATGCAGTTCCTTGTCGGGGTGGGCATTGTGGACGGTGGTCATGGCCGACACCTCCCCGGCATAGGCGTGGAAGGCCGAACCCGCGATGAATCCGGCAGCGACGGGGTCGTTGAGGATCGAGATGGCGTAGTCGGTGTTGTCCCAGTTGTGGTCGTAGATGATGATCCGGGTATCGATCCCTTCTTCCTGGAAGCGGGGCCCCAGGTTGTTCTTGATGAAGTTCCGCTGTTCGGGCCACTGCATCTGCATGCAGGGATAGTTCGCGGTGAAATGCAGGGGTTCGTTCTGCGGGGTGACGAAGTCGATCGTGATCCCCTCCGCCGCCATTTCCTGGATGTATTTTACGAAGTAATCGGCATACACCGCGTAGCAGTCGGTTTTCAGCTGTCCGCCTTTCAGGCTGCCGTTCGTCTTCATCCATGCCGGCGGGCTCCAGGGCGAGCCCATGAGGCGGATGCCGGGGGCCGTCTGCAGGATCTCCTTCAGCACCGGGATCACGTCCTCGAGGTCTTTCTCCAGGGTGAAATGCTCCAGGCCGAAGTCGGTCTGGCCGGCGGGCATGTCGTCGTAGGTATAGTCCGACAGCGAGAAGTCGGAAGCGCCGATGGTGAGCCGAAGGTAGGATATCCCGATCCCCTCTTCCGGATCGAACAGGCCCGTGATCAGTTCCGACCGTTCCGGGGCGGTGAGGACCTCGTCCATCAGGTATGCGGATGATCCGGTGAGAGCGGCGCCGAAGCCGTCCATCTCCTGGTATTGGATGGCCGTGTCGATGGTGATGAGCGGATGGCCCGTGCCGGTCTCCATGATGGGGATGTCGGGCTCCCGGTTCATCAGCTTCGATTTGTCACCCGCAGTGAGCCAGAGTGCGGCCTCGCCGACCTGTGTGTTGGGGAGCTCGATGGTGACATGATCGGAGTGCATGGCGGTATCTCCCGCAGGGGAGGTGGCCGTGAGGGTGACCAGGTATTTCCCGGCGGCGTTGTAGATGTGCACGGGGTTGACCTCGGCCGAAATGGCGGTCGCGTCGCCGAAGTCCCATGCCAGCGACTGGTAGTGCTGGGCCTTGCTGGTAAAGGTGACGATCCTGGGGTCAGGGGTGTTGAACGCAAAACTGAAGTCGGCGGTGACCGGCGGCTCCGGCTGCGGTTCCGGTTTCTGGTCATCCTGCTTGCAGGAGACCCCGTGTCCCAGAACCAGCAGCGCCTGCATCAGCAAAAGCCATCTCATATTGTATCTCATCATCATGCTCCGTTTTTATCAATGCGCCTTCCGGTGCATGCCGATGCCGGTCCGACATCGCCGCACCCGCACTTCATGCAGCGGCGCGTTCTACATCAATACCCGTCGTTCTGGACCAGGTTGGAGTTCTTGTCCAGCTCGGCCTGCGGGATGGGCCATACCAGTCTGTTCGGGGTCAGGTTGTACCCGATGGGGGTCACCCCGTCGGGGCCCGTGACGCTGTTTATCACCTCAATGGCCCTTCCCGTGCGTTTCAGGTCATACCAGCGGTGGCCCTCGAAGGCCAGCTCCAGCCGGCGTTCCTTCTCGATGGCCAGCCGCATCGCCTCCTGTGTCGCGGCTGTCGTATTCGGCAGGTTCACCCGGTTCCTCACCTGGTTCACCAGTGCGGCGGCACCCGAAACATCACCCTGGGCATTGAGCGCCTCGGCCTTGAGCAGGAGGATGTCGGCCAGCCTTATGAAGATGTAGTTCTGCGGGCTCGGCATGTCGACGATCCTCCACTTGTTGATGAAGGGGTATTCCGCCTGCGGCCAGTTCGGGTCATTCCATTTCCCGGTCACGTCATCAAAGATGATCGAAGACGCTTTCCTGATGGCATCCCCCTCCTGGTCAAATGCACGCACCAGGTCGTTGGACGGGATGTTGAACTTCTTCCAGTCCATGCCCCTGAACATGCTGACGCCCCAGTTGCCGCTGGAGCTGGTCCCTTCGTAGTTGATCTCGAAGATGGACTCGGCCGAGTTCTCATGCATGTTGTCCCAGAGGTCCTCGTAATTCGGCATGAGGCTGTATGGTCCTGCCATGACGGCATCGCAGTACTGCAGCACCTTGTTCCAGTCGGCCGGCTCGATGGTGGCATACACCTTCGCCAGCACGGCGTTCACGGCGCCTTTCGTCGCAAAGCCCTTGTCGGCGGCCGACACAGGCACGTCGGGCAGTGCCGTTTCGAGGTCCTTCACGATCTGTTCGTACACCGAAGCCATGGACGCCCGGGGCGGGAAGAGGTCGGGAAGGATGTCGAGGTTGAAGGTGGTCACCGAGTTCAGCACCAGCGGTACGTCGCCGAAGAGCTGCACCAGCTGGAAATAGATGAATGCCCGGATGAAGCTCGCCTCCGCGATGATGCCCTTTCGGCGGTCCATGGTCAGTGCCGAGTCGGGAACGGCCATCACGTTGTCGATCACCAGGTTGGCCTTGCCGATGGTGGAATAGAGGTAGGCCCAGTCCCTCGAGACGTTGGCGTTGGTGGCGTCGATGTTGTACTCATCGATCTGGAAGTTGGCGGGGTTGTCGGCACCCGCATAGGCGTCATCCGACTGGGCGTCGCCGTTGACGAAATAGTCCAGCTCGAAATACTCGTTCCTGAAATCGCTGTAGACGCCTGCCAGCGCCGCTTCTGCTTCGCTGGCCGTGGCATAGAGGACCGAATCGGCATCGGAATTGTCGACGGCAATGCCGTTCGAAACGGGTTCGAGATCCAGGAACTTGTCGCAGGATGTGAGCGAGGCCAGGATCATGGCGGCCAGTGCGATCTTTATCGTGTTTTTCATAATGAGGACGTGTTAAAATTGAACATTGACACCAACCATGAACGTTCTTGCCTGCGGGTAGGTGCCATAATCGATACCAAGCTCCGTGGCGCTGTTGCCGAAGGCGTTCACCTCCGGGTCGAAGCCGCTGTAGTCGGTGAACGTCAGCAGGTTCTCACCGGTGGCATACACGGTCAGGTTCTTGAAGACCTTGTTCCCGTCGCTTTGGCGGAAGATGCTGTAGGACAGCGTCAGCGCCTTCAGCCGGACATAGGAGCCATCTTCGACAAAACGGGTGGAGTTGTTGACGTTGGCCATGTTGCCCACTCTTGGAATGTCGGTTTCCTGGCCGGGCTCCGTCCATCTTCTGAGCACTGCGGTCGACTGGTTCTTGCTGTCGAACATGCCTTCCAGGTCGATCCGGGTGGCGTTATAGATGTCGTTGCCATAGCTGCCCTGGAAGAATACGTTCAGGTTGAACCTTCTCCAGCTCAGGTTGTTGGTGAAGCCGAAGATGAAGTCGGGCTGGGCATTCCCGATGACGGTGCGGTCGCTGCTGTTGATGATCCCGTTGCCGTCCACGTCGGTGAAGATGAGGTCGCCGGTCTCCGGATCCACGCCTTCGGATACATAGCCGAAAAAGGATCCGAGCGGCAGGCCCGGCTTGACGATGGACACATCCTGGTTGTTGCTGTATATCCTCCCGAAGTAATAGACGGGAGTGTACTCCAGGGCCGTGACCTCGTTGCGGTTGAACGACATGTTGAAGTCGGCCATCCATTTGAATTCCTGGTCGATGATCACGCCGCCGAGGTCGAATTCGATGCCCCTGTTCTCGATGTCGCCGGCGTTGGTCTGGATGGTGGTGATGGGCAGGGTGCTCGGCAGCTGGACGTTGAGCAGGACGTCGCTGGTCTTCTTGATGTAGGCGTCGACGGTGAAAGTGAGCCGTGCCCTGAACATCGTCAGGTCAATGCCGATGTTCGACTGGGCAGTCGTTTCCCACCTCAGGTCGGGGTTGCCGTAGGAGAACTGGTAGGATGCCGGTCCCGAGAGCGGATTGGTCGGCGTGATGCGGGTGTAGCCGATGAGCCCGTATCGAGCATAGTTGGAGATCCCTTCCTGGTTGCCGTTCTTGCCCCATCCGCCCCGGATCTTCAGGTCGTCGATGACGTCGATGTCGTTCATGAAGTTCTCGGAGGAGATGCGCCAACCGGCGGAGAATGAGGGCATGGTACCCCATGGATCGGCCAGTTTGGAGGACCCGTCGTGCCGGAGGCTCACCGTCAGGTAATACTTTCCTGCGTAGTCGTAGGTGGCCCTGCCGAAGAAGGAGGAGAGCGCCCATTCGTCGCGCGAGGTATTGCCGTTGATGGTGTTGGCGGCGTTCAGGGTCTGGACGGTCACGTCATCCGGGAAGTCGGTCCCTTCGATGTAGGTGTTGTTGCCCTGGTATTTCTGCATGCTGTTTCCCAGCAGGCCGGTGATGTTGTGTTTGCCGAACGACCGGGCGTAGCTGAGGGTGTTCTCCCATAGCCAGGTGAACCCGACCCACTTGTTGGAACGGCCGATGCCGTTGTTGACGCGGCCGTAGTTGGTCCTGAAGGGATCCAGGTAATAGTCCCACTGGCTGTCGTCGATGTTCGCGCCGAACTTGGTCCTGAAAGTGAAATGTTTCAGGAAAAGGACGTCGGCATAAAGGGTTCCGAGGATGCGGTTCTCGATGGTCCGCTGGTCGGGGCCGTCCATGTAGGCGATGGGGTTCTCCCAGGAGGGCTGGAAGGGATTGGGATCGAACCAGGTCTTGTCGGTCAGCACGAACCCGGGCTCATTCTCTCCCTGGTATGTGTTCAGGAACGGGGGGGTGTTGAGGGTGCTCATGATCACGCCGCCGCGGCCCGAACTGGCATTGTCGGGGGTATCCTGGGTGTTGATCCGTGCCACGTTGATGGTGGTTCCGACCTTCAGCCAGGAGCGGACCGTGTTGTCGAGGTTCAGCAGCACCGAATAGCGGTCGAATCGCGCCGGCTCTATGATGCCGTCCTCTCCGAGGTATCCGAGGGAAAGATAGTATTGCGACCTGTCCGATTTTCCCGAGAAGGAGAACTGGTACGACTGGGTCTGTCCTGTGCCGAATACCTTGTCGGACCAGTTGTTGAAATCGGTCCGGGTGGGGTCCAGGCTGCCCGGGGAGATCTCCTCCATGAGGTCGCGGTAGCGCCTGGTGTTCAGGACGTCGATCGTTTTCCTGAGGTTGGATATGCCGTAGTACATGTTGAAGTCGACCGTGGGCTCGGCCTCCTTCCCCCGCTTGGTGGTGATGAGCACCACGCCGTTGGCGGCCCGTGCGCCGTATATGGCTGCCGAGGAGGCGTCCTTGAGCACGCTCATCGTCGCGATGTCGTTGGGATTGATGCCGCTGATGTTGGTGGTGGGCACCCCGTCGATCACGTAGAGCGGTTCATTGCCTGCGAGGACGGACGTGGAGCCGCGCACCCTCACCGACAGGGGGGTGCCGGGTTTCCCCGACGGCCTGGTCACCTGTACGCCGGCGGCCTTGCCCTGGAGGGCCTGGGCTGCCGATATGATGGGCCGCTCCTCGATGTCCTTCTCATCGACCACGGAGACGGCCGTGGTGAGGTCTTTCTTCAGTTGTGTCCCGTAGCCGATCACCACCACCTCCTGCAATGTCGTCGACTCTTCGAGCAGGACGACGTCAATGACCGACCTCCCGGCGATGGCGATCTCCTGGGTCGCGAAGCCGATATAGCTGAACCTCAGCACCCCGTCGGTGACCGTCAGGGTATAGGTCCCGTCAGTGCCGGTGACGGTACCGGTAGTGGTTCCGGCAACCTGCACCGTGACGCCCGGAAGGCTTATGCCTTCGGCATCGGTCACCGTGCCCGTGATCGTGCGTTCCTGCCCGAACAGGGAGACCGACAGGGCCATGGCCAGTAAGAGTGTGTATATTTTATTCATTTCTATTATATTAAATGTAGATTGAGTGCTGTATTACCTGTTTATTCCGGTCGATGGGAATGCTGATGTCCTGATTCCCTGCTCCGGAGGGCAGTTCTTCATCTCACGTTTGTCGTATCGCCCGGGAGCGGAGGTTCGTCATCCGGGTTGTCGTAATGGACGAGGACATACCGCCAGTAACCGCTGGGATTCGGGTCGGGCAGCTCGAACTTGTAGTTCGCCTCGATGATCAGGGTGTCCACGGTCCCGTCGGTCAGCTTGATCACATCGTAGACCACGGAATCCTGGACCATGGGGTCCAGCTTGGTGACCTCGTACTCCGTGGCGGATTTGAAAAATCCAACGAAGGCGCCATGTCCGATGGCTTTCAGTTTGGGCTCGATCCCGTTGACCAGCTCGAACTGGTGAGTGCCGCTTCCCCAGTCGGAGCAATCCTCGCCGAACAGGTTGACCATGTCGTCGGTGCTGCTGCACTGATGGGGGTTGGGGAAGATGCCCCCTTCCCTCCAGAAATCGCCGTTGGCATTGAAGACCATGGTGCCGTTCCGGTAGAAGGTCCATTCGTCGTTCAGCATGCAGGGGCGGTTCTCAAGCTCGTTGTTGTTGAGCCCCACTGCCCACCAGATGAGCGAGTGGTCGATGGGTCCCACTTCGAGGGGATAGCGGCCCGTGCTCACATCACGGATCAGTTTCCAGGTCTTGGCCGTGTCGCCTACCAGTTTGGTGAGCTCAGCGTTGGGGTCCGCAATGGTGACCGTGGTGGAATAGGAATCCGTCGTTTCGCCACCCTCAAGCCAGGTTGCGGTAAGGGTCACCTTGTATTCGCCCAGGCTGCCGTAGGTGTGGGCCGGGTTTGCCTCCGAGGAGACCGCAGAATTGTCGCCGAAGTCCCACGAGAGGTTCGTGTAGTTCCTCGACCAGTTGGTGAAGATCACTTTCTTGTAGTCCATGGAGTCCATTGCATAGGAAAAACTTGCCAGGACTTCAAGGTCGTCCTTTTCCTTTTTACAGGAAAGGAAATGGACCATTGCCCCAAGGAGCAGAAGAGCCAAACTCAATTTGACCGTGTTTCTCATAACGTACATGATTAGCTGGCAGAGGTGCTGCACATTCCCCTTACCCGTTAAAATATCACTCTATAAATTTATGAAATAAAGCGTCCCGAGGGCATGATCCGCAACATTATATTTTCCGTTGCTGAAATGACCTGGCCACCATAAAAAAAAGGGGGTTGTCCTCCCCCTTTTTTTATTTCAGGATAAATGCTTTACTGTTTCAGCAGTTTTGTTGAGCTTGTTGAATCACCGGTGCGGATGGACAGGATGTACATTCCCGGCTGCAGGCTGCTGAGATCGATCTCAGCCCGTTCTACAGCAATGGAGTAATCGACTGATTTCATCAATTGTCCTGTGACCCCGTAAATCTCAACCCGGTTCACATCTTTCATGTTGCCGATGTAAAGTTTGTCATTGACGGGGTTCGGATAGATCTGGTAATCAAAGGCTACCTGGTCGTGGATGCTGGCAACTTCATCGTTGTACCACACTTCGATTTCATTCATCCCGTCCTCAACGAGGAAAGTCCGGTTCGGTCCGCCGTCCGGGAATTCGGAGGTGTTCCAGTCGCCGTTGATACGGAACTTGAATTCGATCGTTTCCCCGACTTCAAAGCCTTCGGAGATGGTAATCTCGTATCTGCCGTCTCCCATGGGTGACAAAACATAATCCTCGGCAAGGGTTGCCGGCCAGCCATTGAATGTTCCGGCAACATCGAGCACATCTTCTCCAACAACAAAATTGCCTGAGTCGATCTGCAATGACATATTGCAAATCATGTGGATCGTCGGGCCTGAAGGTACGATTCCGTCCACGCCCCATTTGTAAGTGACATCCATCGTGTTAACAAGTTCCAGGGTGCGGTCTCCGCCCGGTGCCGGGTCTCCGTTGGCCCAGCCCGTTCCCCAGAAGAACTTGAACGCGATGAGTCCTTCGGGCAGGGACATGGTGATGGAGTAGATCCCGTCGCCGTCATCGTCAAGCATCTCGTTGTTGGGATTGGTGCCCGGCTCGTTCCACACGCCGTGAATGCCGCCCATGGTCCCGGCGATCCACACGGATTCCCCTGCAGTCATTCCCGATTCGGTCATGTCGACGTTAATGGTCTGTGACGGGGGCCCGATGGGGTTGGGATCGTTGTTGAGGATGATGTCGTCGAAAAAGATGTCGATGTCTTCCGTCAGGGTGAGGGGATCCTCAAAATCAGGCAGGAAGGCGATGATAGGGTAGGTGCCGGTCTTGTCGCTGAAGTCGAACACCATGTCTTCCCACTCTTCGGTCTTGGTCTGGGGATACATGCTTTCCACCTCGATAGTGCCGGCAGCGCCGCCCTCGATCTTGAATTTGACCGGGCTGATGCGGGGCTTCCACACTTTCACGTGCACGTACTTGTTATCGGTGACATCGATCTCGGTGGGGAGGTTCGACCAGAATCCGCCCCATGGCACGCCGTCCTTGTCGCGCAGGAAGTGGATCACCCTGGAGCTGAGGTTTGCGCCCGTCGGATCGGGGTTGTCGATCACCTCCATGTAGCTGTCATCATCGTCACCGCCGAGCAGGTAGTTCAGCGGGATGGTCTCGAAATCCTCCATCACCTGCACCGGGTCGCTTCCGACGGCTGCATCGTTGTTGGCATACATCTCGTCGAAATAGATGGTGATGTCCTCGGTGAGGGTGAGCGGGTTCTCGAAGTCGGGGATGAGCACGATCTTGACATAATCGCCGCTGACAACGCTCATGTCGAAAACGAACTCCTCCCATTCGTTGATCTTGGTCTGTTCGTTCATGGGATAGATATCTCCCGAGTTTCCGTTCGGCCCTTCATATTTGAATACGATGGGGCTGATGCGCGGTTTCCACAATTTCAGGTGGACATAAGGATTGGCCGTCACGTCGATCGGGTCGCTGATGGTTGCATACCACCCGGCCCAGGGCTGGCCATCGAAACCCCGTACCATCTTCCCTACATATAACGTGCTGTTCCCATTTGGATCGGGATTGGGCACAACGCTGATGGCGCCATTCGCTCCGCCATCAAAAATGTTCATCGTGATGCTTTCGAAATTTTCGATAACCTGGGCATTCAGGTAACTGAACGTGCCCAGGAAGATCAAAGAAAGAAAGAGTACTAGTTTTTTCATAATACTTGTGATTTAGCGATTTACGTATTTGTTTTGATTCTCTGTTCCAATGATTGATCTAAAAGTAACAATAAATTCATCAACCGATCAGGATTTGCCAAAAAAAAGCCCCATAAAGGTAATAATTTTTTCTTGCGGGGTGTCAAGAAAATTAAAAACAGTCGATTTAATATTTTTTAACATTTCATTAAGATTTTGCTATTTTTATGCATCAAATGGTTTCAGGCGATGGGATCGCAATCACAATCAAATAATTTCTAATCCATTTTTAAGAATTATGGGAAAACAATACGCATTCAAGGTGTTGCTGATCCTGCTGGGTGTTCTTTTCGGCATCCGGGCGGGTTTCAGCCAGGAAGGGGATGTCACCGGGGTGGTGACCGACGCTTCCACGGGCCAGACACTGCCGGGAGTGACCATCCTTGTCAAGGGGACCACCACCGGCACGACCACTGACCTGAACGGAAATTACCGGATCACGGTAAGTCCGGGCGTGGTGCTGGTATTCTCCTATGTGGGGTTCGATCCCCAGGAGGTCACCGTTCAGCCGGGCTCCCGGGTGAATATCGCCCTGGAGGTTTCGGCGGCCGAGCTGGAGGAACTGGTCGTGATCGGCTACGGTGTCCAGAAAAAGGACGATGCCACCGGTTCGGTGGCGGCCGTCAGCTCGAAAGAATTTATCAAAGGGACGGTCGTTGCGCCAACCCAACTGATCACAGGCAAGGTTGCCGGTGTTCAGATAACCAATGGCGGCGGCGCCCCCGGTGAAGGGGCCACCGTCAGGATCCGTGGCGGATCATCGCTTTCGGCCAGTAACGATCCCCTGTATGTGATCGACGGGGTGCCCATCGACAATGAAGGGGTTTCCGGCATGCGCAACCCGCTCAATACGATCAACCCCAACGACATCGAGACGTTCACCGTGCTCAAGGATGCCTCAGCCACGGCCATTTACGGTTCGCGGGCCTCCAACGGGGTCATCATCATCACAACCAAGAAAGGGAAGGCCGGTGAAGGTAAAAGGCCGGTGCAGCTGAATTACAATGGTGTATTTTCGTTGTATGAGCCGACGCGGACCATCGACGTACTCAGTGCCGATCAGTTCAGCGGCCTGGTGAAGGAACGGTTCCCGTCACAAGCCCACAGGCTTGGCACTGAAACCACGGACTGGCAGGATGAGATCTACCAGACCGCCTTCGGCCAGGACCATTACCTGAACGCCATCGGTTCCATCGCCCGCACCGTGCCATTCAGAATTTCTTACGGCTACACGAACCAGGACGGGATCCTGAAAACGGACAACATGAGCAGGCATACCATTTCCGGCGCATTCAATCCGACCTTCTTTGATGATCACCTTAAAGTGGATCTGAACATCAAGACGATGTTCATCAAGAACAAGTTTGCCGACCGGGGCGCGATCGGAGCGGCCGTCCAGTATGATCCGACCAAGCCGGTGAAGAGTGACTCGGTATATACGGTGACCTACACCGATTCCGAGGGCAACCAGCAAACCCTCAACACCGATTACGGCGGATACTGGGCCTGGCTGCAAAGGGAGAACGGGTCCTTCCAGCCGGTGGAGCAGGGCTCGAGCAACCCGGTGGCATTGCTCAACATGCGCGATGATCAATCAGACGTGAACAGGATCATCGGGAATATCCAACTGGATTATAAATTCCATTTTCTGCCCGAGTTGAGGGCGAACCTGAACCTGGGCCTCGATAATTCGAACAGCGATGGTTTTGTCCATGTGCCCGATTATGCCCCGTGGGAGTTTGACCCGGTGAACGGGGGCGGACTGCAAACCGATTATACCCAGAAGAAGAAGAATGAGGTGCTCGATTTCTACATGCAATATGTGAAAGATGTCGAATCCATCTCGAGTACCTTCGATGTGATGGCCGGCTACTCCTGGCAGCATTTCTGGCGGGAAAACACGAACTACAGCACGAATATCAACCGTACCTTTGTGAATGACAGTTCGATTGATAAGACTGAAAGCTACCTTGTTTCTTTCTTCGGCCGGTTCAATTACACCTTCATGGATAAATACCTGCTGACCTTCACGGTGCGGAATGACGGAACTTCGAGGTTCTCGGAGGATACCCGGTGGGGTCTGTTCCCGTCCGTCGCCCTTGCCTGGAAGATTATTGATGAGCCCTGGATGACAGGGGCCAATGTGTTGTCGCAGTTGAAATTGCGTGCAGGATGGGGGGTGACAGGCCAGCAAAACATTGGTGTGGGCGATTATCCCTATCTGCCAAGATACACCTACAGCAACAACCTTGCTCGCTACCAGTTCGGGGATACCTACGTGCTTACATTGCGCCCCGAAGGTTACGATGCCAACATCAAGTGGGAGGAGACCACCACCTGGAATATCGGTCTTGACTACGGCTTTGCGGGAGACCGTTTCTACGGATCATTGGATTATTACTTCCGTGAAACCGAAGACCTGCTTAACCAGATCCCTGTGCCTGCGGGCAGCAACCTCACCAACTTCATCCTGACCAACGTCGGGAACATGGAGAACGAGGGATTTGAATTCAGCATTGCCACCAAACCGATCGTGAAGCAGGATCTGTTGTGGGAGATTACTTTCAATGCAACCTATCAGACAAACACGATCACAAAGCTGACCGCAGTCGACGATCCCGAGTACCTGGGTGTGTTTACAGGCGGGATCTCCGGCGGTGTGGGGAATACCGTTCAGATCCACAGCGTGGGGTACCCCTATAATTCCTTCTTTATGTACGAACAGGTCTACGACGCGGAAGGGAATCCGATCGAAGGCCTCTATGTCGACAGGGACGGCGATGGCCAGATTACCGATTCTGACAGGTACCAGTTCAAGGATCCAAACCCGAAGTTCTGGTTTGGTATCGGTACGGACCTGCGCTGGAAAAGCTGGTCGTTCGCCTTTTCAGGAAGGGCCAGCTTCGGGAATTACGTGTACAACAATGTCAGCTCTGAAAATGCAGTCTATGAGCGGTTATTCCGGCCCGAAGGCCCATACCTCGGGAACGTCACGGCTGATGTGCTCGACATCAACTTTGTCTCACCCCGCTACCTGTCCAATTATTTCATTGAGAATGGTGCATTCTTCCGGATGGACTTTATGACCCTCGGATACCTATTTGACGGTATCGGGAATGGGAACTTCGATCTCGGCCTGAACCTTACGGTGAACAATGCTTTTGTGATCACCCGGTACAGGGGGATCGATCCCGAGATCAGCAATGGGATCGACAACCGCATCTATCCCAGGCCGAGGGTCTGGGCATTGGGTGTAAACCTGACTTTTTAACCTGAAAAACAAGCGATCATGAACAGAATAAAACTCATAACTATCGGTTTGGCGGGGCTGCTTGTCTCGGTCACATCCTGTATCAAGGATCTGGACACCGTTCCAATCGACCCGGATGTCATTACGGCTGCCTCCGTCTTCGAAGATCCTGACTCTTACGAGCAGGTGTTGGCAAAATTATATGCCGGGCTTGCTGTCTCGGGCCAGCAGGGACCTGCCGGCATGGGCGACATCCTCGGGATCGACGAAGGATTTGGCCAGTACCTTCGCGGATACTGGTATATGCAGGAACTTACCACCGACGAGGCGGTGATAGCCTGGAATGACCAGACTATCAAGGACCTGCACTGGCAGACCTGGGGTGCCAGCGATGTCTTTATCTCGGCGTTCTACTATCGGATATTCTACCAGATTGCCGTGTGTAACGAATTCTTGAGAGAGACAACGGATGATAAACTTGCCGACCGCGGTGTGACCGGTCAGCTGCTCGAGGATATCGGGATCTTCCGGGCGGAAGCGCGTTTCCTGAGGGCGCTCAGCTACTGGCATGCCCTTGACCTGTTTGCCAATCCGCCATTTGTCACCGAAAGCGATCCGGTGGGCGCCTTCCTGCCGCCACAGACGAACCGCACTGTCCTTTTTGCCTATGTGGAGAGTGAGCTGAAGGCAGTGGAGACTATCATGCTGGAGCCAAGGACCAACGTATACGGCAGGGCCGATCGTGCGGCGGCATGGATGCTCCTTGCCAAGCTGTACCTCAACGCCGAAGTGTACCTTGGGGTGCCGCGGTACGGCGACTGCCTGACTTACTGCAACAAGATCATCGATGCGGGGTATTCCCTGGAAGCCGATTATAAGGGGCTTTTCCTGGCCGATAACCACATCAACGTGAACGAGGTGATCTTTGCCGTTCCATTCGACGGACTCCGCACACAGACCTACGGCGGGACAAATTTCATCATCCATGCTGCCATCGGCGGATCCATGGTGCCCGGCGATTTCGGTTTTTCCGGAGGCTGGGGCGGAACGAGGACAACCAGTGCGTTTGTCAGTTATTTTGACGACATTTCCGGAGACACCGATTCGAGGGCTATGTTCTACACGGATGGCCAGAGCCTCGAAATTAATGACATCGGACTGTTTACGGATGGCTATGCCATCACCAAGTGGAGAAACGTCGATTCCAACGGGGAGCCCGGAGCCGACCCTGAATTTCCCGACACCGATTTCCCCATGTTCCGGCTGGCTGACGTCTATCTCATGTATGCAGAAGCTACTCTCCGCGGCGGAGAGGGCGGCGACGGGGGGATGGCGCTGAATTACATCAACCAGATCCGGGAGCGGGCCTATGGCGATAATTCGGGGAACCTGGCCAACCTCGACCTGAACTTCATCCTTGCAGAGAGGGGCCGTGAACTCTATTGGGAGTGCCACCGCAGGACCGACCTCATCCGGTTTGGGGTCTTTACCTCGGCGGGTTACCTCTGGGATTGGAAGGGCAAGGTGAAGGAAGGAAAGGCAACGGAGGATAAATTCAAGATTTTCCCGATCCCTGCAGCCGATATCGGCGCCAATCCCAACCTGCAACAAAACACGGGCTATTAATCAACAAAACCTGTTACAATGAAAAATCTGATAACATTGATAGTCATAGTCCTGGGGATCGTCTTCATCAGTTCCTGTGAGGACGAGCTGCGGGACCCGAAACTGGATATGAGCCAGACCGTAACCGCAGGGATCACCAACCCTGCCGACGGTTCCACCTTCGTGCTCACCAAGGAAGAGGAGTTCAATATACTGACTACTTTCACCTGGTCGGAGACTGTGTATAACATTCCCGATCTTGAGACAACCAATTATGCGTTGCAAATGGACAATGCGGATTCCAATTTTACCGATCCGCATGAATTGGTCACCACTACCGCCACCTCCTATGAGATCACGGTAGGATCGATCAACAATCTGTTGCTCTCCCTGGGATACCCCGCCTTTGAGCCGGTGACCATGGCATTCAGGGTTCGGTCCATTAAAAATGACATCACCGAGATCACGGAAGTCTATTCCGAGCCGATCAACCTGACATTTACGCCCTTTGAGAGCATCATTACCGTACCGCCCGTCTACCTGCTGGGAGAGGCCACTCCAGTCGGTTGGGACAATACCCTGGCTCTGCCGCTGGGTCATATTGAAGCTGGACGGTTCGCCCGGGTCGAATACCTGGATCCCGGACTGGGGGCTTATTGGAAAATAATTGCCGACCTGGGGGCCTGGGCACCCCAATGGGGTACGGATGCGACCGGCACCCCGGAATCAGGTCCGCTGGTATACCGTCCGGACGAAGCAACTGCAGACCCGCCGGCCATACCGGTCCCGCTCGAAGCAGGGAATTACTACATTGAAGTCGATACGGCAGAACTCACCTACGAGACCTTCTGGTCCTCAGGCGAGCTCTACCTGGTCGGCTCCGCCACCACGGCGGGCTGGGACAACACCGCGGCACTGCCGTTCACCGAGGTAGAGTCCCACATCTTCGAGATCACGACAACCCTCGCTGAGGGGGGCATGAAGTTCCTGGAGATCGTCGGCGAATGGGCGCCCCAGTGGGGTACCGACGCCAATGCCACAGAGGATGGCGGCAGGCTGGTCTTCCGCCCCAACGAAGGGGTGACCGATCCGCCCGAGATCCCGTCGCCGGGTGCCGGTACTTTCAAGATCAGGGCCGACATGACGACGATGACTTACACCATTGATCCGCAATAGGATCCTTCACAGAAAAAAGCCCCGCTGGAAGGCGGGGCTTTTTTTATCAAACAAATTGCTGGATATGGCGTTACTTTCAAAACAGATGGGCCAAAGCCCCATGTAAATGGTTAACTTTGCTCCGGATTTCAAACTATTAAAAACAATTGGTGGCTATGAAAAAGATGTTTCGCGTTTCCCTCACCCTGTTCCTCCTCCAGGTAATACACACAACCCTTGCGGCCCAGACCATATACACGGACCCGGAGTTTCCCGTAGCCGACGCTCCGGTCACCGTGTTCTTCAATGCCGAAGGCACACCCCTTGAGGATTATACCGGGGACGTGTACACCCATACCGGCGTCACCGTCGGCGGCAGCCAGTGGCAATACGTCATCGGCAACTGGAATAACAATGCGAACCAGCCGCAGCTGACCAAGATCGGGACCAATCTTTATGAACTGGAGATGACTCCCTCCATCCGCGATTTTTACGGTGTCCCTGCCAGCGGCGAGATCTCGGAGATGTGCTTCGTGTTCAGGGCCTCCGGCGGAGCGCCCCAGACGGTCGACCTCTTCGTCGACGTCTACCCCGACGAGCTGGGGATCATCATCCAGCAACCCGCCGGCAGCGGGTTCCTCGTCGAGCAGACCGACCTCATTGATGTGAAAGCCACCAGCCCGCTGGCCGACAGCATGTTCATCTACATAGGTGACGAACAGTTCGCCGCGGTGGCAGGCATCACCCTCGAAGCTTCGGTCCCGGCCTCGCAGCTTGGCGAGGTCTGGGCGGTAGGCACGGTCACGGTGGTGGCCAGGAACGAAACGGATGAGGCCGAAGCCACCTTCACGGCCATTCCCATCCCGCCGACACCGGTGGCCGCGCTGCCTGCCGGCGCGAAGGACGGCGTGAACTATATCGACGGCTCCACCGTGGTGCTCTCGCTCTACGCCCCGCTCAAGAAATTCGCTTTTGTGACCGGTGAGTTCAACGGCTGGGAGGCCGCCGAAAGCAGTTACATGAACAGGACCCCCGACGGTGACCGCTTCTGGCTGGAGGTCGGCGGCCTGACACCGGGCCAGGAATATGCCTACCAGTATTTTGTGGATGGCTCCATCACCATCTCCGATCCCTATGCCGAGCTGGTGCTCGACCCCTGGAACGACCAGTACATCCCGGAGGAAACCTATCCCAACCTCAAGGAGTACCCCGCCGGACAGGAAGGGTTGGTGGCCGTGCTGCAGACCAACCAGCAGGACTACGTCTGGCAGCACGATGATTTCGAAGCCCCGGCGGTTACCGACCTGGTGGCCTACGAGCTCCTGATCCGCGATTTCCTCGGGGAAAGGAACTACCAGACGCTGACCGATACCCTCACCTACCTGAAACGGCTGGGCGTGAACGCCATCGAGCTGATGCCCGTGAATGAGTTCGACGGAAACATCAGCTGGGGGTACAACCCCAACCATTTCTTCGCGGTAGACAAGTACTATGGTACCCGCGATGCCCTCAAGGCATTCGTTGACGCCTGCCACGGCCACGGGATCGCGGTGATCCTGGATGTGGTCTTCAACCATGCCACCGACCTGTCGCCCTACGTGAAGCTTTACTGGGACCCCGAGACCAACAGTCCGGCTGCCAACAGCCCGTTCTACAACGTGGAGCCCACGCACGACTTCAATGTGTTCAACGACATGAACCACGAGAGCCCGGCCACGCAGCAGTACATCAGCAGGGCCGTCAAGTACTGGCTTGAGGAATACCGGGTCGACGGTTATCGCTTCGACCTTTCCAAGGGGTTCACACAAAAAGTGACCATAGGAAACTCCAATGCCATGGCCCAATACGACCAGGACCGCATCGATATCCTAACCGCCTATGCTGACTCAGCCTGGGCCGTGAACCCCGATGCGTATGTGATCCTGGAACACTTTGCCGACAATTCGGAGGAGAAGGTGCTGGCGTCGCACGGCTGCATGCTCTGGGGAAATTCCAACTACAACTACAACGAGGCCACCATGGGGTACCATGACGGGGGCAAGTCCGATTTCTCCTGGATGTCATACCAGAAAAGGGGATGGGCCGATCCCCACGTGATGGGCTACATGGAAAGCCATGACGAGGAGCGGCTGATGGCCAAGAACCTGGCCTACGGCAACTCCAGCGCAAACGTCAACTACGACATCACCGACATCAACGTTGCATTGAAGCGAATCCAGCTTGCCGCAGCCTTTTTCTTCACCATCCCCGGCCCGAAGATGATCTGGCAGTTCGGCGAGCTCGGCTATGACTACAACCTCAACTACCCCGGCGACATCGGCGGTGATGAGCACAAGCTGGACCCCAAGCCGGTCAGGTGGGATTACCAGGACATGTGGAACCGCAAGGTGCTCTTCCACGTGTTCAGCGAACTGATCCACCTGAAGAAAACGGAACCCGCCTTTGAAACCGATGATTTCTCCCTCGCCGTCAGCGGTCCCATGAAGCGGATCCAGCTGAACCACGATGACATGAACGTCACCGTGGTGGGCAATTTCGACGTGGATGCCGACGACATTGCCCCGCTCTTTCAGCACACCGGCTGGTGGTACGATTACTTTGGCGGCGATTCGCTGGACGTCACCGATCCCGGGGAGCCCATCATGCTGATGCCGGGCGAGTACAGGATCTACACCGACAAGAAATTCCCCCGCCCGGAGATCGGGCTATCCGTGCCCGAGAGCGTCGGACCGGCCATTGAGCACCTTCAGGTCTTCCCCAACCCTTCGGATGACATGCTCCATGTGAACTTTACAGTCGTCGCCCGCACCCCGGTGCAGGTGGCCGTGAAGGACATGGACGGCCGCCAGGTCGCCCTGCTGGCCGGTCGGGTGCTGGACCAGGGCGGGCACGGCTTCACCTGGGACCTTCGCGCAGCCGGCGGTGCGCGCGTAGCGCCCGGCATTTACTTTCTCGAGGTGACCTCGGCAAGAGGAACCGCGGTGGAGAAGGTGATGGTCCGGTAGCATGCAGGCGAATGTGGATAAACAATTCATCCCAAGCTTGCACCTGCTTTCAAATATCCGGATATTTGCAGCCTGATCACAGGCTATGAGATTTTCGGAAGTTGTCGGTCATGATGCCATCAAGAGCAGGCTGGTCCGGACGGTGAAGGACAACCGGGTGAGCCACGCCCAGATGTTCCTCGGCCCTTCGGGTACCGGGAAGCTGGCCCTGGCCGTGGCCTATGCACAGTACATCAACTGCCGCGACCGGCAGGGCAACGATTCCTGCGGCGTATGTCCCTCCTGTGTGAAGTACGGCAAGCTGGCCCATCCCGACCTCCATTTCCTTTATCCCACCGCCCGGACCGACCGGGTGGAGAAGCCGGTCAGCCTTGACTTCATCAAGGAATGGAGGGATTTGCTGCTGGAACAAAAGCAATACATCACCCTGCCCCAGTGGTATGCCAGGATCAACATCGAGCGCAAGCAGGCCATCATCAACGCCCGGGACTGTAACAACCTCATCCAGACCCTTTCCTACAAGAATTACGAGGCGGAATACAAGGTGATGATCATCTGGATGGTGGAAAAACTGTACCACGCGGCCGCCCCCAAGATACTGAAGATCCTCGAGGAGCCTCCGGACAGGACCCTTTTCATCCTGGTGGCGGAGGATACCGAGCCCATCCTGCCCACCATCCTTTCCAGGACCCAGATCATCCGTGTGCCACCCATCGACCAGGACAGCCTGACGGAGCATTTCCTGGACCAGGGTCACGCCCCCCAGGAGGTCCGCGATGCCATCCGGGTATATCCGGGCGACCTGGTCGGCGCCGGGCAGATGCTGCGTGACGGTGTGGCGGAGGACACTAACTTCGAACTGTTCCGCCAGTGGATGCGGCTGTGCTATCAGCCGAAAATGGATGAGATCCTCAAGTTCGTGGGCGACCTGGTCAAGCAGACCCGGGAATTCCAGAAAAGCTTCCTGACCTATTGCCTGCGGATGACCCGCGAGACCTTCCTGGTCAACCAGGGGAGTGCCGACCTGACCCGCATGAACGGAAGGGAAACGGAAATGGTGGAGAAGTTCAGCCCCTTCATCAATGTCCGTAACATCCACCTCATCAATGATGAGCTGAACAAAGCCATTTATCACATCGAGCGAAACGTGAACGCCAATGTCATGTTCCTGGATGTATCCCTCAAGCTCTCAGCCTTCCTGAGGCTGTGATCCCCACGAGCTCAAATTTCTGCCACAGCTTACAGAATTTGCTTACTTTAGCAGAATCGGCCGGGTGTGAAAATGCTTCCCGGTCCGGATGGATTACGTGATGAAATACTGAATATACCATGACGAACGAGAAAGTCACCGATATAAACAACCCGTTCTTCACCAGGGGATGCTGCTACGTCCCCGACGGCTCCGAGTCCGACAGGTCGTTCAGGCCCTCCTGTGCCAAGCTGGATTCCTACAACTGGTTGAAGAACATAGAACTAGCACCCGACGACCGCCACGCAGAGCTTGTCGAGGTGCGTTTCAAGAACAGCAAGAAGGATTTTTTCAAAGTGCCTCCCGGGATGCAGGTGGAGGAGGGTGATTTTGTTGCGGTGGAATCCTCCCCCGGACATGATATCGGCATCGTGTCGCTCACCGGCGTCCTCGTGGAGAAGCAGATGAAGAAGAAGCGCCACCGCACCCCTGTGGATGATCTCCGGAAAGTATACAGGCGCGCCAGGTTCTCCGACATAGAGAAGTGGGTCTCTGCCGTGCGGAACGAGGAATCGGCCGTTTTCAGCACCCGCAGGGCGGCCACCGACCTGCACCTCGAAATGAAGGTGAACGACGTGGAGTACCAGGGTGATGGCACCAAAGCCATCTTTTATTACACTGCCGATGAGCGTGTCGATTTCAGGCAGCTCATCAAGGTGCTCGCCGAGATGTTCCGTGTCCGGATCGAGATGAAGCAGATCGGTGCACGCCAGGAGGCGGCCCGCCTGGGCGGCATTGGTTCGTGCGGCAGGGAGCTCTGCTGTGCCACCTGGATGACCAATTTCAATTCGGTGTCCACCAACAACGCCCGGACCCAGCAGCTCTCGCTGAACCCCTCCAAGCTGGCGGGCCAGTGCGGCAAGCTCAAGTGCTGCCTCAACTACGAGAATGCCACCTACCTGGAAGCGCTCAAGGAGTTTCCGGGCAGCGACCTGCGCCTGAGAACAAACAAAGGCGAGGCCGAATACCAGAAGGCCGACGTGTTCAAGCGCTGCATCTGGTATTCCTACATGGGCGACCATTCGAGCATGATGGCCATCCCACTCGACAAGGTGAAGGAGATCATCGCCATGAACCAGAAAGGGAAGATGCCCGAGAAACTGGAGGATTTCGCCGAGACCATGGAACAAAAAGCGGCCGAGTATGATAACGGCCAGGAGCTGGATAATTTCTACAGGTTCGACAAGGACGAGATCTACTAGCCCATGAACCCCATTCCACAGCATAGCCTGCGATTTTCCCGGACAATGGCCGCCCTGCTGACCGCCCTCGCCCTCCTTGTGAGCTGCGAGCCGCCCGCCCTATACGAGCGCAACATGCCCGTCGACCCGGCGGGCTGGAACATCGCCGACAGCGTGGCATTTGAGGTGCCCATCGGGGACACCGTCAACAGCATGAAGTTCACCCTCAGCCTGCGGCATAATGCCGACTATGCCTACAGCAACATCTATTTCTTTCTCAGCACCTGGTACCCCGATCAACGGTATTCACGCGACACCATTCAGCTTCTGCTCGCCGGCAAAGACGGCAAGTGGTTCGGCCGCGGCTTCGGGAAGCTGAAAGAGGTGGAAGTGGTCCTCAAGGACCGTGTCGTCTTCCCCATGAAAGGGACCTATCGGTTCAGTTTTGTACAAGCCATGCGCACCGAGTCGCTCGAGGGGGTGGAGGACATTGGCGTCCGGATCGAGAAGGCTGATGATTAGTGATTAGTGATTGGTGATTTATGAGGGGGGCTGGTTGGGCAAAAGGTGCAGGTCAATGCCTGCCCAGGGTCGTCCGGGACGCTTCAGTCGGCCGTGATTCCATTCCCTTTATTTCCACTTGATGCCGCACCCGATGCTGGGTACCTGGACCTGGCTGATCTCCCTTCCTTCCAGCAGGGCGTCAAGGGCATCGCGCATATCGCTGCCTGAAACAGGCACCCCGTTGCCAGGCCTGGAGGCGTCGAGCTGTCCCCTGTAGACACATTTCAGGTCGCCGTCGAACAGGAAGAAATCGGGGGTGCACGCGGCGTCATACGCCTTGGCCACCCCCTGGGTCTCGTCATATAGGTAGGGGAAAGGGTAACCCAGCCGCGCTGCGTATTCGGTCATCTTCTCGGGCCCGTCCTCAGGGTACTTCTCCGCGTCATTGGAGCTGATGGCCACGAAGGCAATGCCTTTGGGCTGGTAGTCGTGGGCCAGCCTGACCAGTTCTTCGTTGACATGTTTTACGTAGGGGCAATGATTGCAGATGAACATGATGAGTGTTCCCTTTTCCGATTTCAGGGCATCAAGGCTCATCACCTGCCCCGATTGTGTATCCAGTAGCCTGAAATCAGGGGCTTCGAACCCCAGTGGTATCATATTGCTAGGTGTTGCTGCCATGATTTGTTCTCTTTGTTTTAGTAATCTAACACCAACGGAGGTATATTGTTTAGGGACGGGGCAGGTTGTCGGATGTGGTGATTTCCTGCTTTGGTGCCTTCGGCAGCCAGCATCAGCCGGTTAATATTTTCATTAAAATCGTTTGATTAAAAGCAAGATTTTATACTTTTGCACTCCCAAACGATCTGGCGGGGTAGCTCAGTTGGTTAGAGCGTCGGATTCATAACCCGGAGGTCACGAGTTCAATTCTCGTCCCCGCTACACGGCGAAAGCCCTTCGCGCAGCGAAGGGCTTTTGTTTTTTTTCGGGGAAAATCAAACCACACATCCAGGATGTGGTCTTTTAGGGGGGCGGCCACCGCCACTGCCACTGCCAACTGCCACCGCCACCTCCCCTCAGATCCTGATCAGCCCCTCCTGGATCGCGTACTTCACCAGGTCGATGGTGCTTTCCAGCTGCAGCTTTTCGAGGATGTTCTTCTTATGGGTCTCGACAGTCCGGGCACTGATGAAGAGCTTCTCTGCGATCTCCTTGTAGGAGTGCCCCTCCGCGAAAAGCTTGACGACCTCTTTTTCCCGGTCGCTGAGCTCCTGTCCGCTGTTGTCCGGCAGCTCCCTGTTGGCCGCCAGCGACTCGAATACCGCCTTGTGCATCTGGGACCCCAGGTAATGCCTTCCCTGCGCCACCATCCTGATGGCATTGATGAGTTCCTCCCGGGAGGCATCCTTGGAGAGGTAGGCGAGGGCCCCGGCCCTGAGCGCGTTGGAAAGGGTGAACTTGTCGTCGTTGGCGCTCAGGATCAGCACCCGGATGTCCGGGTGTTCCCTGG
>CAYLTG010000031.1:0-27639 GCA_964386225.1 uncultured Bacteroidales bacterium
CGGTAAGCTATGACACTGTTAATTATAGGAATAAGATGTGTCAATTAAAGCAATTGGTTAACTCCTTCGAATGGATGGAATACTGAAGATAAGATCCGTGGAATTCACTATTTTTGAATAAAATATCAGCATGCATTTCCAGATACCAAGGTTAAAGAATGCGGGGTCGGACAACTTCTTCCTCATCGCGGGCCCCTGTGTCATCGAGGATGAAGGGATGCCGTTTGCCATTGCCGAACAGATCAAGGGGATGGCCGACCGGCACCACATCCCATTCATTTTCAAGGCCTCTTACCGGAAAGCCAACCGTTCGCGACTGGATTCCTTCACCGGCATCGGGGATGAGAAGGGATTGCTTATCTTGCAGGAGGTGGGACACCGGTTCGACATCCCGGTCCTCACCGATGTCCACTCCGCCGCGGAGGCTGTCATGGCGGCCGAATACGTCGATGTGATCCAGATCCCGGCCTTCCTCTGCCGCCAGACCGACATCCTCGTGGCCGCAGCATCGACGGGGAAAGTGGTCAACATCAAGAAAGGTCAGTTCCTTTCGCCCGGCGCCATGCGCTTCGCCGTCGATAAGGTCAGGGAGTCGGGCAATGACAGGGTGATCCTCACCGAGCGCGGCACCACCTTCGGGTACCAGGATCTGGTGGTCGACTACCGGGGCATCCCCGAGATGCAGGCGCTGGATGTGCCCGTGGTGCTCGACTGCACCCACTCGCTCCAGCAGCCCAACCAGGAAAAGGGGGTTACCGGCGGCAAGCCCGGCCTCATCGAAACGATCGCCAGGGCAGGCATCGCCGTGGGCGCCGACGGGCTGTTCATCGAAACACATCCCGACCCGTCGGTCGCCAGGTCCGACGGTGCCAACATGCTCAAACTGGACCTCCTGGAAATGCTGTTGGAAAGATTGACAAAAATAAGAAAAGCAACCCTTTAAGACCCTGAGATCATGATGGACTCCAACGCAAAACTGGTCGGCGTGCTGAGCTATGTCACATTCATCGGCTGGATCATCGCCATCATCCTTCACAGCAACAACAGGAGCGACTTCGGGGCTTTCCACCTGCGCCAGTCGCTGGGCCTGTTCCTGACGGGACTCATCCTGGGGTGGATACCGGTGATCGGGTGGTTGTTGTGGATGGTGGTCATCGCCTTTCTGGTCATTGGCCTGGTTTATGCCGTGCAGGAAGAGATGAAACCGGTTCCCCTGGTGGGCGAGTTCTACCAGAACGTGCTGAGCGGCATCCGCTGATCACTGCCTGACCCCGCCCCGGAAGATGTTCCGTATCCTGAACGGGCGCTTGTTCTGGGACTCGTAGTAGGTCCGCATCAGCGACTCGGCGATGAAGCCCGTGGTGATCAGCTGGAACCCCGCCAGCACAAGCAAAATGCCCAGCAGCAGCAGGGGCTTGCCCCAGATATCGTTCCCCAGGACCTTCAACACCAGCAGGTAAATATTGATGATCACTCCCACCCCGAAGATAAGCAGTCCCCAGGACCCGAAGAAATGCATGGGCTTCTGCATGTAGCGTTTGAAGAACATGAGCAGCGTGAGGTCGCTGATCACCTTGATGGTGCGCGACAGGCCGTATTTCGACGTGCCGTGTATCCGGGGGTGGTGCCTGACGTCCACCTGGGCGATGCGCGCCCCTTCCAGGGCGGCCAGGACCGAAATGAGCCGGTGCAGCTCGCCGTATAAACCCAGGCTTTTTGCAAGTTCGGCACGGAACACCTTGAGGGCGCAGCCGTTGTCCTTGATCCTGATGTTGGAGGCCCTGCTGATGATGCGGTTGGCGATCATCGACGGGATCTTGCGGATGAAGAAATCATCCTGGCGGTTGGCCCGGATGCCTGTCACCAGGTCGTAATCACCTTTTTTCAGGGTTTCAAGCATCATGGGGATGTCCGCCGGGTCGTTCTGAAGGTCCCCGTCGAGGGTGATGATGTAATCGCCGGCGGCGTGGTCGAAGCCGGCCAGCAGGGCCGAGCTCTGCCCGAAATTGCGCTTGAACTGGATGAGCGTCACCCTCTCGTCATGGATCGAGTTGATCACCTCCACCGTTTTGTCGGTGGACCCGTCATCCACAAAGATCACCTCATAATCGTAGTCCTCAAGGGCTTCACGGATCTTCAGCAGAAGGGGCGCCACGTTCTCTTCCTCGTTGTAGACGGAAACAACCAGCGATAACTTTTCCATGGATGATGCGAGTTGGTCGGGGCAAAGTAATAAAACATTTTCAGATGCCCCACATTTTATTTTAAATTTGAGGGCTTAAAACACAGGCGAATGAAGCAGATCTTGATCACCGGGGCGGCCGGCTTCGTGGGTTTTCACCTTTCGAAGAAGCTCCTTTCGCAGGGATACGAGGTGCTGGGCGTGGACAGCCTCGTCCCCTATTACGACGTCCGGCTGAAGACCTCCCGGCTGGCCCGGTTGGGCATCAGGGAGGGTGACATCCGCGACGGGAAGGTGCTTACCGGTGACACCCATCCGGGGTTCCGCTTCCTGAAGTCCGACCTGGCCGACAGGGCTGGCACCGGGCAACTTTTCGGGGAGCATGCCTTCAGCCATGTGGTGCACCTGGCAGCCCAGGCCGGGGTGCGGGAGAGCCTCCGCAGCCCCTACCAGTACATCGACAGCAACATCAACGGCCTCATCACCATCCTGGAGGGATGCCGGCATCACATGCCCACCCACCTGGTCATGGCCAGCAGCTCGAGCGTTTACGGCAACAATGAGAAAGTGCCCTTCTCGGAGACCGATCCCGTGGACCAGCCCATCAGCCTGTATGCTGCCACCAAGAAGTCGGGCGAGCTCATGGCCTACACCTACGCCCACCTGTTCGGCCTCCCGGTGACCGCCCTCAGGTTCTTCACCGTCTACGGGCCGTGGGGCCGCCCCGACATGGCCTACTACAAGTTCACGGAGGCCATCATGGAAGGACGGCCCATCGACGTGTACAACGAAGGCGACCTCTACCGCGACTTCACTTACATCGACGACGTGGTGGATGCCATCAGCCGGCTGATCCATGAGCCGCCTGGCGGTGAGCCACCCTGCAGCATCCTGAACATAGGCCATTCGGAACCGGTGAAGCTGATGGACTTCATCCGGGTCCTGGAGCGGTTGCTGGGGAAGAAGGCGAGGATGAACTTCCTTCCCATGCAACCCGGCGACGTCTACCGCACCTTCGCCGACGTGGAACGCCTCGATGCCGTGGTGGGATACAAACCCGCCACCAGCATCGAAGAGGGACTTTCCCGCTTCGTCGACTGGTACCTGGATTACCGGAAAGGCCGGCCCTGAAACTAAACGGACTGCATGAAGAAGATTCCGAACCCATCCCCTGCCCTGTTCCTGGCCATCGCCCTGCTGGTGGCCATACCCGCCTTTTTCGTCAACCTGGGCAAGCAGCCGGTGATCGATGACGAGGCCATTCGCGCACTGGTCGCCATCGACATGCTGGAATCGGGCGACTACATCACCCCCACCATCGCAGGGGAGGTCTACCTGAAAAAGCCCCCACTCTACAACTGGATCCTGGCGGCCTCGTTCAGCCTCACCGGCAGCACGGGCGAGTTCGCACTCCGGCTGCCCATGGTCCTGTCGCTGCTGGCCTTCACCATCCTGATCTTCGCATCCTTCAGGAAGGAGATGGGCGACCGGTTCGCAGCCATGGCGGCGCTCCTGCTCCTCACCTGCGGACGGATACTGATCTACGAGTCGTTGCACGGGCTCATTGACATCACCTACTCCCTGGTGATCTTCGCCTTTTTCATGCACGTCTATTTCGCGTTCATGAACGGACGATTTGTCAGCCTGTATACCGTGGGGTACCTGCTCATCGCGGTCGCCTTCCTGACCAAAGGCCTTCCCTCCCTCCTGTTCCTGGTATTCACCCTGGGGGTCCTGTTCCTGTCGAACGGAAAGTTCAGGTTGCTGTTCCACTGGGCCCATGCCGCGGGCATCGTCATCTTCCTGGCGGTCGTCGGGGGCTATTACCTGGTCTACTTCAGCCGCAACGACATCAGCCCGCAGGAAATGTTCAGCGTGGTGCTGGGCGAGAACACCCGCAGGACCGCGGTCAGGTTCGGGTTCTGGCAAACGGTATACCACCTGGTCCGCTACCCCTTCGATGTGCTTTACCACTTCCTGCCATGGGGGCTCCTGGCAGTGCTCCTTTTCAGGAAGGGCTCGCTGAGGCACATCGCGAAGAATCCCTTCATCCGCTACCTGGCCCTCGTTTTCCTTGCCAACATCATCGTGTATTGGATATCCCCCGAAGTATACCCGCGTTACATCCTGATGCTGGTCCCCCTTCTCTTCGGGATCTTCGTATTCCTCTACCTCGGCCAGAAGCCGGAGGGGAGCATCCAGGTCAGGATCGTGGAGTGGACCTATGGGATTGTCCTTTGCATCGCCGCGCTCGCCGGCCTGGTCCCGTTTTTCACGGAACTGCCCCTGCACGCCGCAGGCATTTACATCACCGGAGCGGCACTCGTGATCGTATTCGGCGCCATTGCTTTCTTATACTGGAAGGACAGCATGAACAGGATCTTCTGGATGGTGCTTGCCCTGCTCTTCATCCGGATCGGCTTCAACCTCACCGTCATCCCTGTGCGGGTCGCAGGATCGGACGAAACTGCCAACCGGAGGCAACTGGAGCAGATCGCGGACCTCACCCGGGGGCATCCGCTGAAATTCCACTGGAACACCCGGTTCGAGGCCAATCCCTATTATGGCTACCGGGTCACCAGTTACCGGACCAACTATTACCTGGCCCAGTTCCGGGGGCATGCCATTCCGCTGGACACTAACCGGGTGCCGGCCCCGTCGGTCTATTACATCTCGACCGATTATGCGGTCAACGCCGACACGGTGGAACTTATCAGGAAGTTCAAGACCCCGGGCCAGGAGTCCATGCTTCTCCTGTACAGGAAGAGCACCCCTTAATCCACCAGGATGGTCTTGACGGCTCCCGTTTCAGGATGGAACTGCACGGAGGTCACTTCGGGCGGCAGGTAGGCCACCGCACCCAGCTGGCTGATGGCAAAGACACCCTCGGCATTGATGTCGCTGCTGATGGCGAGGCGCACCTTGGCCATCACCGGGATCCGGTAATAAAAACCGTGGCTGCTCCCCGAGCTGTTGCGCTGGCCGGAAATACTCCGGATGGTGCCGAAATCGCCCAGCGGCTCGATGGTCATGTTCACCTTGTCCCCGCCGGAGGCTCCGGCATCCTTCACGCCGCTGCGCTCCGAGAAGACGAATACCGGCAGTGTGCTGCCGGCGGTTTCACCCGTGGGGTTCACGGTGAGGGTGTAGGAAAGGTGCTTTTGAAAGGTGACGCCGGTGAACAGCGAGAGAAACTCCTCCTCCATCTTCACGAGTTGCCGGTCCATGTAGGCCATGGCGTCGGCTTCGTAAGGGATCTCCTGGTACCCCGTGATGAGGTTGAACCGGGCCTCCCGGATCCTGCTGATCTTGTTGGCCGCCTCCAGGGCCTTGTCCTCGTCGCTTTTCTCCACCCAGTTCCGCTCCAGGTATTTCTTCTCCACCATGACGGTATCCACCACCACACGCTGGATGATGGTGTCGAACTGCTCGTACAGGTTGGTCTCGGCAAAATACCTGAACAGGTCGTCGTGGCTGGCCGTGGCATTGACAGTGAGGGCCGAGAAATCCTTCAGCCCTTTGGCCGGCATGTTGCCTTCGAGGTCCATGGCCAGGCCGGAGGAAGAGAGGGAGAAAAGGACCGACTTGCCCTCTTTGGCCACCTTGTCGGTGATCTCGGCGAAATATACCTGCTCCGGATCGGGTACGGCCAGCGTGGAGAGCTTGATGTCAACAATCTCGTATTCACTGAAGTCGCTTGTGTTCACATCCTTGAGGTCGAGGTACTTGGCCGCGTATGCCGCGTAGGGGCCGGCGATGTAATCGGTCTTCAGCACCTTGACATCCACTTTGATGAGGGTATTGGGGAGGGCATAGAACACACCCTGCTTGTCGGACAGGTTCGTGCCGTCCGTGACGTGCCGCACATTGATCTGGGCTTGCAGACAGGTGGAGGCAGCGAGCGCAGCAAGCAGAAAGAGCAGTTTTTTCATACCGGTATCGATTTGCCGTATTTCGTCTCAAAATTACACTAAAATTTTGAATCCGGACCCGGTCCCGATTATTGGCCCCGGGCATCAAATATTTCATACCTTTGCCCGGAACACACAAACAACAAGCAATATGTCACAGCAGGATTTCAACCCGAAAAAAGTAATTCCCATCGCCATGATCGTGATCGCGCTGATCCTTCTCATCGTATCGTGGAACAGCATCACCGTGACCATCGAGGCCGGCCACGGCGGCGTCCTTTTCCGGAGGTTCGGCGGCGGGATCGATCTCAACAGGACCTATGGCGAAGGCTTTCACTTCATCGCGCCCTGGAACAAGATGTACATTTACGAGGTGCGGCAGCAGGAGATCGCCGAGGATATGAACGTGCTGTCGAGCAACGGGCTCGAGATCCTCGTCGACGTTTCGGCCTGGTACGAACCCCGGTTCGACAAGCTGCCCAGCCTGCATGCGGAGATCGGCACCAACTATCTGCAGCGGGTGGTGATCCCGTCGCTCCGGTCGTCGGCACGCAGCGTGGTGGGGCGCTACATCCCCGAACAGATCTATTCCACCAAGCGCGATGCCATCCAGGAGGAGATCTTTATCGAAACGAAAAAGCTGTTGGACGAAAAGAACGTCCAGCTGAACCAGGTGCTCATCCGTTCCATCAAGCTGCCGCCCACCATCAAGGAGGCCATCGAAAGCAAGCTGAAGCAGGAACAGTTGGCGCTGGAATACGAGTTCAAGCTGGAACGGGCCAAGCAGGAGGCCGAACGGCAGAAGATCGAGGCCGAAGGGAAGGCGCGTGCCAATGACATCATCAATGCCAGCCTCACCGACAGGATCCTTCGCGAGAAAGGCATCGAAGCCACCCTCCGCCTCGCCGAATCGGGCAACAGCAAAGTGGTGGTCATCGGGAACTCCAAGGACGGACTTCCCCTTATCCTGGGCGACGTAAAATAACACTTGAAATGAAGGCCGGCAAAGGGAGTTTCATTGCCCTGTTCTTCCTCTTCAACCTGTTGATCTCCTCCTATTACCTGGATGTCTGGAGAAATGCCAACACCACGTCGCGTGCTTTGCCGGTGGTCACTTTTTTTGAGGAAGGGACCTTCCGGATCGACCGTTATCATGAGCTTACCGTCGACAAGGCCTATGTCGGCGGGCACTACTACACCGACAAGGCTCCGCTGCCCACCTACCTCATGATCCCGGTCTTCGGGCTGCTCAACTGGCTGGGGATCATCGCACCGGATGACGGAGGAAGCCTGTTCGGGGATCACATCTACCTGTTGGGGGCGTTCTTCACGGCCAGCCTGCCGTTTGCCCTGATGCTCACCTTCCTCTTCCGGGAGATCCGGCGGAATTCGAAAGGAATCTCCCCCGTGCTGCTGGCGACCATGCCGTTCTACGCCTCTTTCCTCTTCGTGTTCACCGGGACATATTTCGCGCACCTGCTTTCCGGCGTGCTGCTCCTGGGCACCTACCTGTTCCTTCGAAAAAGGCGTTTCCTTGTGGCGGGGCTTGCCGGCGGCCTCGCGTTCCTGTCGGAGTACAACCTGGCCCTGATCCTCCTGCTCTGGGGCCTCCTGATCCCCCTCCGGGAAAAGAGGCTGGAGCCGTTCGTGCGTTATTCCCTCGGCATCCTGCCCTCCCTGCTGTTCATAGTATACTATAATTCGGTGTTCTCCTCCTCCCCTTTCACGTTCATGTACAAGCACCACAACTTCTCGGAACTCGACACCCATTACGGCTTTGTCCTGCCGGGGCTGGAACCGTTCTGGGGACTGACTTTCAGCCCCTACCGCGGGATCTTCTTCTTCGCCCCTTTTCTGCTTGTCGGCCTCTACATCCTGGTCCGTAAGCTCAGGACTGGCCAGTGGCCGGCGCTGCTGCAGAGCTACCTGGTCATCCCGTTCGCCTTATACTTCCTCTTTATCGCCTCCTATTTTGCCTGGTGGGGCGGATGGACCTACGGGCCCCGACTGTTGCTGGGATTGATCCTGATCCTGCTCTACAGGCTCTCCGAATACATGTCCGCCCACCCGGTTCCCAGGCCGGTCTTCCTGGCCCTTGCATCGGCAGGCCTTGTGCTGACCCTGCCCGCCAAAGGCACAATCGCCTATTCTGCGCCCACGGGTGTCATGAATCCCTTCCTGGAGCTTGTCGTGCAGGGAATGCGAACGGGCGTGTACAACCCCAACAACATCCTCACCCTGTGGGCCGGTGTGCCGCCCGGCAGTGCCTTTGCTGTGTTCCTCCTGCTTTTCGCCGCCGGTTTTACCCTGTTGACCCTGTTATATAAGAATTGGGAGGTACGATGAAAATACTGGAGACATTCCGCGATGCGATCCAGGGGCTTGACAATTTCATCCCCACAGAGAGGAAGGTGGAGGCAGTCCGGATCCTCCTGGGCCTGGGTTTCGATTATGTCGACGCCGGCAGTTTCGTATCTCCGAAGCTTGTTCCCCAGTTCGCCGACATGGACGCCGTGGTGGATGGCACCGGTCATACCGGTTCCGGATCGCAGCTTTTTGTCCTGGCAGGAAACGAGGAGGGTGCCCTGAGGGCATGCCGGCATGACCAGGTGGATGCGATCGGGTTCCCTTTTTCCACGTCGGAGACCTTCCTGAGGAAGAACATCAATGCCGGGTTCGAAGAGGCCTGGTGCCGGCTCGAGGCCATCAGGTCGGTATGCGAGGAATACGACAGGAAACTGATGGTATACCTGGCCATGGCCTTCGGCAATCCATATGGAGACCCGGTAAGCGCGCGCGTCTGCCTGGACCTCGCAGGCCGGCTGGCGACCCTGGGTGTGACCAGCATCCATCTGTCGGACATCACCGGCGCAGCGACGCCCCGGCAGGTCGGCACCTATTACCGCAGCCTGACACGGGAGCACCCCGGCATCGAGTTCGGGATCCACCTGCACATCAAAGACGAGTCGTGGAGGAAGCTCCTTGCCGCCGCCGTCGACGGGGGCTGTACACTCTTCGACGGGGTGACCGGCGGGCTGGGAGGCTGCCCCATGACAGGCTATGAGATGCTCCGGAACCTGCCCACATCCAGCATCCTGGAATTCGCCGCGGAAGAAGGGATCCGGGTGAACGTAGACACCGGGCGGTTCCATGATGCCCAGGACCGGATCATGGCCCTCATCGGAGCCTGACCATAGGATATTTCGACCGTCAATTCAACCCCGGCATCCGCCGGAGGCCTAATTTATAATCCTTTTAAACTAGACGGCCCCATTGTTAGCACCTGTTGTCAGTGGATGGCAATTAAGTTTATAATGTTTCTAAATTCATACCGCCAGCCTTGATATATAAAAAAACTGTATACTTTTGCATTGTTAATTAATTAACAATACTTGACTCCTGAAAACAAATCATTTATGAGTTCAAAAATCCAAAGCATTGTAGAAAAATACGATTCCGATGCCTCCAGGCTGATGGACATCTACCACGATCTGTCGTCACAAACGGGCTGCGTGGGGTGCGATGAAATGGGTGAGATCGCCGACCTTGTCGGGATATCTCAGGTCGATGCGGAGCAGACCCGCTCGTTCTATCATTTCTTTGCCAACAGGAACTGCGGGAAGTACAACATCTATCTCAACAACAGCCTGGTGGCCGAAATGATGGGCCGGGCCGAGGTAGCGGAAGCATTTGAGAAAGCTACGGGCACCACCTTCGGATCCGTTTCCGACGACGGGCTGTTCGGCCTGTTCGACACCTCCTGCATCGGGATGAACGACCAGGAGCCTGCCGCCATCATCAACGGAATCATTTTCCCCAAGATCACCACCTACCGGGTGCGTGAGCTCGTCCGCAACTTCAGGGCGGGCAAGTCGGTCGAAGAGATGGTGAACAGCTATGGGGGCGGCCAGAACCAGAGCGACCTCATCCGCGCCATGGTCACCAACAACCTCAACCGGAGGGGCAAGGTGATCTTTGCCGATTACGAGGCCGGGTCGGCCCTCAGCCGCCTCAAATCCCTGACTCCCCAGACCATCATTGACGAGGTGAAGGCATCCAATCTCCGGGGCCGCGGCGGCGCCGGGTTCCCCACGGGACTGAAATGGGAATTCTGCACCAAGGCCGGGAACGACGAACGCTACATCATATGCAATGCCGACGAGGGCGAGCCGGGTACCTTCAAGGACCGGGTGATCCTCACCGAACTCCCCCACCTCCTGCTGGAGGGCATGATCATAGGGGGTTATGCCATCGGTGCCTGCGAGGGCATCATTTACCTGCGAATGGAATATGAATACCTAAAGAAACATATCGAAAACACGCTCGTCAGCTTCAGGAAGAAAGGCTGGCTGGGCAAGAACGCCTGTGGCATCCAGGGCTTCGACTACGACATCCGGATCCAGTTCGGCGCCGGTGCCTATGTTTGCGGCGAGGAGTCGGCCCTCATCGAATCCTGCGAGGGCAAGCGGGGCGAACCCAGGAACCGGCCGCCATTCCCGGTACAGGTGGGGTACCTTGACAAACCGACGGTGGTGAACAACGTTGAGACCCTCTGTTCGGTGGTCAAGATCGTCACCAACGGATCGGCGTGGTACAAGGCCATGGGAACCAAGGAGACCGCCGGCACAAAATTGCTGAGCATCTCCGGCGATGTGCGGTACCCCGGCGTATTCGAGGTCGAGTGGGGCATCACGATACGGGATGCCCTGGAGATGTCGGGTGCATACAACACCCGGGCCGTCGTTGTTGGCGGCCCCTCTGGCCGCATCATCGGCGAGAATGAATTTGAGAGGACGATCTGCTACGAGGACCTCCCGACGGGCGGTGCCCTCATCGTGATCGGCGAGCGGAGGAACCTGCTGGAGGTGGTCAAGAACTTCACGGAATTCTTCATCGAGGAATCCTGCGGATCCTGCGCCCCCTGCCGCTACCTTACCGTCGTGCTCCGGAACAAGCTGAAGAAGATCATGGCCGGCCGCGGGGTCGGCAAGGACATCGAGGAACTGAAGGCATGGGGCAAGGTCATGAAGAACGCCAACCGCTGCGGCCTCGGACAGTCGGCGGCCAACCCCATCCTCACCTCCATCGAGAATTTCAGGGGTGACTATGAGGCGCGCATCGAAAAAGGAAAAGATTACGATACCATGTTCGACCTCGATTCGGCCATCCAGGAATCATGCCGGTATGTCGGACGGTATCCCCAGGCATAATCAACGACAATCAAAAAGCACCGATCCGGGACATCCCCAGAAAGGCCTGAACAGGAGGAGGAAGCGGATGGACGGGGTTCAACTAAAACAAGGACAAAAACATGAGTGAGCAAATCAGATTTACGATCGACGGCAAGCAATGCATGGCCGAACGGGGCGCCAACCTGGTGGATGCGGCACGCCAGAACGGCATCTATATCCCGACCCTGTGCCACCTGGAAGGGCTCAAGCCCGCCGGTTCGTGCCGGATATGCAACGTCAGGATCAACGGACGGTATATGACGGCCTGCACCACCACTGTCGCCGATGGCATGGTGGTGGAGAACAACATCTCCGACATCCAGGAGCTGCGGAAGATGATCGTCGAAACCCTTTTCGTTTCGGGAAACCATTTCTGCCCCGCCTGCGAGAAAAGCGGCAACTGCGAGCTGCAGGCCCTGGGATACCGCTACCAGATGCTGGCGCCGCGGTTTCCCTACGAATTCGAACCGAAAGAGGTGGATGCCGGCACCGACAAGTTCTACATCGACAGAAACCGCTGCATACTCTGCAAGCGCTGCATCCGGTCGGTCAAAACCAAGGACGGAAAAAGCATATTCGCGCTGAAGGGCCGCGGCCACCACGCAACGATCAACATCGACCACGCGCTGGCCAACACATTATCGGACGAGGAAGCCCAGGGCGTGATGGACACCTGCCCTGTGGGTTGCATCCTCCGGAAAGAACGGGGCTACATCGACCCCATCGGCCGGCGGAAATTCGACAACAAACCCATCGGCAGTGAAATAGAACAAACAGTATAATCAAATAAGGAGAAAGAGACATGAGTAAACCCATAGTTGCCACGACGTCGCTGGCCGGTTGCTTTGGCTGCCATATGTCGTTGCTCGACATCGACGACAGGATCCTCGAACTGATCGAACTGGTGGACTTCAACAAATCGCCGGTTGACGACATCAAGGAGTTCACGCAGATGTGCGACATCGGCATCATCGAAGGAGGATGCTGCAACAGCGAGAACGTGCATGTGCTCAAGGATTTCAGAAAGAATTGCAAGATCCTGGTATCGCTGGGTGAATGTGCGATCATGGGCGGTCTTCCGGCCCTGCGGAACAACATCCCCATCAGCGAGTGCCTGGAGGAAGCCTACCTGAACGGCCCCACAACCAGGAACGCCAACCCCGAAGGGATCCTGCCCAAGAATGAAGAGCTGCCGATCATCCTCGACAAAGTATACCCGTGCCACGAGGTGGTCAAGATCGACTATTACCTGCCGGGGTGCCCGCCGCGGGCCGACCTGATTTGGAACGCCCTGGTGGCGCTGGTGACGGGCGACGAGATGATGCTTCCCTATGAAGTAGTTAAGTTTGATTAATCCGAATTTGCAATAACATGGAAAAAAAGATAACCATAGAACCCGTAACGCGGGTCGAAGGACACGGAAAGGTCACCATTTACATCGACGATGAAGGGAACGTATCCCAGAGCAGGCTCCATATCGTGGAGTTCAGGGGGTTTGAGCGTTTCGTCCAGGGCCGCCCCTACTGGGAGGCGCCTGTCCTGGTGCAGCGCCTGTGCGGCATCTGCCCTGTGAGCCACCATCTGGCCGCAGCCAAAGCCCTCGACGTGATCGTCGGGGCCGGCACCGGCGACGGCCTCACCCCCACCGGAGAAAAGATGCGGCGGCTCATGCACTACGGACAGATGTTCCAGTCGCATGCACTGCACTTCTTCCACCTGGTATCGCCCGATCTCCTGTTCGGTGTGGACGGCGATCCGGCCATCCGCAATGTGATCGGGGTGGCAAAGAAATTCCCCGACCTGGCGGTTCAGGGGGTGATGATGCGGAAATACGGCCAGGAGATCATCAAGGCCACGGCCGGCAAGAAGATCCATGGCACCGGGGCCATCCCCGGCGGTATCAACAAGCACCTCACCACGGAGGAAAAGGAAATGTTCATCAATGGGCCCGACCCGCTGAACATCGAGAAGATGATCAGCTGGTCCCAGGATGCCGTCAACTTCCTCAAGGCTTTCCACCAGAAGAACAGGGAGTTCATCGACGGGTTCGCCGCTTTCCCCTCCAACCACCTGAGCCTCGTCAGCAAGGACGGCGGCCTTGACCTCTACCACGGGGTGCTGCGGGCTGTGGATTCAGAGGGCAACAAGATCCTCCACGATGTCGACTACCAGGATTATTACAAGTATATCAACGAGGAGGTCAGGGACTGGAGCTACATGAAATTCCCATTCCTCACCAGCCTGGGCAAGAAGGAAGGCTGGTACCGGGTGGGACCGCTTGCCAGGCTCAATACCTGCGACTTCATCCCCACGCCGCTGGCGCAGAAGGAGTTCGAGGAATTCAAGGCCTATACCCACGGGAAACCGAACAACATGTCGATGCACATGCACTGGGCACGCCTTATCGAGTTGCTCCATTCGGCGGAGATGATGAAAGAACTGCTGAACGATCCCGACCTGATGGAAGGGGAATTGGTGGTGAAAGGCACAAAAGGGAACGAAGGCGTCGGCGTCATCGAAGCGCCCCGCGGCACCCTGTTCCACCACTACCGGATCAATGAGCAGGACCAGATCACCATGGCCAACCTCATCGTATCCACCACCAACAACAACCAGCCGATGAACGAGGCGGTGAACCAGGCGGCCAGGCAGTACATGACCGGACAAAAAAAGATCACGGAACCGATGATGAATGCAGTGGAGGTGGCCATCCGCGCCTATGACCCCTGCCTGAGCTGTGCCACGCATGCGCTGGGACAGATGCCGCTGGAGGTTACGGTGGTGGACAGGAACAACAACGTCATCGACAAAGTAAGGAGGTAAGGACCCTTGAGAAAACCAGCCATCCTCATATATGGTTATGGCAACCCCGGCCGCATGGACGACGGGCTGGGCAACGCCTTTGTGACCCGGCTGCAGGAATGGGCGGAGGGCCTTGGCATGGAGGGATTTGAATTCGACAGCAACTACCAGCTGAACATCGAGGATGCGGCGGCCATCGCCGACATGGACCTTGTGGTGTTCGTGGACGCCTCCACTGAGGCGATCGACGATTTCACCCTGACAGCGGTGGATGGGGAAACAAAGGTTGCCTTTACCACCCATGCGGCCTCCCCCGGCTATGTCGTGGAGCTCTGCAGGGAGCTGTACCGGCGCGCACCGGCAGCATACCTGCTGCACATCAAGGGGTACGACTGGTCGTTCAGGGAAGGGCTCAGCGAGCAGGCGGCCATGAACCTCGAAAAAGCGCTGGAATACATGAAGGGCAAGCTTTCGATACCCTGGGAGATGATCGCCCGGAAACAGGAAATCAAACTGAATCAGGAAAGATAAAATAAAAGATCACGTATGGACCTTTCAACAGAATACATGGGGTTGAAATTGAAGAATCCCATCATTGTCAGCAGTTCGAAGCTCACTTCGGAGATCGACAACATCAAGAAGTGCGCCGACCAGGGTGCCGGTGCCATTGTCCTGAAGTCCCTGTTCGAGGAGCAGCTCATTGCCGACTCCAATTCACTCATGGACCAGGACATCAAGTATTTCTGGTTCCCGGAAGCCATCGAGCACATCAACCGGCATTCCAAGGAGTACGGACTTCAGCAGATCCTCGGGCTCATCGAGAAATCAAAGAGCTACACCGACATCCCCATCATGGCCAGCATCAACTGCATCTCGCCGCATGAATGGCCCCAATTCGCCAGGACCCTGGAAGAGGCCGGTGCCGATGCCATTGAATTGAACATCTCGCTGCTGCCGTTCGACAAGTACACCTCCTGCGGGGACATCGTCGACCGGTACATCGAGATCGTCAGCAAGGTAAAGGAACACGTGGATATTCCCGTTTCCGTTAAACTTGGGAATTATTTCACCAACATCGTCCAGATGGGCTACAGGCTCCAGGAGGCCGGGGCCGATGGCCTGGTCCTCTTCAACAGGTTCTACCGGCCCGACATAGACATCGAGACCGAGAAGGTGGTCCGCGACAATGTCCTGAGCAGCCCCCTGGAAGTCACCAAATCGCTCCGATGGGTCGCCCTGCTGTCCCCGCTGCTCGAGCTCGACATCGCGGCAGGCACTGGCATACACGATTACCGGGGGGTGGTCAAGCAATTGCTCGCAGGGGCTGCGGCCACACAGATCTGCTCGACGCTCTTCATCAATGGCCTGAGCTACATCGACACGATCCTTTTCGACCTCCAGAAATGGATGCAGAAACACAACTATTCTTCGATCTCCGAATTCAAGGGAAAGATCGCACGATCGGAGGGCAACTCGGTGAAATTCGAAAGGCTTCAATTCCTGAAGAAGGAGATCTAGCCATCGTGGTCCCCATGGGCCCATCCCTGTAAGTCAGGCATTTGCGCCGGATCCGGGACCCCAGATCACGGACCGTCTGCCAGCCCCATCATCCCGACCCTGTGCCCCAGGGCGTTGAAGCCGGTTTCTATGATGTTACGTCCTGTGCAGGCCGACAACCCCTGCCATTTGCAGTTGATCGTCGCACAGTGCCTGAACCCGTTGATCTGTATGCCGGCACATTCCGTTGTTGACAGTTTGGCAATGTCGATCGATCTCGTTGCGTGTGCGTCCATGATTAATATTTGAATTTCGGCAGTTCGTCGCTGGTGTAGCCCCAGAACTCCTGGCAATCGAGGTTCACGTAATAGGCGCGGATGTTCAGCCCATTCCTTTTCTCCTCCTCCACCGTGGTGTACCAGTCATACACCTTGTCCTTGTTCAATTTGCCGGTGTATACCGTCCAGAAGAACAGGACATAGAAATCATACCTGCCATCCAACTCGCTCCTGTCGAGGGGGGTTTGGTCTTTTGAGTAGACAAGTTCCTGGTAAAGATAGTCCAGACTAAATGCGGTATCGGCAGAATATTCGGCACCTTTCCTGAGCGCCCTGATAAAAGGCGATACACCAGCATTGCATTTAACGGTATCATTCAGGTATGAGAAATAATTCCCCTGCGAATCAAAAAACGCAGCTCCAGGTATGCCAAGGCCTTCACGTCCCATTTTATAGATACCTGTGGAGTCCCTGAAAGCAAGCACCTCATCATATGGAAGATTGTACTTCTTCAATGCCTTAATCTCTGATTTGTAATTCTCAATACCCGGATTCTTGATCCCATATCTCATCAGCAGCATTTTGGTGCAGGAAGAAGATAGGAAGAGGACCAGTAGAGTAAAAACAAAGAATTTTGGTTTCATAGCTGAACAATACCATTGGCGGAATTTGAATTCCGCCAATGGTTTGGTTTATTACAAAATTAAAATTATTTCTTTCGAGTTTTCTATATAATTATACAATCCTTCGCTAATTCGATAGCCCGGAGTCAACCCCAGCTTTTGGATGATATTGTCTGGAAGGACATAATCTTCTTCCACCCTGAATTTTCCATCCTGGAAATATTCTGAACGGGTCTCATCAGTCATATAATCCTTGATGAATTTCACAGTGAACCTGGAAGACTCTCCCCTTGAA
Organism: uncultured Bacteroidales bacterium; assembly: GCA_964386225.1. Taxonomy (GTDB): domain Bacteria; phylum Bacteroidota; class Bacteroidia; order Bacteroidales; family JAADJA01; genus JAADJA01. The sequence goes on from CAYLTG010000031.1 coordinate 16,820, forward strand.
GCATATCCATAGCCAACTCCATTCTCGGCCGCTGTTAGATTACTGCCAAACAGTTCATCCAGGTCAAAGATTAATTTCACATAGCATATCCCAAACTTCTGACAGTCCAGGCGCTTCTTTCCGAAGACCACCTGGATCCCAACCGATGGTCCTGGAGGTTCGATCAAACAGACTGGGTTCGACTGCATTGAAATAGCATAGCTCAGCGCTAAAATCATGGTTACTACTTTCATTTTGAATTAGGTTTAATTAGGTTTATTCGATTACGGCATGGTCACATGCCGCCGCATACTCTATTGGGGATTTTCTGCGGTTCCCACTCCCATGCCCTTCCCTGACCGGTCGAAACGGGACGGGCAATTCCTTTTACCGGATCTTGATCTCAAGGTCCTTGCAAACCTCCAGGAGGAGCTCCCCTTTTCGGATCAGCCTTTCGCGGGCCATGCCCTCGACTCGCTGACCGATGCTGTACTGGTACACTCCGGGGGTGACCCGGTAGCAACACTCCTTCCCGTTATTGTCGATGAAAAGCTCGTGCTCCTTCTCGTCCTTCTCTCTTTTCATTCGCACAATGATGATCTGCGATGTGCGGTTCACGAAACAGATGTTGGTGAAGTTGCCGCTGGCACAGTCGGGCTCGCGGCTTTCCGAGGTCCTGGCCCTGTCCGACTCGCTGTTGCTGATCACTTTCAGGATCTCGATGATCAGGTTGCCGCCCTCGATGATCCGGTCGGTGGTGGTACCCGAACCCGGCGGATCCTGGGAACGCAGCGGGGCAGAAACCCCCAGGAGGATGCAAAGGACTATAAATCGGTTCATGGTTTCACTGGTTTTGGCCTGATGTGCCCATTAATATCGTGAGGTAAAATTACTCCCGAGAAGTTATTAACACAAGGCCAACCTCCGGGGTAAAATTGACTAATTTTGACACTCCTAACCAAAACTGAATGCTGTATGGATAATGAGACGTCGCGTATGCGCAGGTATACGTGTGAGAAGATCAAATACTACCGACGGGTCAACAAACTTTCCCAGGCCGATATGGCCGATCGCCTCTGGATGTCCACCAGGGCCTATCACCGGCTGGAAAACGGCGAAACCACCCTCACCCTCGACAGGGTACACCAGATCGCACGGATCTTCAGGGTACCTATGAGCGACCTTATCGGGATGGACCCCGAACTCAAAAATGCCGACGTGCTCCGCGAGATCAAGACGCTCAACCACCAGTATGTGATCAATGAGAAGCGGATCATCGAGATCCTGCAGGAATTAAAGGACAGGATCGGCTGATTACTTATAAAAAAAACTTACCTTAGTCACCCAAAACAAAAGGAAAGATGCAGGTCCTGTTCAACCGGAAATTCCTGGAGCACAACCAGGAGAGCCAGGCCGAGGGCGCATACCGGCTGGCCGGTTTCGCCGAGAGCTACGGGGATGAGGAATGCAATGGCGAAGATTTCATCACGCTGGTGCACCCCGGGGCTTACAGGGACATGATCAAGAGTGCCTGCATGCACGGGGAGCGCCTGGCAGAAGTGCTGCTGACGCCCGCCAGCTATGAGGCCGCCACAACGGCGGTGGGATTGTCCGTGCTGGCGGCGGAACAGTGCGACTTTGCCGCGGTCAGGCCGCCCGGCCACCATGCCGATCGTGCGTCCTTTGCGGGATTCTGCTTCTTCAACAACATCGCCATTGCCGCTCAGCACCTGGTGAACCGGGGCCAGCGGGTCTTCATCTTCGATTTCGACGGACATCATGGCGACGGCACACAGTCCATCTTCTATGAATCGGACCAGGTTTTCTATGCCTCCATCCACCAGGCCTTCACTTTTCCCATGACCGGATCGCCCACCGACACGGGCAAGGGACGCGGGGAAGGCTATACGCTGAACATCCCGCTGATGCCCGGCGCCGGGGATGAAGCGTTCTTCAAGGCCCTCGACACGGTCATGGAAAAGGCCCGGGACTTCAACCCGGATGTCATGGCGGTTTCAGCCGGTTTTGACAGCCATCCCGACGACCTTCTCCTCGGGCTCAATTTCTCGGTCAAGGCTTTCTACGAGTGCGGCTTCCGGCTTCGCCGGGCGTTCCCCCGCCTGTTTGCGGTGCTGGAAGGCGGCTACCATGCCCGCATCAAAGAATGTGTCGAGGCCTTTGTCAGTGGCGTCAATGTGGGGTCGAGGCCCATCCGTAACACCTTCGACCACAACATGTCCATCGGCTGACCCCGGGGCCCGCTCCCGCAAATGCCGCAGGACCCGCATCATGCATTTCCATCCATGCATCCCGAATTCCCTCCCCGCTGGCCCGCCTCCGCTGTCGCACATCTTTTTTTTCAATGCCGCGCCAACCTATTGTCAGGATCTCCGTATAAACAAGCTGTAGTTCACGACATAAACTATTAACCCCTTAAAGGCTAATGTGTTAACCGAAATTTCATCATTATGGATCCTAATCAAGAGAGTATGAATTCCATTAAAAAAGAAATCCTGCGCTGCATTGAGAAATCCAATGGCGCATTTTACGGCGATATCGTCAGGGAACTGAGGTATCCCAACTATACGGTGCTCAAGCACATCATCGAGCTCAAGGAAAAAGGGATGGTGGAGAAGGACAACAACGGCGGCAAGTACCAGCTGGTCCGCAACGGCAATTCGGTGAGGGCTTCCTAGAGCCCGGCCAGGATCGCTATTCCGCTCAGCAGGACGATCGCCCCGGCCATGGCATGGGACCATCGTTCCAGTTTCCCCATCTTTATCATATTGAGGCCAAATGTGGCCACCAGCACCACCGTAAGCATGGTGGCGATGGTCACCACAGAGAACACGCCGGCAATGTATAACATGCCGGCCGTGCTATTTTGTGCCGCCGGGTACATGAGCACGGGGATGAGCGGCTCGCAGGGGCCAAGCACGAAAATGGTGAACAGGATCCAGGGGGTTATGTTCTTGCGGTGGACATGATCGTGTTCCTCGGAGTGGGTATGCGCGTGGGTGTGCAGGGTGCCGTTGCCATGCACGTGGACATGCTTGTGTGGCCTGTTGAGCAATGCCCTCCGGAGGCCCCAGATAAAATAGACCAGGCCGAAAAGGACAAAGGCCCAGGCCGCCAGGTCCCCCCTGACGCCCTCGATCGAGACCAGGTCGGCGACGGCCACACTGGCTGCAAAGCCCACGGCACCCAGCAGGACGGAACTCCCCACATGGCCGGCACCGCAGGCCACCGTCACCCAGGTGGTCTTGAACATGGACCATTTCCTGGCTTTGGCCATGAAAATGAAAGGCAGGTAGTGGTCGGGGCCCAGCAGGGTATGGAAGAACCCGATGGAAGCGGCAGTGGCCGCCAGGATGGTGATCTCGCTGCTCATAATTGATTATAGTGATCGTTAATACTATCTTATCAGAACCTGAACCGTTTCGGATGGTACTGCAGTCCCGCCCGGACAATGAAATACCCCAGTGCGGTCACCGTGTTGTCGTCGTTGGCAGGCCGCTGATCCGGCCCCTCATGCCCACTTCGCCGCCAATGGCCCCGGGCAGCGTCGTGGTGCTCTTCTGTGCCGGGTCGAAGTTAAGGGATATCAGCCGCTCATCGGCCTGCTCAGGGGATAGCCCTTCCCTTTCCCACGCTTTTTCAAGGACCTTTATCGCCTCACCGATCACCACATTCCCGCATCGTTGGGATGGACGGCCGATCCCGAATTGAGGCAGAACTACGGGTCCCTGTTCGCGGTAAAGGCCAGGTTAAGCAGAAAAAACCTCCGATTCAGGATATTACTAATTATATATACGTGTTACCTCTTATTCAAAAAAAAATCACTTCTTCGCCGTCATGACCAATTCGCCATGTTTCATGCCCTTGATGGCGATCAACCGGTTGGCCAGGTCCTTGAGCTCCCGGGCCTTCCCTTTCACTGCAATGGTCTCCAGGCAGTTATGGTGATCGAGGTGGACGTGCTGCACGGAGAGGATCAGGTGGTGAAAATCATGCTGGACATCCGTCGACTTCGTTTGCAGGTCGCGTTTGTGATGGTCATACACCAGCACAATGGCACCCGCCACCTCCCGGTTCGCCTCCCACTCGTCCTCCACCGAAAACTTTTTGATGAGGTACCGGATGGCCTGCGACCGGTTGGGGAATTTCTGTTTCCTGACGAGCCGGTCCAACTCATCGAGCAATTCATTTTCGAGGGAGACCCCGAAACGCTTCACCTGCATGGTATCACCTTTTATAATTTCGTGGCATAAAAATAGCCCAATGCAGGCACCTTATGTCATTTTTTTAAATCTTCAATCTAATTTTTTGTGATTCTAAATAATTAAATTTGCAGGTATGGAGCCAAATCACAGGTATTTCATCCGGTTGGCCTACCATGGGGCCCGATACCTGGGGTGGCAGTTGCAACCACAGGGACCCACCGTCCAGGGGGTTGTGAACGAGGCCCTGACCCGCATTTTCCGGCAGGAGGTGAACGTGGTGGGTTGCGGCAGGACCGATGCGGGGGTCCATGCCCTGGAGTTCTATGCCCATTTCGACCTGGAAGAAAGCCTTGCCGCAAAAGGCATCCCTCAATACATTAAAAAGCTGAACGGATTTCTCCCGAAGGACATCGCCATCTTCGACCTTTTTCCCGTCAGAGCCGATGCCAACGCCCGTTTCAGCGCCACCGGCCGCACCTACAAATACCGGATCGCCACAAATAAGGATCCGTTCCACCTCGATTCAGCATATTCCTACAGGAGCAGGCTCGACATCGATAAAATGAATGCTGCCGCAGCTTCACTTATGCAATATTCCGATTTCACATCCTTTTCCAAGGTAAACACCCAGGTAAGGACGAACATCTGCTCCATCCGGCATGCCTCCTGGCAAAGGGAGGATGGCCTGCTGGTGTTCACCATCAGTGCCGACCGTTTTTTACGGAACATGGTCCGTGCCATCGTCGGGACCCTGCTGGATGTGGGACGCGGCAAACTGACCATCGACGGCTTCATGGCCGTGATCGAAAAGAAGGACCGCTCCAGCGCGGGTTACTCCGTACCGGCCCACGGCCTCTACCTTTATTCCGTTGATTATCCGGAAGATATATCCCTGTGAATGATCTTTACCAACTTTTTGTTGACATAAAATAATTTAGAATTGTTAAAAATTTAACAATCCCATTGCTGCAAATATTCAAGATTCCTTACTTTTGCCTGTTAATTGAATAACAAGCTTGATCTATGAACCTTCCTGACAAAACGGTAGAACGGCTCAGTCAATACCGGAGGAGCCTAAACAACCAGCTGACCAAGGGCAAGACCCACATCTTCTCGCACGAGATCGCCAACCTGCTCCACATCACACCCGTGCAGGTGCGCCGCGACATCATGCTCATCGGCTATTCGGGAACCCTGAGAAAGGGGTATGACATCAAGGAGATGGTGGAGACCATCGGAAAGATCATCGACACCGACAAGGGCCAGAAGATGGCTGTCATTGGCATGGGAAACCTGGGAAAGGCGTTCATCCACTACCTGTATGAGCGGAGGACGAAACTGAAGATCGTGGCGGCCTTCGACGTGAACCCCGACAAGATCAACAAGACCTACGCCGACGTCCATTGCTACCACCTCGACCAGCTGGAAGAGATCATCAAGAAGGAAGGCATCACCATCGGCATCATCACCACCCCTCCCGAGGTGGTCTCCGAACTGGCCGACCGCCTCAAGGAGGCCGGCATCAAGGGCATCCTCAATTACACCCCGAAACCCCTCAGCGCACGCGAAGGCGTCTACCTGGAAGAGTACGACATGATCACGTCGCTGGAGAAGGTGGCGTATTTTGTGAAGCACTGAGCTCTGTTCAGAAATAACGGCAAGACTTCAATCCAACCTTACCACTTTCCTTTGGAAGGTCCCTTCGTTCATGGTAATCACCAGGATATAGACCCCGTTTTTCAATCCTTCCGGAGAAATATTAAAACTCCCCGACTGTTTCAGTATCCTGTCCAGCGGCTCAGAGAAAACCTCTTTTCCTGACATGTTGTAAAGCGATACCTGACCACCATAACCTGTCGAACCACCTGTAGCTATGTTTATTTGCCGGCTGAAGGGGTTCGGAAACACCCGAATATGGTCATAAACTCCTTCAGGGCGAAAAGGATCTGCATCCGTTGAAATACTCTGAGAACTCCTGCTGAGGATCTGCCCCGAGAATCCAACTATCCAGCCATTACCCTGCGGATCAAAGTCCATATCGAGCAAGGTGCTGCTGGAGCCGCTGAAATCCCGTTGCCAGGTGATCCCTCCGTCAACTGAGGCGTAAAGCTCGGTGACCTGGCTGACATAATCTTTGCTGATTGCCCATCCGTGATGGATATCCGCAAATCCCAACCCCGTCACCTGGACAGCCCCGGTGACAGTGCTTTCCTGCCAGGTCTGACCACCGTCAACAGTGAATAGTATATGATTGCCATTACTTCGGCTCCACCCGTGATCACTGTCGATGAAGAAGGGATGTGAGGGTGCGTTTTCCGTAAGCGTGTCGCAGCTCCAGGAATCTCCTCCGTCGGAGGTCATGAATAAATATTCTTCAGATCCTGGCAAATAGGCGCCGACCCATCCTAACTGGTCATCCAGGAAGAACAGCGATGTGATGTTTACATCCGGCCCGGCTTCGAGGCAGTTTTCCCATGATACTCCACCATCGAGGGTCCTGAGCACGGACATCGCACCATTGTCGCAGATCACCCATCCCATTTCCGGGGTCCGGAACTGAAGGTCGTCAAAGTCCCAGCATCCTTCCAGGATTGCGACGGTATCCCAGCTATCTCCTCCATCCTGGGTCCTGCACACAATGGCGTGCATCCCCCAGAGGTAGCCAACTACCCAGCCATGCTCCGGATCAACGAAGGCAGGGTTGCTGAGATAATATGGTGAAAGGTTGATCACGGAATCCCAGTGACCGCCGCCGTCTTCCGATCTGTAAAGGGAGAGCAATGTACTTACAAATACATGCAATGAATCGATCGCTTCAACGGCAGCTATAGGCTCATCCAACTCCTTGACCATTCTGTTTTCCCAGCTGACACCGTTATCAACAGAGAGAAACACATCAGCCCCGTCCAAACCCGTGTATCCCCTGCCACCTGACAGCAGGATCCGGTTGTCAGCGACCACAATGTCATGGCAGTAAAAATCCGGATCGATTCCCAGGCTGACCCAGTTTTCCCCTCCGTCGCTGGTTTTAAAGATATGGCCTGCGTCACCTCCGGCATACCCGGTCAGTTCATCCTGAAAATCAATGCCGGACATATAGAAAATGCCCGGCATGGTCTCTTTCAGCACCCAATTCTGCCCACCATTCTCCGTTTTCAGTATTCCTCCCTCAATTGGCCAGTCAGAAATCATTCCGGCCACCCAGCCCGTCTGTTCATCGATGAAACAGACCGCTCTGTACCGCTGATTATAGGCACCGCTGGCCTGCAACTCCCACATGCCGCCACCGTCGGAGGTATGCAGTATGGTGCCGTATTCACCGACAGCCCACCCATGTTGCATATCGAGAAAGAAAATGTCCTCCAGGCTGTGACCGGATGCGGGTGCAGGTTGCAGTTCCCAGTTCACACCCCCATCAGCGGTATGGTATATCCCACCGTATTCGTTAGTGACCCACCCGTGGTCATTATCCACAAAAAAAATGGCATTCAGCTGTACGCCGAACCCTATATAAACAGCTTCCCAGTCCTCTCCCCCGTTGGTCGTTCTGAAAACCTGCCCAACACTGCCTGCTATCCAGCCATGGTCTTCATCGACGAAGCAGACCGACCTGAACTTATCATTGATCGCGACAACCTGCTGATCCCAGGTCTCTCCCCCATCAGTGGTAAGGAATGCCAGTCCCTGGTCACCAACAGCACAGTAAGTCAATTCGGAGGCTGCATCGATATCGTAAAGGATCCCGGTACCAAACGAGGGTCTGTTCCACAGCCACTGCGCTTGTGATGTCACTGTGCAAAAGAGAATGGATGAAAAAACAAGGAACCGGAGAAGGGGCATCAGATCCATGGATCAAATATACCGAAATATACAACACCTCCCTGCAGGTATGCAACCGTTCAGAAGCCCCCACGCTTTCATGCAAACCACTTCGCGAGCAACAGGGACAGGGTAAGGGGCAGCAGATGATTTGTTAATAAGCTGATGGCGAATGTTGAAGGGAAAGGCATGTTTCCTTCCCGCGTGATCATTTTCGTTTGATTATCTTCTGAACATGGTGGAACCCACCCATTGAGAATTCAATAAAAAACAGCCCGTTCTCCAGAGCAGCTGCATCCACGGTAATCGTCCGGCCAGGGGCACCTGCGGGGATCTGCTTCCCGAGGACCTTTCTTCCCTGTAAGTCGAACAATGAAATGCTTGCGCTACCGGTCATGCCGGCAGGTAAATCAAGGGTGATCCCGGTAGAGAAAGGATTGGGAAAAACGGAGAGTCCCTTCTTTATGATATCTTCCCTGGGCGGTTCCTGTTGGGTGGTCAGCAAGTCCCCCATGCCGCGCTTCAGGATCTTGCCGTTTGACCCCACCAGCCAGCCGTTCCCAGAGCCATCGAAATCCATATCGTAAAAGTAGCCGTTTTCGGAAGCTGCGTGGTCCTTCTCCCAGGTAATACCGCCGTCGGTGCTGATGAACACATTGCTGGTTTCTTCCAACGTGTTCTCATACGCCCAACCGGTCAGGGAGTCGATAAAGGTTACCCGGCTCAATCCAAAAACACCCGGAACGGTCGTCTCGATCCAGCTCGCACCTCCGTTGGTCGTCCGGAGTATCTTATTGTCCCGTGTGAACCAACCCCGCTCCTCGTCGAGGAAGTAGACCGCACCAAGTCCATAATTGCCCACCGTATCCGGGACCCATGTGGTGCCGCCGTCGGTGGTACTGAACAGGATGCTGCTCACCAGGTCCGATCCCAGGGCCGGCGCCCATCCCCGTTGCTCATCGATAAAATAAGCCTTTCCTATATAAGGTCCCTGCGACAGGCAGAGCTCCCAGGCAGACCCTCCATCCTGTGTCCTGTAGATGCCTTCGCCGTGAGCCAGCAGCCAGCCATGGGTTTCCGACCTGAATTGCAATCCGTAAACGTTTATGCCCCCAACGATGTTGGCCAGGGTATCCCACGTATCCCCTCCGTCATCCGTCATCACCATCTTGTTGGAATTGGTTGCAAAATGGTGAAGGATGGCCCAGCCCTGGTCAGGTGTAATGAAGGACAGGTCTCGGAAATAATATCCTGGGGTGGTCATGACCTGTTCCCATGTTTCCCCTCCATTTTCAGTCCTGAACAAATGCTTGTCAGCTGAATTGTGCATGAACCACACATGTAAGGAGTCGATGGCCTCCACCACCCGGATTTCGGATCCAACAACCTGATTGTTGTTTGTCTGCCAGGTGGCCCCCATGTCATCCGAAACCAGCACATCACAGGCATTTTCCACGAGGTAGCCGTACCCACCTGAAAGGACCAGTTTCTCCTGCGAGGTGGCAATCGCACCCGGATAAAATCCGGGTTCCGTGGTCAACGGGTACCAATTGGTTCCTCCATCGTCAGTCTTGTAAAGATTGTTCCATCCCCCGGCAAACCCGATGTCTTCATCGATGAAATGGATGCTCGTCATCTCCGAGCAATCGGGCAGCGAGTCGGTGATGGACCAGGTCGTCCCCCCGTTGGATGTTTTCAGTATCCCGCTGGTATAGGAGAAGAAGTGGATCCTTCCCACCACCCAGCCGACATTATTGTCCCGGAAGTAGATGCCCTGGTAGTTGTGGTCCCAGCTGCCCTGGGCCTGCTGTACCCAGGTCGTTCCCCCATCCTCTGTATGCAGGACGGTCCCGTACTCACCGCAGGCCCAGCCCTCCTCTGTATTTATAAAGGTGATGGCCCCGAGGTCATGATTCACGCCAGGGGTGCCCTGGAGTTCCCAGTTCATCCCGCCGTCCTCCGAATGGAAGATCGTTCCGTTCTCCCCGACGATCCATCCGTGTGCGTCATCCGCAAAGATGATATCGTTCAATTGCAGGTTGTAACCCGCATAGACCACATCCCAGTGGTCGCCACCGTCCAGGGTATAAAAGACCTTTCCTTCTCCACCGGCGATCCAGCCCAGGTCATCCCCCGAAAAACAGACCGACCGAAGGTCAACATCCGTGTACAGATGCCGCTGCTCCCAGGTCTCTCCTCCGTCGAGCGTCCTGAAAACCTGGCCATAGCGTCCGACCGTCCACCACACATCGTCGTCAACCACGGCAATATCATTGAGGTACCCCACCCCCAGCGACGGGTGGTTCCAGTACCACTGGGCTCTTCCTTCAGAAAACAAAAGGGAAACGAGAAAAAGAAGCAGGAAACGATGACGAATAAAGCTCTTCATCTTCCAAATATACAACCAATTCCCATATGAAGCAATAAAAAATCTGATACTCCAATTTCTTATCTTCAATCTACCATCACCCTCACCGATCACAGATCACTATTCACTATTCACAAATCAATACCCGCCGGCCCGCTTGCGAACAAACCACTCCACCCCCAGCAGCAGCAAGATCAACGAAAGCAGGAACGGGAGATTGAGCATTTCGGAGAAGGTCTTCTGAGAATAGGCGATCGTGCGGATATCATCGCGGCTGCCGATCACGGAGGCCAGCTCATCCAATTGTTCCGGATAGAACATTTCCCCGCCATATTTCCCGGCAAGGTTGAACAGCAGGGCATGGTCGGCCTGGGTATCCAGCTTTTCCAGCCTGGAAACGCTTACGGTGAACTCCCCGGTCCTGAGCCGGT
>CAYLTG010000032.1:0-27288 GCA_964386225.1 uncultured Bacteroidales bacterium
GCGTGGTTGATGGCCTCCTTGGTCTGCGGCATCACATTGTCGTCGGCCGCCACCACGATGATGGCCACGTCGGTCACTTTCGCACCCCTTGCACGCATGGCGGTGAACGCCTCGTGACCGGGGGTGTCGAGGAAGGTGATCCTCTTGTCGTCCTTGAGGGCGACCTCGTAGGCCCCGATATGCTGTGTGATACCACCGGCCTCGCCGGCCACCACGTTGGCATTCCGGATGAAGTCGAGCAGTTTGGTCTTGCCGTGGTCCACGTGACCCATCACGGTGACGATGGGGGCACGGGGCACCAGGTCCTCATCGCCTTCCTCCACCACATCCGATTCGGCGATGGCCTCGGCCACATCCACGCTGACAAACTCCACTTCGAACCCGAATTCCTCCGCCACCAGCGAAAGTGTTTCGGCATCCAGCCGCTGGTTGATGGAAACGAAAAGGCCCAGGGACATACAGGTCGAGATGACCTCGTTCACCTGCACGCTCATCATGTTGGCCAGTTCATTGGCCGTCACGAACTCGGTGACCTTGAGGATATGTTGTTCCTGTTCGCGTTTTTCAAGCTCTTTCTGCTTGGCCTCGCTGATGCTCTGGCGCTTCTCCCGGCGGTGTTTGACGGCTTTGGACTTGCCGCCGCCGGTGAGCTTGGCCAGGGTTTCCTTTATTTGCTGTTGTACATCTTCCTCGGAGATATCGACGCGCTCGCGTTCCTTCCGTCCCTTCTTTCCGCGTCCCTTTCCACGCTGACGGTCATCATCGGTCGTCGGCTTGTCGCCGAACTCCACTTCGGGAGTCTGTATACGCTTTCTCTTTTTCTTCTTGCGTGCGCGGGGATCCTGGTCCTTGGAGGAGGCCACCGGTTTTTTCTCCGTTTTCTTCTTTTCGACAGGCAGTTCGATCTTGTCGACGATCTTGGGACCGGTGAGCCGTTCCACCTGGGTCTTAATGAAATTATCGGCTTTAGGCCTGGCGAGCGGCGGGGCCGGAACTTTCTCCTCCTTGACCTCCTTCTCTTCCGGTTCGGTCTCCTTCATTTCGGGTTCCACCGGCTCGGGGGTTGTAACCTTCTCCTCCTCCTTCTTCTCTTTTTCAGTTTTCTTTGCCGGTCTTGTCTTCTGGTCCAATTTGGCGAGGTCGATCTTGCCCAGCACTTTGGGTCCGCCCTCTTCTTTGCCCACCTCCTCTTCCACTGCCGCTGCCTTCTCCTCTTTTTCGACCTTCTTCTCCTCGGTTTCAGGCTCCACTTTGGCGGCAGGCTCCTCTTTTTTGGCGGGCGGCGCGGGTGCCGGCTTCTCCTTCTCGGGGACCGCTTTCCTGGCGGGCGGCTCTTCGCGGGGCTCCTCCTTGGCCGGGAGCGAGATGTCCTTTATGAACACCTCGTCAAACTCATCCTCGGCATCCTGCATCCGCTGGCGGGCGATCTTGTCCTCAATGGAAATGGTCTCATGGTCAGCATAGCCCAACCCGATCTTGGAGGCCTCTTGCTTCACCGATTTCTGGGAAGCAAATTCGCGCTCCAGCAATGCATACATATCAGGTGTAAGTTTGGTATTGGGGCTGGCGATGACCTCCACCCCATTCTTTGCAAGGTACTCCACGATGGTCGAAATACCGACGTTGAATTCCTTTGCTGCTTTACTTAACCTGATCGGTTTACTATCTACTGCCATAAAAACCCTTTATCAATACTTTTTTTTAGAATAAAATGCGCTAAGTTAGTATATTTTATTCAAACTCTTCTTTCAATATCCGGATCACCTCGCGGATGGTTTCTTCTTCCAGGTCGGTCCGTTTCACGAGGTCGCTGATCTCCAGGTCCAGGACACTTTTTGCGGTATCGCAGCCGATGGCCTTGAACTCATCGATGATCCACTGGTCGATCTCGTCGGAGAACTCCATGAGATCAACATCTTCCGAATCGGTATCGGTCTCGCGGAACACATCGATCTCATACCCGGTGAGCTTACCGGCCAGTTTGATGTTGAATCCGCCTTTCCCGATGGCCAGGGAGACCTGGTCGGGTTTGAGGTACACTTCCGCTTTCTTTTCATCCTCGATGATGTTGATGGAGGATATCTTGGCGGGGCTCAGGGCCCGTGTGATGTAGAGCTGGGAATTGTTGGTGAAGTTGATGACATCGATGTTCTCGTTCTTCAGTTCCCGCACGATGCCATGGATCCTGGATCCCTTCATCCCCACGCAGGCACCCACGGGATCGATCCTGTCGTCGTAGGATTCGACGGCGATCTTGGCCCTTTCACCGGGCACCCTCACGATGTTCCTGATGGTGATGAGCCCGTCGTAGACCTCGGGCACCTCGGCTTCGAACAGCCGTTCGAGGAACACCGGGGAGGTCCTGGAGAGGATGATCACCGGGGTCGTGTTCCTCATTTCCACCTTGGAGACGACCGCCCGGATGGTATCTCCCTTCCGGTAGAAGTCCGTCGGGATCTGTTCCGACTTGGGCAGCACCAGTTCGATGCCTTCGTCGTCGAGGACCAGGATCTCCTTTTTCCACACCTGGTAGACCTCGCCGGTGATGATCTCGCCGATGCGCTCCTTGTATTTCTTGTACACGTTGTCCTTTTCGTATTCCTGGATCTTGGATATCAGGTTCTGCCGGATGGAAAGAATCTCCCTCCGCCCGAAATCCAGCATCTTGATCTCTTCCGACACCTCTTCACCCACTTCGAAGTCAGGCTCGATCTTGATCGCCTGGGAATAAGGTATCTCCAGGTTCTCATCCTCCACTTCACCATCTTCCACGATCACCCGGTTCCGCCAGATCTCAAGGTCTCCCTTGTCGATGTTGACGATGATGTCGAAGTTGTCGGCGGTCCCGAACCGCTTGGCCAGCATATGCCGGAATACATCCTCCAGGATGACCATCATGGCCTCCCTGCCGATATTCTTGAATTCTTTGAATTCCGAGAATGTTTCTACGAGATTTATGTGTTCCATTTTCACGTTAAAAGTATATGACATCTATTCTTTTTACAATCATCAGCTGAAAGAAATGACCGGTTTTCCCTGCCTGATCCCGGCAAAGGGGAATTCCCGGACCTCCCGCACATCATTCTTTTTGTCTGCCAGTAATTCCAGGACCGCCCTGTCGTCGTCGTATTCCAGGAGCTTACCCTGCACCTTCAGACCGTCATTCAGCAGCAGTTGTATCTCACGTCCGATATATCGTCCATACTGCCTTCTCAGCTTGAAGGGCTTGTCAATGCCCGGCGAGGATACCCGCAATTCAAAGTCCTCCCTTTCGCGGTCGAAGTTGGATTCGATGAACCGGCTGATCTTCGCACACTCGTTGATGCTGATGCCGTCATCGCCCTCGACGAACACATCCACCACGTTGCCCCTGGAAACGGTCACTTCCACAAGGAACTTGTCGGTTCCGCCAAGGAACTTCTCCACAATGGTTGCTATCTTGTTCTTATCCAACATATTTGTACTAAAAGAGGGGACTATTGCCCCCTCAACTCTTTTTCCTATCGTTGACCGCCGTCTGCGGAGTATCGCTTTCAAAAAGCGGTGCAAAGATAGCTAATTTATTTTAAATCAAAGCTATTTTAATTAAATTATTTTATCCCCGTTGCCTGACCTCTTCCAGGTATGCCAGCGCCTGGACCCTGACATTTTCGCCCGAGAACCCGAATTGCTGATCGAGGGTCGTGTAGGGGGCGGAATACCCGAAATGATCGAGTCCGAACACCTTGCCGTTGCAGCCCACCAGCCCGCTGAGGCTGTCGGGCAGGCCGGCTGTGAACCCCAGGACCGGAACCCCTGCGGGGATCACGTCCTGGCGATAGGTGGCGTCCTGGCGGTTGAAGACCCCTTCGGAGATCACCGACACCACGCGCGTGCTGATTCCGTCCGCTTTAAGCAGTCCGGCCCCTTCAACCAGGGTGCTCACCTCCGAACCATTGGCCACGAGGACCAGGTCGGGGGCAGGCCCGTCCTGTTGTACCACGTAAGCGCCCCGTTCAGCGCGCAGGGCCGCCTGGTAGGGGTCGTCACCCGGCTGCACGGGCAGGTCGGCGATGTTCTGCCGCGACAGGATCAGCCCGGTGGGGGTTGTGGTATTCTCCATGGCCATCTTGTAGGCGACGAGGGTCTCCTGTCCATCGGCCGGGCGCAGCACGAGCATTGAATTCCTTCCGCTATGGTTCTTCAGTTTCTCGAGGAGCCTCACCTGGGCCTCGTGCTCCACGGGCTGGTGGGTTGGGCCGTCCTCTCCCACCCTGAAGGAATCATGCGTCCACACATACTTGACGGGCAGTTCCATCAGTGCCGCCAGGCGGATGGCCGGCTTCATGTAGTCGGAGAACACGAAGAAGGTCCCGCAGACCGGGATGATATTGTGAAGGGCCATCCCGTTGGCGAGGGCCGCCATCGTGAGCTCGGAGACCCCGGCATGCAGGAAGGCCCCGGAGTAATCGTGCCTGCCCATGGCCGAAGACTTTTTCAGGAACCCGTCGGTTTTATCGCTGTTGGCGAGGTCGGCCGACATGACGATCATGTTGTCCACCTGTCCTGCCATCGCTCCCAGCACGGCTGCCGATGCTTCGCGGGTGGCTCCGCCCGACTTGATCCCGATGGCCCCGAAGTCGATGGCCGGGACCTTTCCATCCAGGATACGCTGAAGCCTTGCGGCCAGGTCGGGAAAGTCCTTTTTCCAAACCTGGTATTGCCGGTTCTTCTCCGCGACCATGGCCCTTTTGTTCCGGAGGGCCTCCTCGTAAAGTTCCCTGGTTTCGGGGAAGACTGAAAAAGGTTCCCCGGGATCGCCGCCCAGGTTACGGATCGTTTTTTCCACCGAAGCGCCGGCCTTGCTCATGGGCTGGCCGTGGGTCGACACCTGGCGTTCGAAGCTGTCCCCCTCACTGGTCAGGGCCCCTTTCCCCATGATGGTCTTGCCGATGATGAGGAAGGGCTTTTCGGTCTCCTGCCGGGCTTTCATGAGGGCTCCGCGGATTGCGTCCACATCGTGGCCGTCGATGGTGACCACGCGCCATCCCCAGGCCTCGTATTTCCGCGCGGTATCTTCGACCGTCACCTCCTCCACCAGGGTCGAGAGCTGAATATCGTTGGAATCGAAGAACATGACCAGGTTATTGAGCCCGAGGTACCCGGCGATCCTGCCGGCCCCCTGGGAGATCTCCTCCTGGATGCCGCCGTCGGAGATGAAGGCATAGATCTTATGCGACATCCAATCGCCAAAGCGCGCCGTTAGGAATTTCTCGGCGATGGCAGCCCCCACGGCCATGGTGTGGCCCTGTCCGAGCGGCCCGGAGGTATTCTCCACCCCGCGCTTCACATCCAGCTCGGGGTGTCCCGGCGTAGCACTCTGCCACTGACGGAATTGCTTCAGGTCCTCCGCAGTATAGGTGCCCACCAGCGAAAGGACGGAATAGAGCATGGCCGACATGTGACCTGGGTCGAGGAAGAACCGGTCGCGGAACGGCCAGGTCATGTCGTCGGGGTCGAAGTTGAGGAACTCGGTATAAAGAAGGTTGATGAAATCAGCGCCACCCATGGCACCGCCGGGGTGGCCGGAATTGGCTTTTTCCACCATGGCCAGGGATAGGATCCTGATGTTGTCAGCTGCTTTGTTCAAAAGGGCATTGTCCATTCTGTCGTGTCTGTTTTATTTGTGGTTAATTCTTCGTTTTCAATTTAAAGCCCCACCCGCCCAGCAGGTCGCCGACCGATTTGTCGCACGCTTCCAGCACCAGGGTGTAATTGCCGTTTTCCGGCCGGAAGGGATATTCCCGGCGCATTTGCCCGAAGGATCCCGGATCGCCCTTTAAGCGGCGGGTGGTGGTGGCGACCGGGCACACCGTTTCGAAGACCCCGGCAAGCACGTCGAGGCGTGACCTGCCCTTGCACGGGACCTTCACCAGGAGCTGTTCCTGCGGCACGGCGGGCCTCCATTGATCCATCCCCAGCCCGAAAAAGCGGCTTGCGGCCTGCACCGTCATGGCCGACCCCATGGCCTTCCCTTCCTTTGAGTAGCCGGCGATGTGCGGTGTGGCCACGGTGGCCATGGCCAGCAGCTCAGGGTCGGGTGCCGGCTCATTTTCCCACACATCCAGCACCAGGGCTGTCAGCCGGCCCTCCCGGGCGGCATGTACCAATGCCCCGGTGCTGGCCACCGCACCGCGGGATGTATTGATGAAGACCGCCGGCCGTCCCATCCCCTCCAGGAAAGCCCTGTCCACCAGGTGAAAGGTCTTGTCGGGGCCGCCATAGGTGAGCGGCACGTGCAGGGTAACGAGATCACTCTCCTGCACTATCTTTTCCAACGGGGAGAAAAGGCCGGGGCCTTCGATGCGTTCGCGCGGAGGGTCGTTCAGGAGCACCCGCAGGCCCATCATCCGTGCCGTCCTGGCCACTCTGGAACCCACATTGCCGACACCGACGACCCCGAGCGTAAGCCCGGCCGGGTCGATGCCAAGGTTCCCCGCAACAGCGACGATGGCTGCCTGCACATACTGGTTCACCGCCTCCGCATTGCAGCCAGCGGCCACCGCCCAGGCGATGCCGGCACGGGCACAATAGTGCTTGTCGATGTGGTCGTCGCCGATGGTGGCAGAGCCAATGAACCGGACGGCGCTGCCTTGCAGGAGCTCTTCGTTGCACGGGGTGATGGAACGGGTGAGGAGGGCATCGGCATCCTTCAGGTCGCGGGGGCCGATCCTGTCGCCGGGCAGGTAAACCACCTCGGCGAAAGGCTCGAATACACCTTTAATGTACGGGATCTTATCGTCCGCGACAATCTTCATTCAGTGAACCATGTACTGTTGTTACCAGGCGACCGGGGCGCAAATCATTGAATGACTGTGAACCACATCCTGAAATTCCCGGCAAAAGTAAAAAATTAGAGAGGCTCCCGGGTAAATGTTAAAAAATGGTGAAAAAAAAGCAGAGGGCCTATTTCCAGTGCAGGCGCCTGCCGGCAGCGACCTTGCTGACCAATTCATCGGCCTCGATCAGCCAGGGTTTGTCCTTATACAGAAAATAGTTCTCCCGGTAGCAGGCCGGGGTGAGGTTCGGCATCAGGACATTGGCGCCGGCGGCCAGGGCCTTTTCCCTTCCCGCGGGGTCGAGGGCGTCGAGGGCGGTGGAGGCGGCGATGTTGATGTGGGGCATGTGCAACCGCAGCACGGCGATCGCAAGCACCGACATACGGAACCGCTGTTGCGCGGACTGGAGGTGATCCCGCAGGCTGTAGAGCGGGGTGTCGGGGTGCTCGATATATGGCCCCATGCCCACCATATCGACCTGCAACTGCTTCAGCAGCATCAGGTCACCCGCAAGGTGGGAAAGGGTCTGGCCGGGCAACCCGATCATCATTCCCGAGCCGGTGAGGTAGCCGATCTGTTTCAGGTTGCGGATGGCCATGATCCGGTGGGCATAGCTGTGGGTTCCATCCTGCGGGTGGATGCGGTGGTACAGGTCGGGATCCGAGCTTTCGAAGCGGAGGAGGTAGCGCAGCGCACCGCTTTCGAACCACCGGAGGTAGGTTTCACGGTCCTGCTCCCCGCAGGATAGCGTGATCCTGATCTTTCCACCGGAGAAGCTCATCATTTCGCGGACCAGCCTGTCGATGGTCATGATGAAGGCCTTGTCGATGCGCTCGCCCGATTGCAGGACGACAGATCCGTAGCCGCGGTCCCACGCCTCGCGGGCGATCTTCAGCACCCCTTCGGGGTCGATTTCGTAGCGCACGACCTTCCCGTTGCCGCTGCGGATGCCGCAATAGCAGCAGTTCTTGCGGCAGCGGTTGGAATACTCGATGAGGCCGCGCAGCCGAACGGCATCGCCGACATGAGCCCGGGCAACCTCGGCCGCCTTTGCCAGGACCTGCTCCCTGTCGTCACCCTGGCTCCCCAGGAGATGTTCCAGGTCGGACAGGTCAAGGACCGCCTTCGAAAGTGTATGTTCAACCCGCTGTACCATAAGCTTTGATCAGGGGGGCCACGGCCCGTTCGAAAATGCCGTTCATCCAGGCGATGGCCAGCCCGTAGTTCGTAACGGGCACACCGGCATCTATTGCCTGCCTGAGCCTGTTCCCGAGCTGCTTCCGGGTCACCATGCAGCCGCCGCATTGCATCACGAGCGCATAATCTTCGATGGGCCTTGGGATCCCGGCGAGGCCCGCGACAAAGTCGAATTGCAACGACCTGCCGGTGTGTTGTTTCAGCCATGACGGCAATTTATACCTGCCGATGTCATCACAGTTCACCTGGTGGGTACATGATTCCAGCACCAGGACCCGGTCACCCTCCTCCAGGTGGTCGATGGCCGGGGTACCCTCGAGGTAATGAGCGAACTCCCCGCGCTGGCGGGCGAAGAGGATGCTGAAGCTGGTAAACGGCACATCACCGGGAATGATGTCCTTCATCTTCCCGAACACCTGGCTGTCGGTAATTGCCAGTGCCGGCCTTATCGATCCGTTACGGAAGAAATCCTCCACTCGGTCCTCCTTCATGACGATGT
The DNA here is from genome assembly GCA_964386225.1 of uncultured Bacteroidales bacterium. Classification (GTDB taxonomy): domain Bacteria; phylum Bacteroidota; class Bacteroidia; order Bacteroidales; family JAADJA01; genus JAADJA01. The sequence goes on from CAYLTG010000032.1 coordinate 8,515, forward strand.
TCATGCCGTCGTGGTCGAGCACGTCGCGGATGGCCGCCACCTGCGGCAGTATCATGCGCCCTTCCGGGGCTTCCAGGTCGATGGGGGTGATGAGCAGGACGAACTCACCCGGGCATACGAGGTCTCCGAGCAGCGATCGGCCCTTGTAGGCATTCTCAGGGATCAGTTCCTGCAACCGTGCGATCACCGCTTCCAGGTTGACGGGTCTGCGGGTGCTGAAGGGGATTGCCTGTTTCCCGCAATAGTCGGCGACCGCCTTCCGGGTCCTGCCCTCCAGCGGCTCCATATCCGATTTATTGTGCAACACCAGGAAGGGCACTTCCCATTTGCGGAATTCATCGATGAGCTCCTTTTCGAACACACCGAAGGCATTGCCGGCGAAAAGAAGCACGGCGCAATCGACTGTCTTCAGGACCTCCATCGACCTGGAAACCCTTTTCTTCCCCAGTGCGCCCGTGTCGTCCGTTCCGGCCGTGTCGACCAGCACTGCAGGACCGATCCCGAATATCTCCATTGACTTTCTGACCGGGTCGGTGGTGGTGCCGGGTTGTTCCGACACGATGGCCACTTCCTGGTTCACCAGCACATTGATGAACGAGCTTTTGCCTGCGTTCCTTCTGCCGAATATGCCGATATGGGGTTTATTTTCACGTCCTTTGTTCATGGTGTCTGTCATTTTATTCAAAGAATGGCCGGCAGCCACTGAGGACTGCCAGCCGGCTAAGACAAATAATCAACGTGTGTCTCTCGCAATGGTGTCAATAATAGAGGTCTCTTTCCCCTGATTTAACTCTTTCGATCCTTCCCGCGAGGTCCGCCCGACGCGGATCCCCTTCCATCTTCTGCAGCTCCCTGCCGATCAGCTCCCATCCTTTCATGCGTGTGGATTCCGGGGCATAGTCCTCCAGGTACTCGGCCAGGGTCAGGATGGCGTTGGGGGTGCAATACCTTTTAATGAAACCCGGCACCGAGAACTCCATGAAGTGTTCACCCGTGCGACCCTTGCGGTAGCATGCGGTGCAAAACGAGGGCAGGAGCCCCTGGTCCACAAGCTCGGCGATCACCTCGTCCAGCGACCTGTTGTCGCGGATGAGGAACTGCTCGCGCCGGAGGTCCTGGCTGCCATTCCCTCCCGCTGCGTAGGCCCCCAGTTCGAGCCTGGTTCCGGCATCGACCTGCGAGCACCCGTACTGAAGCACTTCCCTCCTGACGGATTCCGGTTCCCGCGCGGTAAGGATCATGCCGGTGTAGGGAACGGCAAGGCGCAGGATGGCGATGATCCTGACGAAGTCCTCATCGCTCACCAGGAACCGTTCATCCACCTCTGCATCGGCGGCGGCCTGGAGCCTGGGGAAGGAGATGGTATGCGGGCCGACGTTGAAGCACGCCTCCAGGTGGTTGACGTGGCGGATGAGGCCCATGACCTCGAACCGCCAGTCGTAAAGCCCGAACAGCACGCCGATCCCGACATCGTCGATGCCGGCTTCCATCGCCCGGTCGAGCGCGGTAAGGCGGTAGCCGTAATCGGCTTTTTTCCCTCCCGCATGCCAACGGGCATAGGCTCCGGGGTGGTAGGTTTCCTGGAATACCTGGTAGGTGCCGATCCCTGCCTCCCTGACGGTCCGGAATCCCTCTATGTCGAGGGGAGCCGCATTGATGTTGACCCTGCGGATCTCGCCGTTGCCCTTCCGCACCGAATAGACCTTCCGCACAGTATCGGCGATAAACCTGGGAGAATACTCCGTGTGTTCCCCGAAGACCAGGATCAGCCGTTTATGACCGTTGTCCTCAAGCGCCTCCACGTTTCGCAGGACCTCCTCCTCGCTGAGGGTCTTCCGGACCGCCTCCCTGTTGGAGGACCTGAACCCGCAGTACCGGCAGTTGTTGGAGCAGAGGTTCCCCACGTAGAAGGGGGCGAAAAGGACGATCCTGTTCCCGTACACAGCTTCCTTGAGCAGGCTCGCCGTCGCCTTGATCTCCCGGACCAGGGCCTCATCCTCCACATTCAGGAGCACGGCCACATCATCCAGGCTGAGCCGCTGCCTTGATAGGGACCTGGCAAGCACCGCCCGCACCGAAGCGGCGTCCGAGGGGGCTTCCCTCAGTTTCTGCTCGATCTCCCCCGGATCGAGGAACGGCTCCTGCGGCCGGTCGGGGATACTGTATTGCTGTGGATTGAATTTCATACGATCAATTTTCAGGCGGGTAACTTCACGATAAACTCCGAGCCTTCATCGGGGACACTATTCACCTCGATGCTTCCCCCATAGCTTTCCACCAGTTTCTTCACGATGGAGAGGCCAAGCCCGCTTCCTGTGATATGCCTCGTCCTTGAATTCCGGATCCTGACAAACTCCCCGAAGAGGCGCGTCATCTCCTCCCCGGTCATGCCGATTCCGGTATCTTTCACCGACAGGACGGTCCCCTCTTTCTCCTGCCGGATGGCCACCGACACCTCGCCTCCCGGGCGGTTGTACTTCACCGCGTTGGATATCAAATTATTGCAGATCATCTCCACATCCGCCTTTTCGGCTTTCACGTAGACACCTTCCGCCTCCACGGGATTCATCCTCACCTGCTGGCTGCGCGCCAGGGGCTCGTGTATGTCTTTGGCCAGCCGGAGTACGTCGGCCAGGTCGACCATTGTGAGCTCCTTCTCCCTTTTCCCGTCCAGCCGGGTCAGGTCCAGGAGGTCGTGGATAAGGGAGCGCATGCCCCGCAGTCGTTCCATTGATCTTTCGATCATGACCTGGTAGTTCTCCAATTCCTGTCCCGCCTGCCGCTCGCTCATGATCTGCAGGTACCCTTCGATGGCGTTGATTGGACTCTTCAGTTCATGGGAAAGGACAGCCAGGAATTGTTGCCGCAGGTCGCCGTCGCCGCGTGTCATCTGGCTTGTCATACGACGAAGGATCAGGTGCTTGGTGATGTTTTCCATGGCTGCCTTCAATTCCTGCGGCGTGAAGGGCTTGGGCACAAAATTGTAGGCTCCGTTGTTGGTCGCTTTCACCGCCAGGTCGAGGGATGCATAGGAGGTGATCATCATCACGTCCGCGTCGTACTTCGTCCTGTTCAGGTGCTCCAGCACCTCGATCCCCTGCATTCCCGGAAGTTTGTTGTCGAGCAGGAAGATGTCGACCTGCTCCCGTTCGGCGATGGCCATGGCCTGTTCGCCTGTCTCTGCCTCCTTCAGGTCGAATCGGTAGTCTTCTTCCATGAAGGGATATCCCACACTGAAATCCCTCAATATCCTGGTGATCCCGGACCTGATGCCCGGTTCGTCGTCGACCACGAGCACTGTCAATCTTGCCATCTCATTTCGTTTTTCTTCAGAAAAAACGACATGCGGCCAGGTGTTCCCTGCATCCATCTCCATGCCGGCCGCATGTCCTTACTAATCAAATCAATTCTATGTTGAGAAAATGATTTCAAAATGCTATTCCTTGAGCAGTTTTTTGATCTCCCGGTGCAGCTGGTCGGGCCGGATCCCTTTTTCGAGGTACTGGTCGGCCCTGATCCAACTCCTCTCTTCCGGCGTATCGAGGCCGAACACCATACCCGTTTCTGCGGTCACCGCCGTGGCGATGATCACGGGTACGCCGGGGTATTTTTTCTTGATCTTGTATCCCAGGATGAACCCGCTGTCCTTGTTCTCCATCATCAGGTCGAGTATGGCCAGGTCGGGCTTCCCGGCTTCCAGCAGCGCTTCCCCTTCCTTCTGGCTTCCGGCCGTAACGGCCTCATACCCGAAATTCTCAACGTAGAGGCTGAGCTGGGTGAGACTGTCGATGTCGTCATCGACGATCATGATCTTCTTTTTTTGTGCTTTCATCACGTTTCATTTTATTAGTTCCCCTGTCTTGGCAGGGTTATCTTGAATGTCGTCCCCGTAGGCCCCTGTGCGGGATCGGCGTTGGACCTGACGTCGATCTGGCCTTTGTGCATCTTGATGATCCCGTAAATGAGCGGCAGCCCCAGGCCGGTCCCCTTGCCCATCTCCTTGGTGGTGAAGAACGGGGTGAAGAGCTTGTCCATATGCTCTTCAGGTATTCCCGTGCCGGTATCGGCGATGCTGATCATCACCGAATGCGCATTTCCCTCGATCGATATCGTCAGCTCACCGCCGTTTGGCATCGCTTCCACGGCATTTTTCTCGATGTTGGTGAGCACCTGCATCATCTGATCCCGGTCGATCTCCATCAGGGAATCCGTCAGCGAAGAGTTAAACCTGACCTCCACATTGCCCGGGTTTATCAGGGAGGTGAGGCTGTGCCGGGCGAATTCCACGATGTTGGTCGCTTCGGGCCTCACCTGGTTCTTCCGGGCGAAATTGAGCAACCCGCCCACGATGTTCTTGCACCTGCCTGCCTGTTCCACGATCAGTTCCAGGTCGCTCCGCATGGGACTGTCCTCCGGGGCCTCTTCCATCAGGATGTTGGAATACATCGTGATGACGCCGAGGGGGTTGTTGAGCTCATGGGCGATTCCTGCCGACAGTTGACCCATGCTGGCCAGTTTTTCCGATTGCCGGAGGGCCATCCGGGTGGTAGCCAGATTATCGTTCGATTGGTTAAGCTCTTCGACCGAGCGGTGCAATTTCTCGATGGTGTAGGGCAGGCACATTTCCGTCTCGGCAAAGCCCTCGACGATGGCGATGGCATGGTCGACGCAAGTTTCATATCCGCAGGCCCCGCAATTCAGGTGGTCCCTTGACGAAAGCTTGCCCATGTCGGCCAGCGCCTTCTCGACGGCCGCATCGTCGGGGAGGGGCATTCGCCTGTCAGCCGGCTCAAACTTCTGGGTAAGGTCAACGGGAAGTGCTTTTGCGACCTGTTCCTTCCATTCCGTCTCATCCAGGTTGTCCAGTTTTTCCCTGACATATTTGCTGATGAGGGTCCGACGTGTATAGCGCTTGCCCCCCTTTGACATGCCCGGCCCCATGATGCATCCCTCGCAGCACAGCAGCTCCAGGTGGTGCGACCGCAGGAGGCCGGCTTCAAATTCCTTGACCGCATCCCTGAAATTCACCCGGCCCTCGGCCACCACGATATTCCCTTCGGCAATGTCGTCGGACCTGTTCACGGTCTGCAACATCCCGCGGCTCACGGGGAATATGGCCCCTTTGCCGGCATGCGGGGGGTCGAACTCACCCGGGGTGATGGTGTTATGGCTAATACCTGACTCCTCGAACATCCTTCTAAGCTCGGTGAAGGTGATGGCCACATCGATCTCCTCCGACTCCGCTTTCTTTGCAATGCATGGCCCGATGAAAACCACCCTGAGCCGGGGACCATGGATCTTTCGGAGTATCCTGGCGGTTGCTACCATTGGAGAGGCCAGGGGGGCGAGGTAGGGCACCAGTGAAGGGTGGTACTGCCGGATATAGTGCACGATGGCCGGGCAATCGGAGGAGATGTGGGGGCGGTCCCCGTTGAGGTCCATCAACCTTTCATATTCCCGGGCCACCACATCGGCCCCGAATGCCACTTCATTCACCAGGTCGAAACCAAGTTCCCTGATCATGCCCACCAGATCGCGGTAAGCCGGAAGCTCTGCGAACTCTGCCGCAAAGCTGGGTGCCACCAGGGCAGCCACCCGTTCCTCCGCCGCGAGCAGGCGTCGCACCTCCCCTGTCGTATCGCGGTAAACCTTAGCCCCCTGGCTGCACACCTTGACGCAGTTGCCGCAACCGATACAACGCTCGATCACCACCTCGGCCTGCCCGTTCATGATGCGTATGGCCTTGACCGGGCACTCCCGCACACAGGTGTAGCAGACCTTGCAGAGGTCTTTCTGTGTGTAAACAAGTTTATTCGTCTGATGCGCGGTCATGTCGGACTGGTTTATCTTAGCGGATCACAATGGCACTTCCCTTTTAATGTAACCTGTATGGAGCAATTCGTGGCTCCTGTGTCCCAGTGGTTCTCCGAGGAACTCCCTGTAGAGGGCCTCTATCTCGGGGTTTTTGTGGGACACCTTCAGCGACTCGCGGTCATCGATGTCATACAGGGTCCTGGACCTTGCCGCGACCGCACCCTCGCAGGCCCCGATGTGCTGACCGCCACCGGCGATGCAGCCGCCCGGGCAAGCCATCACCTCGATGAAATGGATATCGTCCCTGCCGTTCCTGATCTCCTCCAGCAATTCTCTGGCATTGGCCAGTCCGCTGACGACTGCCACACCCAGGTCCAGGTCGCCGATCCTCAGGCGGGTCTCCTTTCGGCCGGCCGTCCCCCGGACCGACTGGATCCTGAAGTCGATCAGTTCCCTGCCCGTCAGGGTGTGATAGGCGGTCCGCAAGGCTGCCTCCATCACTCCGCCGGAAGCCCCGAATATCTTGCCTGCCGAGCTCCTGATGCCCATGGGGGAGTCGGTCAGCTCAGGTTCCAGCATATTCAGGTCGAGGCCCGAAAGGCGGATGAGCTGTGCCATCTCCCGGGTGGTCATGACGGCGTCCACATCCGATTCACCGTGGCGTGTCATGTCCTCCCGCTGGGCTTCGAACTTTTTGGCGGTGCAAGGCATGACGGATACCGAATAGATCTCCCCGGGTGACGCACCGATGCGGTCGGCAAAATGGGATTTCAGGATCGCCCCCAGCATCTGCTGCGGGCTTTTGCAGGTGGATATATGGGGGATGAAGTCGGTGGCGAACTCCTCGGCATACTTGACCCATGCCGGGCAGCAACTGGTGATGAGCGGCAAGACGCCACCCGAGGTGACCCGGTGGATCAGCTCGGCCGATTCCTCCATGATGGTCAGGTCGGCAGAGAAGCTGGTGTCGAACACATAATCGAAGCCGATCTTGCGAAGTGCTGCATTAAGCACCCCGTGCATGTCGATGCCGGGTTCAAGCCCGAACTCTTCCGCCAGCGAAACGGTGATGGCCGGGGCATACTGCACAGCCACCTTCCGGGAGGGATCGCCCAGGGCCATCATGATCTCGTTGAGGTGGCCCTTTTCACTGAGCGCTCCCGTGGGGCACACCATGATGCATTGTCCGCAATTGATGCAGCTGGAGGTGTTCAACCCCTTATTGAACGCCGTCCCGATCATGGAGCGGCTGCCCCGGTTTATGTAATCGATGGCGGCCACCCCCATCACCTCGGTGCAAACCCTGACGCATCGTCCGCAGAGGATACACTTGTCGGGGTCCCGGGTGATGCTCGGGCTCGAAAGGTCCTTGTTGAAGTTGTTCCTGATCCCGGCGATACCCCGTTCCACCACATGGTGTTCCACGGCCAGGTCCTGCAGGGTGCAGTTTCTGTTCCTGACACAGTAGAGGCAATCGTCGGGATGGTTGCTGAGCAGCAGTTCCACGATCATTTTCCGTGCTTCCACGACACGGGCGGTGTGCGTCCTGATGCGCATCCCCTCTTCAACGGGGTAGGAGCACGACGTCACCAGCCGGCCCGAGTTCTCATGCTCCACCACGCACATCCTGCATGCCCCCGAGGGGAAATAGTCTTTCATGTGGCAGAGAGTCGGCACCCTGATCCCGTTCCTTACCAATACGTCCAGGATCGTTTCGTGCGCTGCTGCTTCCAGGACCCTGTTATTTACTTCTATGTACATTCCTATTTGATTTTATTATCCAACCATGCTGACAGCTCCGGCCTTACATGCTTCCTCGCAGCTTCCGCAGCCGATGCATTTTTCCTCCACGATAAAATGGGGCGTCCGTTTTGAACCGATGATGGCGCCTGTCGGGCATTTTCTGACGCAAGCCGTGCAGCCGGTGCATGAATCCACGTCGATGCGGAAGGTCCGCAATTCGGTGCACACCCCGGCAGGGCATTTCCGTTCGAAGATATGGGCCTCGTATTCGTCCCTGAACCACTTGATGGTGCTGAGCACCGGGTTGGGTGCCGTCTGGCCGAGTCCGCAAAGGGATGTATCCTTGATGATGCGCCCCAGTTTTTCCAGTTGCACTACCCCTTTAAACCGTTGCAGGGCCTGTCTTCCGTCAGGGTCCACCGGTTTTTTCGTGATGCTGTCCAGGATCTCCAGCATGCGGCGGGTCCCTTCGCGGCACGGGATGCATTTCCCGCAGCTTTCGCGCTGGATGAAATCCATGAAGAACCGGGCCACGTCCACCATGCAGGTGTCCTCGTCCATGACCACCAGTCCGCCTGAGCCCATCATCGCCCCCACCTTGATCAGCGACCCGTAATCCACTTCAATGTCAAGGTTCTCTTCTGTGATGCATCCCCCGGAGGGTCCACCGATCTGCACCGATTTGAATTTTTTCCCTGCCGGGATCCCTCCCGCGATATTGAATATGATGTCGCGCACGGTGGTCCCCATGGGGATCTCAACGAGGCCGGTGAGGTTCACCTTCCCCGAAAGCGCGAATACCTTGGTCCCTTTGCTTGAGGCAGTGCCGATGGATGCGAACCATTCCGGTCCCTCCGCCATGATCTCCGGGACGTTGGCGAGGGTCTCCACGTTGTTGATGACCGTAGGTTTCCCGAACAGGCCGCTGGTCACCGGGAACGGCGGCCTGGGGCGCGGCATCCCACGCTTTCCTTCGATGCTGTGGATAAGGGCGGTCTCTTCGCCGCAGACAAAAGCGCCGGCACCCATCTTGATGCGTATATCGAATGAGAACCCCGAGCCGAGGATATTTCCGCCCAGGACCCCGATCTCGCGGGCCTGTTGCAGCGCCGTCCTGAGCCTTTCGATGGCGAGCGGGTACTCGGCGCGGATGTAGACATAGCCCGTGGAGGCCCCGATGGCATAGGCGGCGATGGCCATCCCCTCGATAAGCCGGTGGGGATCTCCTTCGATGACCGCCCGGTCCATGAAGGCCCCTGGATCACCCTCATCGGCATTGCAGATGAGGTATTTCCTGTCGGAGACTTCCTGCTGTGCGAAGCGCCACTTCCGGCCTGTGGGGAAACCTCCCCCTCCCCTGCCGCGCAGGCCGCTTTTCTCGACGGCATCACACACCTCCTCCGGTTTCATGGCCCCCAGCACTTTCACAAAGCTGCCGTAGCCGCCCAGGGCCACGACCTGCTCCAGGTCGACCGGGTCGATGACCCCACAATTCTTGAGCACGATCCGCTTCTGGGGAGCGAAGAACGGCAGTTCTGCAAGGAAAGGGACGGACGGCCAGGCCTTCAGTTCCGCGGAGGGGAACTGCCCCAGCACATCCTCCTGTTCGGGACGCAGCGTAAAGGCGCCCTCGAGCACGCGTGCCACCCGGTCGGCGGTGACATTCCGGAATGAGATCCTGTTCCGGCCAGGGAGCTGAACATCGATCAGGGGTTCTGCCGAACACAGCCCGATGCACCCTACCTTGATGACAAGGGCATCAATGCCATGCTCGTTCAGGTACCGCTCCGTTTCGAGGGCCGTCTTACCGGCACCGGCACCCAGGCCGCATGTCCCCGATCCGATATAGATCACCGGTTTTTCCACCTCCTGTTTACGGACCAGTTGAAGTTCCTCCGGCGACATGCGTCCTCCGGGCGCAGCATTCCCCTGCAACAGCTGCCTTGCCAGGCTTTCTGTCCTTATGGTCGTTGTTGTTTGCATCGTGTCCATCTCAATCTTCCGATTTTCTGTATTCATCCATGATCGATTCCAGGGAATCGGCGCTGACACGGGCATGGAACGTTCCGTTCACGGCGATGACCGGTGCCAGTCCGCAAGCGCCGATACAAGCCACCACCTCGAGGCTGAACAAGCCGTCACGGGTGGTCATCCCCGCCTTGATGCGCAGGATCTTCTCCAGCCGCTCCATGACGGTGGCCGATCCCAGCACATGGCAGGCCGTACCGCGGCATACCTGGATATGGTAACGGCCCCTGGGCTCGAACCGGAACTGGTTATAAAAAGTGGCGACACCGTAAACCCTGCTTGCCGGGATTCCCAGTTGCGCCCCCACGCGCATGACCGCCTCCTCCGAAAGGAACCCTTCCTGCTCCTGGATCTCCTGCAGGATGGGGATAAGGCTGTCCTGCCCGGGTTTTCCGGTTGCATACGTGATATTTTCCGTCATTTCTTTTCCGGTTTATCTGTTTTCACTGCGTGGACCCCATGCCCTCAATGGGCGGGAACTGTTTTCTTCCCCGACAACACCGCCTTGATCTCGGGCAACAACCTCTTCGAATCCACCGGCTTTTTGAGGAACCCGTCGACAGGCAGCCAAACGGTCCGTCCCTGCTCATTACGGTAGTCGACACCGGCCCTGCCCGTTACGATGTCCTTCATCAGGATGACCTGGAGCTCGCTGAACTTCGGGTCCTGGCGGAACTCCCGGGCCATCTCCCTGACGCTCTCCTTGGTGGTGGTAAATACTTCGATGGAGGTCTGCATGATGACGGAGATCCCTTTCAGTTCAGGTTCGTTCTTCAGGGCCTCGGCCAGTTCGAACCCTTCGAAATGGGTGGTCATCATCACGTCGAGGATGGCCAGACCGGGTTTCTCCCGACGTGCCAGGGCCAGGCCCTCCTCCTTATTGGAAGCCGTAACGACTTCATAGCCTTCATTTTCCAGGATGGTGGTAATTACATTGATTACATCGTAATCATCATCCACGATCATAATTTTTTGTGTGTTCATGTGTCTGTATTTTAAGAGGTACGATTTTCCATTTTCGTCAATCCGTGGTTCCGAAAGCCGAGGGCAGGCTGTTGCATTCCTGGCGACAGGAAGAAATCCCTGCCACTGCCGTTCAGGATATCATAAAGCAGGTCGAGGTTATCCGACGATTTCAACAGATAGCCCGCAATGCCGGCTTCCACCATCCTCCGCAGGTACCTGGGGTTATCCAGCGAAGTGAAGGCAATGAAGCGCGTGCGGGGATATTTGCGGTGGCCTGATTCCACGACCTCATGCGACGGAACCCCCGGGAGGACCAGATCGAGGAAGATGATGTCGGCCTCGCAGCGCTCCATCAGCGCGACCAGGTCCGGACCGCTTTCCGCTTCGCCCACGATGTCGACACTGGCCATGTTCTGAATGACCCTCCTCAGTCCTTCCCTGAAGTAGCGGTTCCCGTCGGCGATTATGATCCTCTTTCGTTTCACAGATAGAATTTTACGATCCAAAATTATGATCACAGGACCCATCCTGTTAGCGTGGTTCACACCGGGGAATTGCAGGTATATTCACCTGGCATCAGACATGCATATACCTCATATACAACTTTTTAAATTGTTATTTTATTAACAATTGCGGATGAAAAAAATATACCGAACCTGTAGGGTGCGCCATCTGCGCCCTATTGTTATTCAATTAACAATTGATGGGCTTTTTCAACCCACATGAAATTTTTTTTTGAGATCCCGTGATCCAGGTGTTTTACACGGGTCGGAACGGGACGGGGGAAACACCCTGTTTTCGGCCTGCGGGTGGGAGCATCAGCTCACAAGACCGTTCTTCAGGGCGAACATCACCAGGTTCGGGGCATTCTTGGCCCCCGTCTTTTCGAAGAGGCGGGCACGGAACCCGTCGACGGTGCGGGTGCTCACGCCCAGTTTCCCGGCGATCTCCACATTGGAGAAGCCCTTGCAGATCAATTCGAGCACTTCCTTCTCGCGATCGGTGAGTGAGATGCTGCTTTCCCTGGTGCGCGGCTTGAGGGTGAGGCTTACCGAACTCATGAATTCCTCGGAGAAATAACTTTCATCCATGAGCACCTGGTTCAGGGCGCGTTCCAATTCATCGGCGGTGGTCTTCTTGAGAAGGAAGCCGGAGGCACCCGCTTCGATCATCTTGTTGAAATAACTCACCTCCTCGAACATGGTGAGGGCGATGACCCGGGTACCGGGGTACCGGGCGGTGACTTTCGCGGTGGCCTCGATGCCGTCCATGCCGGGCATCTTGATATCCATCAGGACCACATCGGCGGGCTGCTTCTTCAGCAGGTCGAGCAGTTCGTTCCCATCGGAGGCCTCGCCCACCACCTTGACGAAATCGATCTCGTTGAGGATGGCGCCAAGCCCCTTTCTGAAAATGACATGGTCGTCGACTATGATCACTTTGGCTATTTCCATAAGCTCCTGTTATTTGTCCTTGACCTTCACCGACGCCACCAGGAACATCCCATCACCGGGTCGTGTGTTGATGTCCACGGTACCCTTCACCGACTTGATCTTGTTCACGATGTTATTGAGGCCGAGTCCGCTGTTGGAGGCCAGGGCCTCCTCGAGGTCAAAACCGTTCCCGTTGTCGCGGTAATACAAAATTACCTGATTCCCGAAACTTTTCAGTTCCACCTTGATGTTTTTTGCGGCGGCATGTTTCAGGGTATTGTTGATAAGCTCCTTGACGGCCTGGTAGAGCACCGATTCCTCGATCCCCCGGTGTTCGATGGTGTACTGGTGTGTGACCACTTCGATCTCGACCGATTCGGTCTTCCGGATGAAACTGCAGAAGTCGTTCACCGCGGCCGCGAGCCCGAAATCCTGCAGGATGTTGGGCCGGATGTTCCTGGAAATGGCGCGCGTGGAGGCAATGGACATATCGACCAGCTCGTCGATGTTGCGGATCGCCTCCTCCTCGCTGATCTTCCTGTAGTTCTTCTTTTTGAGGAGGTCGGTATAGAGCTTTATCGTCGAGAGGATGGGGGCCAGGTCGTCGTGCAGGTCGGCGGCGAACCGCTTCCTCTCCTTCTCCTCGGTACGGATGATAGTGGAGAGTATCTTGTCCTCCACTTCCTTCCTTTCCGAAATGTCGCGGGAGATGCTCAGGATCACCTGCCGCCCCCTGTATTCGATCACCCGGCTCTTCATCTCGACAGGGATGATCCGTCCGTCCCTCGCCTGGTTCTCTGTTTCATAGCGGTGCTGGCCGAACCGTCGGATCATGAGGATGTTGCTTTCGACCTGCTCTTTGTGGTGCGGGGGTTTGATGTCCCTCACATTCATGGCAAGGAATTCTTCCCTGGAATACCCCAGGTTATCGCAGGCCCCCTGGTTCACTTCGATGTAATTGCCGTTGAAATCGATGACGAAGATGTCGTCGGAGCTGCTGTTGAACAGGGTCTGGAAATGGCGTTCCGACTGTTCCAGGGCCCGTTCGGCCGTCCGCAGCCTTCGGGAGGAGTGCTCCAGTTGTGCCAGGAACTTCCTGACGTTTTCCGTAGTCACGAAATACGCGAAGATGGAGAAAGCGACTATGATGACCAGTCCGATGACCGCCGAGTTGATGATCACCTCCCGCACCAGACCAGCCGTTTCCTCGGCCAGGGGCACTGCGGCGGCGATGATGAGCCGGAAATCCTCAAAATGGTCCCATGCCACCAACTTCTCGCGTGGGTCCGCCTGCAGGCGGTAACGGGTGATCCCCGAAGCCGATCCCATCATCTGTTTGATGAGTGGCTCCTCCGACCACCGCTCCCCTTCCGCGGTGGGATGGATGATAAACGCACCGGATTCATCGATCACGAAAGGGAAGCCGCTCTCACCGATGCGAAGGTCGACCAGTTTGGACCTCAGCTCACCCAGGTCCTTTTCCAGGTCGCCCACGTACAGCATGCCAACCACCGCGTCATCCATCCGGATGGGCTCATAGGCGGTGATGTACCAGTCGTTGACCACAAAAGCCCTTCCGATGAAGGTCGATCCCCCGCTGACCGCCCTGGCCACTTCCGAACTGTTGGGGATGAAGGTACCCACGGCGCGGGCCCCGCCTGCCATCCGCACATTGGTCGACAACCTCATATAGCCCGAATCGATCCGTTGGAAAATGGTAGAGGTCCCCCCTACCAGGGAATGGATCCGGTCGACGAAAGCGGTATCGAGGAACAGGTCCCGGCCATCGAGGGTCCACCTGGCGATGCGGGCCTCGTGATCGCGGGCTGTGATCTGGTTCGTCGCGTGCACGGTGATCCCATCATCGGCAATGCGGAGCTCGCGTCCATAGAAGAGCTCATGGGCCACACGAAGGTCGTTCTTCACCTTGGCAAGCTTCAGGTCTCTCTCCCGCTCAAACATGCGTTTGATGGTCTCCACTTCAAGGACCAGGTTGCGTTCCACCGACTGGTAAATGTTCTTCCTGGTCTTGTGGACGCTGAAGACGGTAATGAGGACCACCGAGACCACGATCCCGGTAACGATGGGCAGCGAGAGCCTGAACTTGGGTGGCAGTTTCGAAAACAGTCTCATCCTGGAGAAGTTTGCATGACAAAACTATATCAAATCTGAGAACGGGAGGCATTAAAAAAGGATATTCCAGGTATACTTTCCGGTCAGAGGGCCTCATGAAAACGGATATAAAACGCACTCGAGTTCGCACCTACGCCGTGATCGATCCGGAGGCTCATCCTTTTCCGGATCTCAAAGCGAAGGCCGTCGCCGGCATTGGGTATAGATAATTCAAAATCCCCGAAAGCAGGCGTTACAGATCCGGCACCGCTCCACACCACGAACCCGAAGGGCATACATGCCGCCCTGCCCATTGGGCTTCCTCCCGGGCAGCATATACCGGTATGCGGCGTGCACGAACAAAGAGGAATAATCTCGGCACTTTCTTGACAGGGTGAAAACCGACCCATCCCACAAATTGGTTTCGAGCGTAACGGAGGAGATATCATAAATTCTGACTTGCCTGGCTGTTAGTATAAGACCGCCAGTCCCACTGCTGAAGTAACTTATCGTTGCCCGTTTAGCGGTTGTCTTTTTAAAAACATCCATTGATTCCTGGTTGCACAGGCAGCCGTGAACCCTGCAAACGACACACATGCGGTCTCATTCAGCCCAAACCGCTATCTTCGTGGCATTCCTGAACCAGCGCTGACAACCCCCATCATAGGAAAGGCAAATTGTCTCAGAGGGCTCCCTGACATGCGACATGCGGAATAATCAGAGTTGAAATTAGTCCGGGAGGGTAATAATATTGTCTGGAACACAAGATATTCAGGCGTGCACATGCTGGATCGGCAGAGTTGACTTGTCGCTAAAATTTCAGTACTTTCACCACTGTTTCGGCAAGATCACTCAAGCAATTGCAGACCTGGTCGAATAACCCGTGGTAAAGTCAAACAAGCACAACAAAATCTTAAAACAATCCGAATGAAAAACGAATCCCCCGGTATCAATATTTACGACACCACCATCAGGCTTTTTATCCTGATCCTTATCGTCGCATGGTGCCTTCTGATCATGTACCCGTTTGCCAGCATCATTTTGTGGAGTCTCATTCTCGGAATGGCCCTTTACCCCTTTCACAAATTCCTGGCTGAGAAATTGGGAAACAGAAAAAAACTGGCCGCTTTCCTGATCATTTTTTCCATCCTGGCCATCATCTTCCTTCCCACCTGGCTGCTGATCGACAAACTCATCGATGAAGTCAAAGAGCTCACCCTCCGTTACAATGAGGGCACCCTCTCCATCCCTCCACCCACTGACAAGGTTAAAACCTGGCCTTTTTTCGGAGAAAGGCTTTTCGACACCTGGTCCAATGCTTCCACCAACCTGGAGCAAACCCTCCTGAAGTACCAGGACAATCTGAAGGAATTCGCGGGCAAACTGGCCAGGGGAATTCTCAGCGCAGCTGGTGGCGTGATCCAGATCATGGTGGCGCTCGTCATTGCCGGCGTGCTGCTGGTGGTGAGCGGTACCGGCGAATCCATCCGGAAATTCTTCAGGAAGCTGTCGCCCGGAAGGGGCGATGAATTTGCTGACATGACGATGAAAACCGTGGCCAATGTCGTCAAGGGGATCCTTGGCGTGGCGCTTATCCTCGCCATATTACACGGCATTCTGCTATTGCTTGCCGGCATTCCCTATGCCGGAATATGGACCCTGGTTATTTTCGTCCTGGCAGTCCTGCAAATACCCTTGTTCATCATCACCCTTCCTATCATCCTTTACATGTTCGCCTCCAAAGAACCGCTGCCCGCCGCCATCTGGACGGTCTTACTGCTGGTGGCCGGGGCCTCCGACAATGTCCTCAGGCCCATCCTGCTGGGCAAAGGCGCCCCGGTGCCGATGCTGGTTATCTTCATCGGGGTCATAGGAGGATTTATCTTTTCGGGGTTTATCGGCCTGTTTACCGGGGCCATCGTGCTGTCCATCGGCTACAAACTGTTCGTGGGATGGATCAACACGGGACAGGAGGGGCAAAAACCTGAAACGGCGTCGGCAAACCAGATCTGATCGAGGTAAATAAAATCCGAATCGATATAAAATGAGAAAAGCAGGGTCATGTGGAATGCGTGATCTGTCATAGAGACCCTGCCCTGTAAACAGTTGATTTGATGTTGTTATCTAACGCAGCAGCCCGTCCGTGTATAAAAAACGAAGTGGGGAAAATATCCATGATTGCCGCTGGCGCCGCATTGCATGGGACTTCCTTTCGGGAGCACCGTTTGTTTGAACGAATTCCGGGTAATTTCCAAAAGATTCACTAAATTTACACTACCCAAAATGCAAAATCCAAAAAGAACTTTCATGAGACCACTGCTCATTGCGATCATCCTGCTTGCCATGTCGACGACTCTTTGCAGCCAGCAGGACCAGCTGGTTGCAAACTCCACGGTGATGCGGATCACAGGCGTTAAAGACGGTCAGCGGCTCGAATGGGAAAACAAGAACGTTGCAGTGATGCTGAATTATAAAACCGGAATTTTCATATCTAAAATTAAGAACACGGACCTGCAGAATACTGAAGCCGACCCATTGAAAGGACGGGACACCGATTTGAACGAAAGAGTGTTCATCCTGTCAGGTACATTCCCGATCAATGACATCATCAACCAGCACCAGGAACAGCAGCATTACAAAGTGGAGCTCGAACTTGAGAACGAGGAACTTGAAATCAAGGAAAGCATTTTATTCGACATCGTGGTCAACCGGCCTGAATCCGGCAGTGACAATAACTTCCGGGTGTTCAGCATGAACGGCGTGCTTCAGAACGACCGGCTGGGCCTGCCCGCCTTTGAGGGCTTTGAGGATGAGATCGGGCTATGGCTGATGTTCAGCGGAATCATGCGTACAAGGTAGCCTTTAGTGTCTGCAATGCCGGGGATTACGGCACCATGACCGACGAGCAGACCGATGCATGGAAGAAGGAGGTCACTAAACTGTCCGCTGCGACGGACAAGCTGATCCAAACCTATTACAACAAGATCAAAAAGGCCACTTCGTCCACCGTGGCCACCCGGCTCTGCCAGATCGAAGCTTACATCCTCACGGAAATCCGGATGCAGGTCCTGGAGGGCGTTCCATTCCCGGGAGATCAATATGCAGGCCTGCATCCAGCGACCAGGCGGGCTGGTTGATAAGTCGGGTGAACCGGCCCTTCAATGTTCCTGCAAACCAACCATAAATATATTATCTTTATCACCCCCAATCACATCAGGAAAAGAAACAATCAATCGGACATGAACAATCTTCAAAAAGGCATCATCACGGGAAAAATCATCCTTTCTCTCATCGCCGGGGCACTTCTGTTCTCCTGCAGCAACAACAAGCAAAAAACAGCTGCGCCCCCTGACATACCGGTTGTCGAGGTCATCCAGCAAAGCGTACCCCTCGAGCAGGATTTTGTCGGACAGATCTATGGTGAATTTGACATCCCCATTCGCGCCCGCGTCGCCGGCTGGCTCGAAGGGATCCATTTTCAGGAAGGAACCCGGGTGAGCAAGGGACAGCTCCTTTACACCATCGACAGGCAACCTTTCCTGGCGCAGGTGGCCAAAGAGGAGAGCAAGCTCGCCGAGGCAAGGACTTCCTATACAAAGGCCGAGGCCGACCTCAACCGATACAAGCCCCTGGCGCAGAAGAATGCAGTCAGCAAGAGTGACCTCGATGCTGCCCAGGCCAGTTACGATGCGGCACTGGCCTATGTCGATGCCGCCGAGGCCTCCGTGGAACTGGCCATGATCGAGCTGAGCTATTGCGAGATCAGGTCCCCCATCGACGGGCTGATCGGCAAAACGAAGGCCAAGGTGGGTGAATTTGTCGGGCAGAACCCAAACCCGGTGATCCTGAACACTGTGTCGAAGACAGGGACGGTACGCGTTGAATTCTTCCTTACCGAGTCGGAGTATTTACAGGTGGCCAGGGAATTCATGGACAGGCAGAAATCAGGCAATGACGACACCGCAGCAAGGGGCCGGGCAACGCTGCAGCTGATCCTATCCGACGGCACGGTCCACCCCCACAAAGGGAAAGTGGATTTCATCAATCGTGAGGTGGACGAAGAAACCGGCACCATCCTGCTGCAGGCCTCGTTCGACAATCCGGAAGGGATCCTCAGACCGGGGCAGTTTGCCCGGGTGAGGGTGGAGATGAACGTGATCGCTAACGCCCTCCTGCTGCCGCAGAAATGCTTCACCGAGATACAGGGGCTGTTCAACGTTTACCTTGTCGACACGGGCAATGTCATCACCAGCAGGCAGGTGGAAGTGGGCCCGGTATACAAGGACTACCGGCTGGTGACCTCAGGGCTGGCATCCTCCGACAGGGTGGTGCTCGAGGGGATCCAGCGGGTCCGAACCGGCATGGTCATCAACCCTGTCGTCACCGAGTACAAATCGCAATACATCGAACAGATCAACAAATAGCCGTCTATCATTATGGAACAAGGGAACTTTTTCGTCAGACGGCCGATCGTGGCCATTGTCATCGCCATCGTCACCGTGATCGTCGGCGCCGTCTTCGTCCTGGGCCTGCCCACAGAACAATATCCCGACATCACACCGCCCATGGTGCGGGTGAGCACCTCTTTCACAGGGGCCAGCGCCATCAACGTGGAACAGTCGGTGGCCACGCCCATCGAACAGGAAATGAACGGGGTCGACAACATGATCTACATGAA
>CAYLTG010000033.1:0-27244 GCA_964386225.1 uncultured Bacteroidales bacterium
AAATCCAGGAACTTGTTCACGTCGACCTTCTGTGACAGTTTGCTCTCGCTGAATGTTTCCACAAGCGCCTCCACCGGGAAGATGGTGCCGGTCGAGAGCAGGTGGAATACCGAGTAGATGGCGGCGCTCCTTGCCCCGAGCCGTTCCGTATAGTTGAACGTGCGCAATTCCGCATTAGTGCTGGGCAGGCTGATCGCGCTGTCGGCCCATACGGTGGTGGACTTCGGCCGGGTGGAGATGAGTTCGCCGGCATAATCCCTGCCGTCGTCGGTAAGGATGATCATATGGTCGGGATCGGGCGATCCCGTGTAATGGATCGCCGAGGGCGAGAGGATGATCTCCGCCACGGAGAACCCGATCCCCACGGTAACCGGGTAGCTGCCCTTCTTGCTGACGTGAAGTCCGGCCCTGATGGCCGCCCTGGCCAGCATTTCGGCCGCCAGCTGGATACCTCCTCCAGCCGATCCGTACATGATGATGCGAACCGGACCTTCAAGGAAGTGCCTGAACCGGCGCTCATCCCTCACGTGCTCATCCATGAGCTGCTTCTTACCGGGCGTTACGGCGAGCCGGAAAGGTTCCTTTTCAGCATCGGCAAAGATTTTGATCTCGAGTCCGGATTCCTCCACGAGCCTGGACAGTTTCATGCCCGGGTTGGCCTTGACGCCATAGCTCGGGCATATCTCCATCACCTCCACCAGGCTGAACCCTTTCCTTGCGAGGGCCGTGACCAGGTGGTCGCTGAAGTCGCCGATGCCGTTGATCCTGCTGACATGGTTGGCCCCTGCCTGTGCCATGAGGGAGCAGATGTCGTAAAAGGGCTTGGCGGACCCTTCGGGGTTGGTCGGGGTCTTGAAGCCCAGGGGGGTAAACTCGCTGGGTTGCCCGCCCGTCATGCCGTAAAGCATGTTGTTGTGGACGATCACGGTCATGTCGAAATTCCTGTGGGCCGCGTCGATCAGGTGCTGCATGCCGATGGTGGCACCGCCGTCGCCAACCATCACGACCACTTTCTTTTTCTCCCCCAGGGCTGCCGAGATGCCCGAACCCACCGCCACGGACCTGCCATGCAGGCCGTGCACGGTATGGGTGAACAGGCTCTTGTCGATGATGCCATGACAACCGATGTCGGTGACGATCACCACATCCAGCGGGGACAGCCCCATTTTCTGCAATGCCTTTTCCAGGTTCTGGTTGACCGTGGTATGTCCGCAGCCCCGGCAGAAGGGAAGCTGTTCGTCCTTTAGAAACCTATTGGCGCTCATGTAGTACCTCCTCCATTATTTCACCGGGACTGATCATATTCCCGAATTTGTTTATCCCCGAGACATTTGCCGGACACCTGGCGCCAAACAGCACCTGGCGGTACTGCCCCGTCATGTTCTCCTCCGCGATGAACACCTTCCTGTAATTTCCCATGATCTCATACACCTTGTCGCTTACCGGGAGCAGGGTCTTGACCAGGAGAAGGGAAACCCTGAGCCCGCCGGCGCGCAGGGCGAGGACGGCCTCGGTGGCTGCCCGGGCTGTGATGCCGTAAGAGACCAGAAGCACGTCGGCACCCTCTTCCCGGTCGTAGTCATAGTGGAAATACCGGTGGAGGTTCGACACGGCCTTCTGGTGAAGCCTGCGCGAGTTGGCCAGTGCCTCCGGGGTCTTGTTCTGAAGGATCCCTGCCTTGTTGTGGGTGGAAGCCGTAAACCTTACCTGGTGATCGCCGCTTTCCAATGAAAGAAAGGCGGGCACAAGGTCTTCACCGGGAAGGTAGGGAACGTATGGCTCACTGCCGGCATACTGCGGCCTGCTGACCCGTTCCACGGGCTTGAGCATGTCGCCCTCGATGGTCAGCAGCGTCATGACCTCCTCCTTGGAAGTGAGCAGGATGACCGGGCTGCGGAGCATCACCGCCGTTTCAAGGGCTTTGGCCGCCATGTCCCAGCAATCGATCGTATTGCTGATGCTGAAGGTGGGGATGACGTGCCCCCCCGAGATGGTACCGTTGATGAGGGCAAGGTCGCCCTGGGCCCCGTTGGTGGCCGTCCCTGTGGCCGGGCCCATGCGCTGGACAAGGATGATCACCATGGGGAGTTCCATCATGTAGGCCATATTGACCGATTCGAGCATGAGGGCGTAGCCGGGGAATGAGGTGGCCGTGACAGGGATCTTCCCCGAGGCCGAGAAACCACACATCCATTGCAGGGTCGTGATCTCGTCGGGCGCGGCAAGGAAAGACTCAAACCTGTTGAGGGCATACTGGTAAATCAGGTTTGCCGGGGTGATGGGGTAGCCTATGAAAATGTCGGCCCCGGCCCGGGCAAGTGCCTCCGTGATCAAGCGGGAACCATCGGTCATCATGGTATGTCCGGGTTGGATTGCCGCCTTGTCTGTGCTGACCATTGTCGTGGATATTTAATTGCGTTTTCCTGTATTTCGAGGTGACGAAATTAGAAAAAGATAGACGAACAGCATCCTGACGGATGAAATAATTTCAAAAAATCCGTGTTATTGTTAATTATTTAACAAATATTTTATGTGATTCCCTTGTTTTCCTCATGAAATTTCTACATTTGCCATCCGTTATCAAAACAAAAAAGCATGTCAACATCGAGTAAATTCATTGCCCCCGATCATTTTATCGTGGATGATTTATACACTGATGAGCACAAAATCGTCAGGGATGCCATCAGGGACTGGGTCAATCGCAGGGTGCGGCCCGAGATCGAAGCAAACTATGAAAAAGCGCATTTCCCGATGCATCTTGTGAAGGAGATGGGAGAAATGGGTGCATTCGGCCCGTTCATTCCCCAGGAGTATGGAGGCGCGGGCATGGACTACATTGCCTACGGCCTGATCATGCAGGAACTTGAGGCCGGTGACTCCGGCATCCGTTCCATGGCCTCTGTTCAGACGAGCCTGGTGATGTACCCCATCCATGACTTTGGAAGCGAGGAACAGAAAAGGAAATACCTGCCCCGGTTGGCCACGGGCGAGATCATAGGCTGTTTCGGCCTTACCGAGCCCAACCATGGTTCGGACCCGGGCAGCATGAAAACGACCATCAAGGATATGGGCGACCATTACCTCCTGAACGGGTCAAAAATGTGGATCACCAATTCCACCATCGCCGACGTCGCGGTGGTTTGGGCCAAGGACGAACAGGGCATCATCCGCGGCCTGATCGTGGAAAAGGGGATGGAGGGGCTGACCGCACCCGAGACCCACGGGAAATGGTCGCTGCGGGCTTCTGTGACCGGTGAACTGGTGTTCGACAATGTCAGGGTGCCGAAAGAGAACCTGCTGCCCAACGTCAAAGGCCTGAAGGGCCCGCTGAGCTGTCTGAACTCAGCCCGCTACGGGATCGCCTGGGGGGCCGTGGGGGCCGCTTCCGATTGCTACGACTCGGCGCTGAAATATTCGCTGGAGCGGCACCAGTTCGGCAAGCCCATCGCCTCTTTCCAATTGCAACAGAAAAAGCTGGCCGAGGCGCTGACAGAGATCACCAAGGCCCAGTTGCTGGTCTGGCGCCTGGGAACCCTTCGCAATGAAGGAAAGGCCACTCCCGCTATGATCTCCATGGCCAAACGGAACAATGTGGCCATGGCCCTCGACGTGGCCCGCAACACCCGGCAGGTGCTCGGCGCCATGGGCATCACCAACGATTACCCCATGATGCGCCACATGATGAACCTGGAGTCGGTGATCACCTACGAGGGGACGCACGACATCCACCTGCTCATCACCGGGCATGAAATCACCGGGATACCGGCATACAAATAGTTCCGGGCTCAATCCGTAAAAAAATCCGAACCTGCCATCCCCTGGCAGGTTTTTTTTTGATGAATTCCGCCATTTTTTTTCATGGTTGATTTCTGCCATTCATTTCCATGGGCCTGAAATTAATTTTGTAGAACGCCATAAGACCAAAGGCCTGTTCAAACCATGAAAAACCAACCAAGCCATGAAACGGATACTGATCGCGCTGCTCACATCCCTGGCGGCCGTGGTGCTGTCAGCCCAGGACAGCACCACAGCCCATGCTGGGGGTGGCAGCATCAATCTCTTCCTTGATTGCACCAGTTGCGACGGTAATTACCTGGCGGAGCACCTGACCGTGGCCAATTTCGTGACCGAGCCGGCAGCTGCCGATGTTCACCTGATCGTCACCCGGATCAGCTCCGGCAACGGATCCGCCGCCACCAGCATGGTATTTGCAGGAAGAAAGCGGTTCTTTGCCCTGCGCGATACCATCGTTTTCAACATGGCCCCTGAAATGACCCTGGAGGAAACCAGACTCCTCTACCTCGAGAAGATCCAATTGGGACTGGTGCCGTTCCTCATGAAAACCGCCGCCGCCGGCAGGCTGATGCTGCTGATCGGTGATGGCTTCCTGTTTGAAGACGGAACCGGGTTGCAAAAAGACCCCTGGCGCGACTGGATGTTCGAGTTGAACGGGATGGGATCCATGATCAACCAGAAAAGCTACCAGACCTATAACCTGAACCTCGGCCTGAACGTGTCCAGGATCACCGGAAAGTTCAAGCTTGAATCGTACAGTTACCTGGACTACAACGAATCGAGGATCAGCTACTCCTATTTCGATCCCGATGCATATGCCGATACCACGATCCATTACAACATCTGCCAGCGGGGATTCCACAGCAGCAACCTCCTCGTCGCGAGCGTGGGCAAGCATTTCGGGCTTGGCGGGGTGGCCCTCGTGAAAAGCGATCATCCCAACAACCTGGGCCTGCGTGCGCAGGCAGGGCCGGCCATCGAATACAATGTATTCCCCTACAAAGAGTCCCTGCAGAAACAGTTCCGCATCATGTATTCGGTCCTTTACGAGCACAACGAATACCTTGAGCCCACCATTTTCGACAAGATGATCGACGACGGATGGAAGCAAAACCTGAGGATCATGGCCCGTTTCAGCAATACCTGGGGGTACCTGGATGCCGCTGTCGCCGGCAGCAGCTATCTCCACGACCCCGAGAAATATTCCCTGGGTGCCAGCATGTACGGCGACATACGGGTATTCAAGGGAGTTTCGGTGAACTTCATGTGCGGCCTTTCGATGTACCGCGACCGGATCAACCAACCCAAAGGAATCGCTTCACTTGACGAGATCCTGAGCAGCCAGAAGGAGATGGCAACCGATTACCAGTATAACTTCAGGTTCGGGGTCAGCTATCGCTTCGGCTCTAAAAAACTGCCCCCCGTCAATCCGAGGTTCAGTTATTAGACTGCCATTGGAAGCTTTTCCATAGATTTGTGACAGCATAAAAGCACCGGGCGATGAAAAGAACTTCCAATTTCCTCTTGTTGATGTTATCCCTTGTCCTTGCACCTGCCATTCATGCGCAGGTCAATCCCCAGCAGGACGAGATCTTCTGGAGTGTCTCCCCCGGGGGAGGCGTCGTGTGGGACCTGACGCAGGAATCGCGACTACCCCACTCCGACAACATGGAGATGAGCGGGCAGCAGGTGTCTGCCATCATCCGGTATGCTGTTGACGAGGACAGGAGCCTGGAGGTCATTCGGCACATTATTTTCCCCCAGCTGCGCGTATATATCGATTCAGATGCTTCCCGTTGGCAGAAATACCGGGCCTACCTCAAGCACGATTTCGGGGACGAGCTGCTTCCGTCCATCGCATGTGGTGAACGGACTTTCGTCCCCGGCCCGCTGGACTCGGTGAGTATCCGGGGGATGCTTGTCTTTCACCACGCCCCGCGGCAGGGGATCAGGGTTTGTCGGACCCTGCTGCCCTCAATGACCGAACGGCTGTTTGCAGAGCGCTGGGAGCTGACGAACACGGGCGACTCCCTGGTGAACCTGAAGATCGGTGATACATTCTTTTTACGGGAGCAAAGCGGGGACCTCGGCACATACCAGGTTGAGGTTTCATCTTCCGGCGGTACATCCGTGACCCTGTCACCCGGCGAACAGTATTCATTTTCAACCTATTTCGCCGCATACCTGAATAACGAGCCCGCGATAACCTCCAATTTTGACGAGGTACTGGCTCTTCGTCAGGACTTCCTGGATACCATGCGGACCCACCTTGTCCTCCGGACGCCTGACACTGCTTTGAACACCCTTTTCTATTTCTCAAAGATCCGGGCCGCAGAAAGCATATTCAGGACTTCCATGGGGCTGGTGCATTCGCCTGGCGGAGGCCGATATTACACGGGGGTATGGGCCAACGACCAGGCCGAATACTCAGGGCCTTTCTTCCCCTACCTGGGCTATGCGGCCGGGAACAGTGCCGCCCTGAATGCCTACCGGGTGTTTCTGGACAACATCCCGGAGGGTGATGGTCATTTCTGGTCATCTTTTGAGATGGACGGCACATTGACCTGTTGCGGTGCCGACCGGGGCGATGCGGCCATGATCGCCTTCGGAGCTTCCCATTATGCCATGGCCAGCGGCGATGAGGCGGTGGCCCGGGAACTCTGGCCACTGATCGAATGGTGCCTCGGCTATTGCGACCGGCGGAGGAATGCGGCAGGGGTCGTGGACTCCGATTCGGATGAGATGGAAGGCAGGATATCCACCGGCTCTGCCAACCTGTCCACATCGTCCCTGTATTACGGAGCCCTGTTGCTTGCTTCCGACCTGGGGAGATCCCTCGGAGTGCCCGCCTCACAACAAAATAAATACAGGCAGCAGGCAGAGGCCATGGCTGCCGCCATCGAGCAGCATTTCGGAGCCACCATCGAAGGGCTCGACACCTATCGGTATTTTGAAGGCCATGAATACCTCAGGCACTGGATATGCCTCCCCCTGGTCATGGGCATAACCGACCGGCAGGCGGGCACGCTCGATGCACTGTTCTCGCGCTTGTGGACCGACAACGGCGTGCGGGTGGAATACAATCCCAACCTGGTGGAACCGGACCTTTTCTGGGACCGCGGAACACTTTATGCCTTCAGGGGAGCATTCCGCGCCGGTGGCACTGAAAGGGCCCTGGAAAAGCTCCAGGCCTATTCGACGACACGATTGCTTGGATTTCATGTGCCTTATGTGGTGGAAGCCTGGCCGGAAGGGAACATGGCACACCTGTCGGCCGAGAGCGCATTGTATTGCAGGATCTTTACAGAGGGCATGCTGGGCATCAACCCCACAGGTATGAGGGAGTTCGAACTGGTCCCCCGGTTGCCAGAGGCATGGGATACCCTTTCGCTGGAGCATATGCATGCATTTGGCGGTGATGTTTCCATCCTGGTGCAACGCATTGAAAAAAAAGGCCTGTCATTGACCGTAATGGACGGGGAGAAGGTGGTCACAAAGGCCCGTGTCGGGCCCGGAGAAAAAGTCCGGGTCAGCCTGGATTAGCGGCGACCCGTTCCAATCAGCCACCTCCGGCTTGTCGGTCATTTTCCCCCTGAAAACCAGGGCGACCCCGGTGGCCAGATCCTTCTCCGTTTCCCGTGCCAGGGGGACTCATGAGCCTAAGGTTACCTGCCGGAGAAAAACGCAGCGGAGAAAATGATAAACAGTTTTTCATGACTGCCAAC
This sequence comes from uncultured Bacteroidales bacterium, assembly GCA_964386225.1. Taxonomy (GTDB): domain Bacteria; phylum Bacteroidota; class Bacteroidia; order Bacteroidales; family JAADJA01; genus JAADJA01. The sequence goes on from CAYLTG010000033.1 coordinate 7,521, forward strand.
ATTTTGGGTTGCCCCTGTCGTCTTGAGCCGTTCGGTCTGCCATAAACACTAAACCAAGGTTTCGCTTTGTTCACCGCCGGGATGGGGTCGCAGGTCCCCGGACATGGCCGTGATGTCATAAATAAGATTGGTATACGTCGGTCCGATTTTATACTTTTGTCGGTCAAACCGGATTGAGAAGATCATGGACAATGCATTCGAAAAGACCGATTACCGGCTGCAGTCGATCGCCAGCGGAAAAGTGTTCGACGACACCGGATGGCTGCTTGAGGCGGAGGGGGAGCCCACTCCGGGGCTGATCAGGGCCATCTACAGCGAAAAACAACTCAATCTGCTCGGCAACGGATACGGCATATACACCTTTGCCGACTGGCTGCCGGTGCACCGCGTCCTGACAGGCTCCTCGGCGCCGGTGACCTTTAAGAGCGAGGGGCTTGCCCGTGAATTGGGACTCCGGAACCTGTACATCACCTTCAGTGGGTACTGGCCCGAAAAGAATGCCTTCATGAAGACATGCTCCTTCAAGGAGACGGAAGCCTACTCAGTGTGCGGCCGGCTGAACCCGGGCGAGGAGAAAGTGCTGGTGGTGGCCTCCGCAGGGAATACGGCCAGGGCATTTGCCAAGGTGTGTTCCGATAACAAAATCCCACTCCTCCTTGCCGTTCCCGAAGACAACCTGAACGCCCTTTGGTTCGAGGAGCAGATCGACAGTTGTGTCAAGCTGGTGGCTGCCAGATCGGGCGGCGACTATTTCGATGCCATCCACCTGTCGAACCTGGCGGTGGAACTGGAACGCTTCGTCCCCGAAGGAGGGGCAAAGAACATCGCCCGCCGCGATGGCATGGGCACTACGGTACTTTCGGCGGCCACCACCATAGGCCGCATCCCCGATTACTATTTCCAGGCCATCGGCAGCGGAACAGGGGCCATCGCCGCCTGGGAGGCCAACCTCAGACTGATCGGCGACGGCCGGTACGGAAATCACAAGATGAAGCTGATGGTTTCACAGAACCTGCCTTTCAAGCCCATCTTCGATGCCTGGAAGGCCGGATCGAGGAACATGCTTCCGCTGGACGACGGTATGGCCAGAAAACAGGTGGAAAGCATCAATGCCAAGGTACTTTCGAACAGAAAACCCCCATACGGACTTGCCGGCGGCCTGTTCGACGCCCTGAGCGATTCGGGCGGCGATGTGCTGCTGGCCGACAACTCCGAGGCGGACCAGGCGGCTGCCCTGTTCCTGGAACTTGAAGGCATTGACATCCACCCGGCAGCAGCCATCGCCACCGCCACCCTGATGCGGGAGGTGCATGGCGGCAAGCTCGACAGGGATGCCGTGATCATGCTGAACATCACCGGTGGCGGTGAAGAACGGTTCAAAAAGGACAAAGACCTCTTTTACCTGCGGCCCGACCGGGTATTCGACATCAACCCCGACCCCGAGGAGGTGAAGGCGGGGATCGAAGGCCTTTACTGATCCACCTCCGCAAAGGAAGGAGGAGCAGCATGGGCCGGTGTGTTTTTTTGCAGCTCAACAAGAACATTCAACATGGAAACCTCGCTTTACGTTCATAACACCCTGTCGCGGAAGAAAGAAAAGTTCGAACCGCTGAAACCGCCTTTTGTCGGCCTGTATGTGTGCGGACCCACTGTCTACGGGGATGCGCACCTCGGGCATGCCAGGCCGGCCATCACGTTCGACGTCATCTACCGTTACCTCCTGCACCTGGGTTACAAGGTACGATATGTCAGGAACATCACCGATGTGGGGCACCTGGAAGGAGATGCCGATGCCGGAGAGGACAAGATCGGCAAGAAAGCGCGTTTGGAGGAGGTGGAGCCCATGGAGGTGGTACAGCATTACACCAACCAGTACCATGCCAGCATGGACAAGCTGAACGTGCTCAGGCCCAGCATCGAACCCCATGCATCCGGACATATCATCGAGCAGATAGAAACGACAAAAAAAATACTCGAAGCCGGGTATGCATACGAACGGAACGGCTCCGTCTATTTCGACATCGAGTCCTACAACAAAAAGCACGATTACGGCATCCTCTCGGGCCGGAAAGTGGATGAACTGCTGACGTATACCCGGGAGCTGGACGGCCAGGAGGAAAAGAAGAACAGCGCAGACTTCGCCCTGTGGAAAAAGGCCTCGCCGGAACACCTGATGCGTTGGCCCTCGCCCTGGAGCGTCGGATACCCCGGCTGGCACCTGGAGTGCACCACCATGGGCACGAGATACCTCGGACAGCAATTCGACATCCATGGCGGCGGGCTCGACCTCCAGTTTCCTCACCACGAGTGTGAGATAGCACAATCGGTGGCAGCCAACGGAAAACAACCAGTCAAGTACTGGCTGCACAACAACATGATCACCCTCAACGGGCAGAAGATGGGGAAATCACTGGGCAACGCCGTGTCGCTCGAGGATTTTTTCACCGGGAAGCATCCTCTGCTGGAGCAGGCCTACGAACCGGTCACCATTCGGTTCTTCATGCTGCAGGCCCACTACCGGAGCCCGCTCGACTTCTCCAATGAGGCGCTGCAGGCCGCCGAGCGCGGGCTTAAAAAACTGATGGCAGCGATGCACTCCATGGAAAAACTGAGCACGGGCAATGCCAGCACGTCGGATATTGCAGCGCTGACCAACCGCTTTTATGAGGCGATGAACGACGATTTCAACACGCCCATCCTCATCTCCCACCTGTTCGAAGGGGTAAGGATCATCAATTCGGTAAAGGACCGGAAGGAAACCATTACCGGCGACGACCTGGGGCGGCTCCGGAAGGCGATGAACGACTTTGTCGTCACCATTCTCGGGTTGAAGGAGGAGGGCGGCGACGGCAGTGAAGCACTGGTCAGGGGGCTCATGCAGACCATCCTGGACATCCGGCAGCAGGCCAGGGCCAACAAGGACTGGCCCACTTCGGACCTGATCCGCGACAACCTGGCCCGGCTGAACATCCAGGTTAAGGATACCAAGGACGGGTCGGAGTGGAGCCTTGAATGACCCGGAGCACAAAGAGTGAACATTTGCCTCCTTTTGAACGTATCCCTCTGGAGGCAATTTAAATCTGCACACATGAAGATGACAGGAATAACCGCTGCCGCGCTGATCCTCGCGGGGCCGGCAGCATTGACGGCACAGGAGATACTGAACAGTGGGTTCGAGGAGTGGACCGTGGTAGAATATTTTGAGGATCCGGATGGTTACACCACCACCAACACCGTCACCTTTTTCGGGGGCATCGAACCCAATGTCACCCGCTCGTCGGAGGCCGTATCCGGCAATTCTGCGATGCGTTTGGAGACCATCGTGACCCCCGACGGGGTCCTCGAAGGGGCCGCTTTCATCGGGGAGCCCGGCGAAGGGACCTTCACCGGCGGGATACCCTACGATGAACGCCCCGACTCCCTGACGGGATTCGTCAAATACGATATCGACCCCACCGACACGGCTTATGTTGCAGCCGTATTCAAAAAGTTCGGCGTCCCCATCGGCGTGACCTTAGCTCAGTTTACGGGGGTGCAGGCAAGCTACCAGTACTTCTCCGTACCGGTGCAATGGCTGGTCCCGATCATTTCCCCCGACACGCTGGCCATCGCGCTGATCAGCTCCTCCATATTTGCCGAGCCGGTGGCTGGCAACGTGCTGTATGTCGATAACGTGCAATTCGTCGGGCCCGGCGATCCTTTCCCGAACGGCGATTTCGAGGACTGGACCACCTTCTCCTCCGAAGAGCCCGATCACTGGCAGACCACCAACATACTGACCATGCCGGGCTCGGGCATCTCCGTGAGCAAAACCGGCGACAGCCATTCGGGAAGTTTCGCCGCCAAGATCGAAAGCCAGCAGACCAACTGGAACGACACCCTTGCCTTCGTCACCAACGGGACCATCTGGGAAGGGGGCCCGGTCGGGGGCATGGCCGTCCAGGACATCCCCGAGATGGTCAGCGGATACTACAAATACGCTCCCACAGGACCGGATTCGGCCACCGTGAGCATCGCCCTTTACCACTTCAACCAGGGTACGGGATCGAGCGTGCTGATCGACAAGACCTCCGTGAGGTTGCCGCCCGCAGCCGGCTACACCTATTTCGAGGTGCCCGTCGACTATTATTCCCTGCCGGAACCCGACACCGTCAACATCTCCTTCGGGTCGGGGAATTTCGAGCAAGCCTGGGGGATGCCGGGACTGGGCAGCACGTTGCTGGTGGACGACCTTTCGATCACCTTCAAACCCCATATCGTCTCAGTGGCGGAGTCCCGGCGCCGCGACGGCATCAGGGCATACCCCAACCCCGCCGGGGATCAGCTTAACCTGGAGCTCCCGGGCGGCCCGCGGTTCCCGTATGATCTCATGATCTACCGCACCGACGGCAGTTTGATGGAAAAAGTCAGCGCAAGCTCGGATGGTAAGATCTCCGTCCCTGTCGGGCACCTTCCTCCCGGGATCTACTTTTACCGGCTGCGCACAGGCGCCCAGACCTACACCGGGAAATTCGCCAGGGAATGACCTGCCGGGGCAATGGCACCAGCCATTTGCTTCAGCTTTTGTATATTTAGCGAAATTTTGACACCGTTCCATGAAAGCATTCTTCAGGCGGCTTGGAGAAATGTGGTCGATCATCGGCATCATGCTCTTGCTGCTGCTGATAGTTGAGCTCTCCTTCCGCATTTATCTCTCTTTCAAGCCCATGACCGACGAAAGGGCCCTGGCCGACTGCTACGGGGGTCAGGACTGGGTACCTGCCTATTACGAGGAGCTCCACGCCTGCGGGAGATATCACTGGGAGACCTATGCCTGTTGGAGAAGGGATCCGTTCGACGGTGAATTCATCCGGGTAGACGGCCAGGGCTACCGCGCCACGGTGACCAGGACCCATCCCCTGTCACAAAAGCAGGACCCCGTCACAATCTTCTTCCTCGGGGGATCCTCCGTCTGGGGTACCGGCGTGCGGGATGCCTATACCATCCCCTCGCTCACCGGCAATGCACTGATCCGGAACGGCATGAACCCGGCGGTGGTCAATATGGGAGAATCGGGGTATGTCAGTTCACAGGACCTTCAACACCTGATGATGGAACTCAAAAAAGGGAACATCCCTGATGTGGCGGTGTTTTACGGCGGACTGAGCGACATCCTGAGCAGTTACCGGTCGGACAGGGCAGGAATACCCCAGAACGAGTCGCAGCGGGCACTGGAATTCAATGCCGCCAGGGATAAGAAAAAATCCGTCCTGGTCCTGATCGATTCGTTCAGGACCCTGGCGACGGTCAGATTCTTCGCAGGCAAATTCGGGGGAACGGATCCTATTCCGAAGAAAGACGGGATATCCGGCCATGAAATCCTGGCCGAAAGTACTGTCCATCATTACAACGAGACCATCAGGCTGGTGAATGCCCTGGCCAAGGAATACGGGTTCCAGGCCCTGTTCTACTGGCAGCCCAGCGTTTTCGACAAAGCATTCAGGACCGGCTACGAGGAAGGGGAACTTGAACGGGCAGCCCCGATCCAGCCTTTGCTGGAAGAGGTGAGCGGCATGCTGTTCACCGAGGACCTGGTCTACGAGCACATTCACTTCTTCAACCTGTCAGGTCTTTTCGCCCCGGTACGCGAGCCGATCTTCATCGACTGGTGCCATACCGGGGAGGCCGGGAACCTCATGATCTCGGAAAAGATCGCCGCCGACCTGCTCCCCGTTTTAGATTCATTGAACCTTACCCGCCACGAAGCCGATGAATAGGTTCTACCAGCATGCCAGATCCCTTTTGCCAAAGGATCTCAGGACAGGGCTCAAGTACGCTTACCTGAGGGCCCGATTCCGCGGAGACGCATACCACTGCCCCCTGTGCAATTCGGATACCCGGCTGCAGCTCAAACTTGGCTTCGACCTGGAGGTGATCCGCGAGAAGCGGATCGTCGGGGCCGGGGTGCGGACCGCCCTGTGCCCGGTCTGCAACGCTTCGGACAGGATCCGGCTGCTGTATCTCTTTCTCCGGAGTAAAACAGGCCTTTTCACCCAACCCGCCCGGCTTCTGCATTTTGCTCCGGAGCCCTCGCTGGAGCACCTTATCCGCAAGCGCAAAAACATCAAGTACCTCACGGCCGATCTCTACCAGGAAGGGGTGATGGAAAAGATCGATATCACCGCCATTCCATATCCCGATGGGTCGTTCGATGCCATCCTCTGCAACCATGTGCTCGAACATGTGCCCGAAGATAAAAAGGCCATGCGAGAAATCTACCGGGTGCTCAAACCCGGGGGATGGGCCATCCTGCAGGTACCCTTTTCCCTCACCCTGAAGGATACTTTCGAGGATCCGACGGTCACCGGCAGGGAAGACCGGGAGCTCACCTTCGGACACTGGGACCATGTCAGGATCTACGGACTGGATTATCCGCAAAGGCTTGAAAAAGCAGGTTTCACGGTAGACATTTTCTCCTGGGTCAAGGACCCCGACCCCACATTCCATGACCCCAGGTTGAACCTGAACAGGGAAGAAGTGATCTTCTTCTGCCGGAAATAACGGTCCATTTCCTGATCTTCCAACCATTTCAGCATTCCGCCCTTTTCATCGGGCATGATCTCGCCCCTTGCCGGTTACCGCGAAAGTGGATGGAATTATCCATCGGCTTGAAAATTCTTTTTAATTTTAATGGTCAAAACACCGATCATGAAAAATACCATACACCTAATTGCATTTGCATTGCTTTTTTCAGGCCACCTGGCTGCACAGGTAGCGGTTGTCGACATTTCCGACCTCCAGGGCCCTGTCCCGGCCATGGCGGATGCTGACGGCAAGCTGCTGGTCCATGAGGATTTCCTTCAGCCCACCGCAGCAGCCCTGAAACTGCTGAGCAACATCGAACTGTATCCCAACTGGCCGTTGAGCTACATTGGCAGTTCCAACAGGGGTGGCATCTATTGCAACCTTGACGCTGACGACGACCAGGAGATCGTTTACTGTGTGACCCAGCAGGTCTACGCCTGGAACGTTGACGGCAGCGTTGTGGACGGCTGGCCCCAGTCGGTGCTGCAGTATCCCGATGGCGCCCCGGCCTTCGGCGACATTGATGGCGACGGCGAGGGTGAGATCGTGGTATCCAGCCGCCAGGCAGGGACCGGCAACACGGGCACCCTTACGGCCTTTCACAAGGACGGCACGGTGGTGGACGGCTTCCCGGTAAGCCTCACCGGGGGTGCCACCAAGACCCCGGTACTGGCCGACCTGGACGGGGATGGTGTCCATGAGATCATTCTTGAAGAGCGAGTCTGGCCCGACGGCTATGTCGGCGTCTATTCGGGCGACGGGTCGTCCTGGCCCGGGTTCCCGGTTCAGCTCGACTACATCCCGGCCTCATCGGTGGCCGTGGGGGATATAACGGGCGACAATATCCCTGAGATCGTGGCCGAATCCTACTACAGCATCTACGCTTTCGACCTGGACGGGGAAGTCCTGGACGGGTTCCCCTTCACCCCGGGGAACGACCGTGTGTTCTCCTATTCAAGCCCGGTGCTGGCAGACCTGGATGGCGACGGCCTGCGCGAGATCATCGCCGGGGACCACAGCCTGAGTGCCGGGAATGGCGCCGTGCACGTGCTGAAGAGCGATGGGTCCAATTTCCCCGGGTGGCCAAAGGTCACCTCCTACTGGATCTACGGGCCGCCGGCCGTGGGCGACATTGACGGGGATGGCAGCCTTGATATCGCCATCGGCGACCAGGTGCTTTCGGGAAGCCCCGCCAACAGGGTCTATGCCTGGGACAAGGCGGGCAACTACCTGCCGGGATGGCCCACGGGCTACATGAACGCCATCAACAACCAGATCATCCTGGCCGACCTGGACGGCGACAACATGGTGGAGCTGATGTGGGACGACAATACCGGTGCAAACGTGTACCTGGGATACAACCACGACGGAACCCCCATGGATGGATGGCCGCTTGGCCTCAACGGCTCTTCGTTCTTCATGAACCCGTTCGTGGCCGATATCAACAACGACGGCGAGCTTGACATCTCGGGCGCCAGCAACGTGATCACGGCCAATAACCTAGATTTTTACCTGTGGGATGCCAATGTGGCCATGGACCCGGACCATTCACCCCTCACGATCCTGCAGTACAATGTGCGCCACGATGGGGTATACATCGATGCCTCGGTGCTGAATGCGAGCTTCAATGCCAGTGCCGTCAAGGTCTGTGAAGGGACCGAGGTCCAGTTCAATGACCTGTCGACCGGATCGCCGACCTCCTGGGAGTGGACCTTTGAAGGGGGCGACCCGGCGACGTCAACAGATCAGAACCCCCTGGTAACCTATGCCGGAAGCGGGATATTCGATGTCAGCCTGACCGTCTCCAACGGAAGCAACAGCAGCACCACGGCCATTCAGGATTATATGAAAGTGGAATACGAAGCGGTGGTTCCCGATCAACCCCAGGGACCTGCCAACTTCAGCACAGATACGGCGAATATCACGTACTACAGCACCTGGGCCCCCAATGCCGAAGAGTACGTCTGGGAACTGACCCCTGAGGATGTGGGTGTGATCGTGGATGGCGATACCATCACGAAGGTCAAGATCTACTGGAGCAACGAACCTGACTACACGGCCGAACTGCGGGTAAAGGCGGTCAATGTTTGCGGGGAGAGTGAATTTTCGGAACCGCTGGTCATCCATGTAAACTGGACAGTGGGCCTGGACAGGGCGAAGACAGGAGGTCCCTATACCGTGTATCCGAACCCGGCGGCCGGGGATTTCAGCATCCGTTCTGCATCCGCATCCGGTGAGATCCTGCTGGACATTTACAATGCACAAGGTGTCCTGATGGGCACCGGGGCCACGGGCAGGGGACATCTGCATGTAGCGACCGACAGCTGGCCCGCAGGCTTCTATTACCTCCGGATCCGGCTGAATGGCAATTCATATTCAGAAAAGGTCATGATCCGCTGATCCCGGCACCGGTCAATTCCCTGTACCGGAAACACTGCACCAGGTGGTCGTTCACCATGCCTGCGGCCTGCATATAGGCATAACAGATGGTGGACCCGACGAACTTGAAACCTCTTTTTTTCAGGTCCTTGCTCATGCGGTCCGATTCGGGGCTTGTGGCGGGAAGTTCAGAAAGGCTCATCCAGCGGTTCATCTTCGTCTGGTAGCCTGTGAACTGCCAGATGTACCGGTCAAAGCTTCCAAACTCCTGCTGGGTCTCGAGGAACCTCCCGGCGTTGTTCACGGTTGCCCGGATCTTCAGTTGGTTCCTAATGATCCCCTCGTCTTTCATCAATTCCCGGATCCTGCTTTCGTCGTATGCTGCGATCTTTTTGATGTCGAACTGGTCGAACGCCTTCCTGAAACCATCTCTCTTCCTCAGCACGATGGCCCAACTCAAGCCTGCCTGAAATGCATCGAGGACCATGAATTCAAAATGTTTTACGTCATCGTGGACCGGAACGCCCCACTCGTCATCGTGGTACCGGATCATCATCGGGTCTTTGCCCGGCCAGTTGCATGTTTCCATAGACCTACAGGTTAATGTCCATATCATTGACACTAGAGAGCCTGACCACCAGCCCCTTGACACATTCATCGTCCTCGTCAATGATGACCGGTGCGGCCGTTCCTTTAATGAATACCTCGTCGAATTTGGCAACACCTTGCAGGAAAGAGAAAACGGCATCCTTGTCACCTGTGACCCGGACCTCCAGAAAAAAGCCGTTCCGGATGTCATGCAGGAACAGGCGTCCTTTTGAGTAGGCTTCACCCATGGCGCCCTCGTCCTCCACGTCGACGATATACCCTTTAACGGATATCCCGGCATCCTCCCACTCGAGTGGTTCCGAGCATGGGCCCTGGCAGTATTCCAGCGCGTCGGACACGTGCAAGTATCCGACGTCCAGGTCAAGGGCCTCGTCCTCCACGGAACAGGAAAGGGCCGCGGAGACCAGGCATCCAAAGGCGAACAGGTTAAAAAGGCATGCCCTCATTGCGTACGCGATTTTATGTTTATGCCGATACCAACTGCGGTCATAAGGACGCGCCTGTAATATTCCAACCGGGTGAAGTCCGGGTCCTCGTCCAGGAACACGGCATCGAACCTCCCGAACAGGTAAAAATCCAGCGGGCTTTGCCGGGTCCAGAGGATGCGTAGTTCAGCCCCGGGGTTCCATCCCGACCGGGTCTCCCTGTAGCTGAACTCCCCGTTGGATATCCCCAGGAAGGCATATCCAATGGAGGCCTGCGGCACAATGGCGAGTCGGCCCGACAGGGGAATTCGGTAATGCAGGTTGACCCCCGGTCTGTAGACGGCCAGCCTGTTGGTCGTGCCGCTTCTTGACAGAATGCCGAGCCGCATGGAGGCGCCAGCGGCCAGGTTGCCCGCCACCTGCATGTTGAAGCCGATCCCAGCCTCTGCCACCCCGTCGAAAAGCTTGAAAAAACCCTGGTGATTCCAGACCAACCCCAAGTCGGCCCGGAAGCTGGAGGCCCGCTGCGAAAATACGGTGCAGGCCGTCATGGACAGCACCAATAGCAGCAAACTTCTGCAAGCTCTCATATGGACCGGTTGTTCGGGTTAAAATTGCTCAAAATATTGAAGCATTGTCTCACAGGCTCACTGTTTCATTCAAATAGCTCATCGATCTGCCGAAGCTGATCGGGGTCGAGTTCCCGTGCACCGCCCAGCATGTCGGTAAGCAGTGTCATTTTTGCGGCGGCCTCCAGCACCTCCATCCGGTCGTATGCCTGGAACAGGTTCTCTCCGAGGGCAATGACCCCGTGGTTCTGCATCAGCACGACGTTGGTATGGCGAGCAGCCTTTGAAACGATGTCGGCCAGCTCAGCGGTCCCCATCAGGGCATACGATGCAAGCACCGGTTCCCGGAGGATGGCCCTGGATTCGCCGGCCAGGTTTGTCTTGATGGCTTTTCCGGTCACGGCAAAGCTCGTGGCAAACACCGGGTGAGCATGGACGAGGGCTTTCACATCGGGGCGCTGTTTATAGATGGCCAGGTGCATCCCCGTTTCCATGCTTTTCTTGATCCGGGTGCTAACGCTCTGACCTTCCAGGGTAAGCACACCGATCTGCTCTGCGGTAATGGTGGCCTTGTCGATCTGCGAGGGGGTGATCAGTACCTTGTCGCCCACGCGCATGCTGACGTTGCCGCCGGAGGCCGTCGTCAGGCGGTTCGCATACAGCCGCCGCATGATCGCAGCCACTTTTTCCCTGTCCTTGAGCATTTCCATCATATTCTTAACAGTTTTCCGATCGCTCCGCGCTCTGCCCTGACAATCCCCTTCTCGGTGATGATGCCGGTGACCAGCGATGCCGGTGTGACATCAAAGGCAGGGTTCATCACCCCGGAGCCCGGATTGGTCACCCTGATCCTCGCCATGTTACCAGCGGCATCCGGTCCTTCAATGTACATCACCTCATCCTCCCCGCGTTCTTCGATGGGGATGTTATCACCCGATGCTGCGGCCCGGTCGAAGGTAGACAGTGGTGCAGCTACATAGAACGGTATCCCATACCGGCTGGCGGCGATGGCCTTTTCCAGTGTACCGATCTTATTGGCCACATCGCCGTTGGCAGCAATGCGGTCGGCGCCGACGATCATCATATCCACCAGGCCCTTCGACATGTAATGGGCCCCTGCATTGTCGGGAATGACGGCATGGGGAATGGATTCATTGGCCAGTTCCCAGGCAGTCAGGCGGCCTCCCTGGTTGCGGGGCCTCGTTTCGTCCACATAGACAAACACCTTTTTCCCCTGCTCATTGGCCAGGTAGACCGGTGCCAGTGCGCTTCCATAATCCACGAACCCGAGCCACCCTGCATTGCAATGGGTCTCGATGCGGGCGCCGTTGCTTATCTTTTCCGCTCCGTACCGACCGATGCGCCGTGCGGCCTCGATATTCTCTCCGGCAATTTCCTGCGCTTCCCTGTATGCCATGGCAGCACCGGCGCGGCCGGCCAGGAAAACCCGGTCGATGGCATAAAAAAGGTCGCGTGCCGTGGGCCGCGTCGATTCGATCTCCAGGCGCGCACGCTCCACCAGGCTGGCATCCTGCCGGTGATCCGCCTCGAGGAACGCCTGTGCCATGGCAAATCCGGCTGTGGCGCCGATCGCCCCCGCCCCCCGGGTGATCATGGTGCGGATGGCCGCGCAACTCTGCCTGTAATCCCTGGCCTCATGAATGACGAACTCAAAGGGCAGCCGGGTCTGGTCGATCATGAATACGACCTGACCCTCCATCCAGACAGTGCGGTAATGCTTCCCGTTGACTCGCATATTCCCGTTTATCTTTTAATGATCCGGTAGCTCTCCGTTTGTCCGGAGACCGATAATCTCAGAAAATAAAGCCCGCTGTCCAGCCCGGCCAGACCGATCTTCCCGGGCAGTGCGCTCAAAGTCCCCGACCGGACCCGTTTCCCCTGAGCATCGAACACCGCGTACCGGAGCTGCATATCCATGGCACTGCCTGACCCGATGAGCAGCTGATCGTCGGCCGGGTTGGGTTGGATGGTGATGGCCCGGAGGCCTTGGGGTTCGAAGATGTAGGTCATGGGCAGGACCGTGATGTAGTCTGTTTTGGTGATCTCGTCCGAACCTATATTGTTGGTGGCCAGCAAAGTGACATCGAAGGTCCCTTCTTCGGGATAGTTGATCAACGGATCCTGGTCCGCGGATGTTGCCGGGTCACCTCCCTCGAAAGACCATTCCCAGGCAGTCGGGTCATTTTGGGTGAGGTCGGTGAACTGCACATCGCTGCCCACCTGGATCGTGGTGACATTGGCCGTGAAATCGGCCATCGGCGGATCCACAGACTGGTCATATTCGATGACGGTGACATAATCGGGCCCCGGCATACAAACCACGGCAGTGTTGGTGGCGGGGCAATAATCGAAATAGGTGGGTGTGGCAGGCAGTGGGATGGCATCGTCCTTCCGGATGATATGCCCGGGTTCATTGTTGGTGGACAGGGTCAGGACGATGGGGTTGCCTTCCGTATCGTACTGGATCATGATTGGATTGCCATACTGGGTGTAATAATCCGTGCTGTTGACCGCCCCCGTCTGCGGGTCCACATTGACGACCGTCTTGGCCCCGTAGTTCACGATCCCGAATTCATCGTTCACGGGGTTGTAGGCCAGCCGCAGGGGGCCGTCGCCCGTATTGAAGGTCCCCACCACCGAGGAGCCGGCACCGTCCACATGAATAATGGAATAGGTGTCGTTGCTGTAGTTGGTCACCGCGGCATAGTCTCCATCGGCATTAAAGGCGATCTTGAGCGGGAAGGTGCCGACGGGCAGATTGGCGACGATCTGCTGCTGGGCGATGTCGATCACCTGAACCTGGTCCTCGAAGCTGGCGGCGACCAGCACATACTGTCCGGTGGGATCCACCTCGACACTGCTCCTGACGCCGTAAGCGGCCCACGAGAGCCCGATGACACCGGTGGGTATCTCCACGATCTCGCTGCTGGCCGCTCCGTCCAATTCCACAAAGGAGACCGAGTTCTGTTTGAGGTTGCCGATGTAGGCATGGGAGTCGTCAGGTGCAATGGCCACCATCAGCGGCCGCTGACCGGTATAGACGGAAGCGACATATTCGTTGGCCGACAGGTCGATCAACTTGATGGTATTGAGGTCATACCCACCCATGACGGCCCATTGCGAGTCGTGGGTGATGGCCAGGGCATCGCAGCCTTCCTCCAGTTCCAGTATGGCTTCCACCTCATAGGTCTCAAGGTTGATGATGGAGGCGTTCTGCGAGATGGAGTTGGAAGTCACTGCGCGGGTGCCGTCGGGGGAAATGGCGATCCTGTAGGGTGTGTCACCCTCCGCGGGCCAGCCGCCGATGGTCTTGCCGTTGAACTGAATGTCGCCCGGATCGGAAAAACCAAAGAAATAGACCCCTTCATAGCGCAGGGGATCGAAGCTGAGCACCTCATACGCCACCGGTGACACGCAGCCGAAGTTCTGGCTGTAGCCCTGCAACTGGTCTACCATGGTCCCGGACTCGAATTCAAGGATGGAGAACCTGTACTGGCCGCTGACCGCGTAGGCATGATCGTGTGTCACCCCCATCCAGAAAGGGGTGTAGGTCTGTGTGAATGTGACATAATCGCCCGATTCGAACCGGACGATGGCGCTGGAGTTGTTGCCGATGCCGACAAACGCCCTGTTCCCTTCCATGTCGGCCACCACGTCGTAAGTGGAAAGTGTTTGCCCCGTGAGGGTCACCGTGGCATCCACCGCATGGGTGGCATTGTCGATCCGGAAGGCATTGAAAACACCATTCTCGTCGCTGAGGGCGATGGTTTTAAGCCCGTCGCCGGAGAGGCCCACCGTAAAACAGTTGGGAATATCCGCCACGGAAAAGTCGATATTCCCTGACAGCGGGTCAATGAAAAGGACCTCATTTTCGGAATTCCCAACGATGAGGTGACCGCCATCCGGGGCTACCTCGAACCTGGAAAAAGAGAAGGAACTCCTGCCCCCCGTCGATATCCAGGAGAAGGTCAGCAGGGACACGGGAAAGCCTGGGATGGGGTCCAGTTGTGTCAGGGTTTGCAGGTCGATCACCTCGCACTGGTCGTTGATGTCGCAGGCAATGAAGGCATGCGTTCCGTCGGGGCTCACCTCCACCACACAGGGTTGTGCACCGGCGGGTGTGCCAAACGTGGCGGCTATGGAATAATCCTCCAGGTCGATCACGTAGATCTCATCGCCGAAGATACAGGGAACCACGGCATAGTCGTCGGTGACCGCCACATCGCATGGATAATCGCCGACCTCCACGATGGCCTCCGCCGTCATCGTGGCATGGTCGAAAATGGTGACATTGTCGGTCCCTCCGTTGGGAACAAGGACCTTGCCGCCATCCGTCGAAAAGGCAGGACGGAACATGAAATCCCCTTCCGGGGCCTCACCGGGATCGATGTCGGTCTGGATATCATCCGTTACCAGGGACCCCATGAGATCAAGGAGCGTCTGCCCTTTTTGGACAGTGATGGTGCTGACCTCGGGGAAACCCATCTGGTCCTGATCCGGGGTCGTTTCCTGGGCCAACGCGACAAGTCCGGAGAAAAGCAAAGCAGAAAGGAGATAGAACTTCATAACGAATGGTGTTAGGTCATGCTAAAGTATGAAAAATGAACGGACATGACGACGACAAATTCACCCGCCCACATCATGAGCGGGAGGTTAGCCCGCTGCCGGCGGAAATGCCAGCCCGCAGGGATCGCCGATCCCCCTCTATCTCAAGATCAGCTTGCCCGTATGACTATCGGTCCCGACGGTAATCCGGTAGTAGTAAATGCCCCCGGACAACCTTGCACCGCGGTGATCGGTCCCGTTCCAGGTGATCTTTTCCACACCCCCGGAGCCCTGGTCATTCGTCAGTTGGCTGACAAGCCTGCCGCGGCCGTCGAAAATGAGAAGGTGTACCGGTTCGGAATCGGGGTTCCAAACCTCGAATATCGTCTGGTCCGAAAAAGGATTGGGGTGGTTGCTGACCAGCGCTTGTCGGTCCGTGGGGCGATCGGTGCCGGACTGCACGCTGACGGTAAAATAAACAGGTACCTCGATGGTGGGGTAATCGGGATCGTTGGAGCTGACCCAAATTTTGCCCTCATAATCCCCGACCGGGAGGATGGAGGCCATGCAGGTGACATCGATCTGATCAGCATTGCCGGGCTGCACCGTACCCGTGAGCGGTTCCACGCTGAGCCAGGGCAGGATGATGTAGGTCTTGGTGATGGTCATCACGATGTTAGTGGCCTGGTGTCCTCCGTCGCCATAGTTATCGGTGAGCCAGAGCTTCCAGGTGCCCTGCATCTGCTCGCCGTTGAACGCATCGAGGCTAAGGGCGTAATTGCCGTCGGGAAGGCCGGCGGCCACGATGGTGACGGTGCCGGCCGGGGATTGGGCGAAGATGGTGCTTTCATACACGTACTGGTCCACATCCCAGTCGAACGACAGGGTCCAGCCTGCGATCTCGCCCACCACGCCGTCGACGTCATATTCCACCCATCCCAGTTCCGTGAAGGTATTGCTGTTCCATGAATTGGGCGCGGGGCTGTCCTCGATGTCGAAGCTGTAGTCTTCGAACACGGCGGCTGTATATTCGATCTCATAATTCAGCTCGATGTCGCCTGTATTGGCGATATGGAACGATTCCTCGGCCACATTCCCCTGCGGGGCGGCGGCGGTGATCTCGGTCACGTCAAGGGAAACAGCGGCAAAAAGCTGTTCTCCCACATAGAACTTGTGCGGATCGGGCCCTCCGATGAACGGATGGCTGGCGGCATTGCCTCCTTCATCGACGGCGGCGATGTAATAAGCGATCTCGGAACCCTGCATGCCTGCGGGCAAGACGGCCGAATAGAGTTTTCCACCTTCATGGGTCATGACGATGTCGTCCTGGGGCATGCCGTTGATCCACCAGACCACTTTCACTTCTCCATTGACGACCGGCTCACCGCTATAGGCCGTGATCTCAGCGGTGATGCCGTATTCGTCCATGACCTCCTGGTCCCCGAGCAAGGGATAATGCTCGATGTAGAGCATGTTCCTGTCGGCGATCCCTTTCGTGCGGCAGTGGAGGGCATCGGTCGATTCCCACGACCCGGTGAAGGTCAGGATCTCGTACCCGGGCATGGCTTCCTCGTAAGCTGCCACCGCCTCATCGTCCCACTGACCTCCCATGATGGGCAGGAACACTTTGTCGTTGACGATAAGGGAATTGGTGTAGGGCTCGTTGTTCGGGGTCCAGACCCGGTACACCTGGTAGTTGTTGCCCCATGCCGAGACCTGCCCTTCGAAGTAGGCTGCCGTCGCTTCGATCTCGTCGTATTGCGGATGGGATGCGGGCACCTCACGGATCAGGACCTTGTCCACATCCAGGAATTTCCCCCAGCAATCGATGTGGTCGATGTAGGTGTTGTTGGGGTCGGGCAGCACGTGATAGGTATCGATCCCGCAATAATCCAGGAGCATCTGGTCGATCTCCTCCGGCGTCAGGCTGGGATTCTCGACCCAGGTGAGGTCGGAGGAGGCAGACACGCCATACCCCTCGGTCATGTAATTGCCGCCGGCGGTAATGAGCTCCATCCCGAACCATTCAATGCCGAGGTAATCGGCCATCTGGGGCGGGATGGCATTGTCGTTGGGACGGTTGGGCCGGTTGTACACGAAGTCGATGATCCCGATCTGGTCATCGCCATAACGGACGTACCACGGACCATAATCACGGGTCCAGTAGGAATCCAGCGCTGTCACCAGGAAATTGGCATTGTCCATGTTGACACCGTTGGCCTCGTATTGTCCGATGACAAAATTGAGCTGGTTGTTGTTTTCCACGACCGTGGTCACCGGCACCGTCTCGGACAGTGCTGCGATGAGCTCGTAGGAGATGCCGAAAGCCCCGGGATACCCGATCAGCACCCCCTCCATTCTTTCAAACTCGGCAATGTTGTGGATCTCGCCGGGAGGCGGGTCAGTAGGCTCATAATCGGCTCCCACGGTATGGAACAGGGCCTTTTCCTCCTCCGACATATGGTGGGTGAGGGTATATTTCCTCTTTACCGGGCCTTCGTCCTGTGCCCCGGAAATGGATATGGAGCCCGCAACAAGCAGGATCGTCATCAATAATGGTAAGGATTGCTTCATGTCCGAATCAATTTTGTGCACAAAATACGCAAATTTAGACTTTTTGCAGGATTCAATGGTTGCACCCGGTTGGTGTTTTCGATATTCTTGGCTGAATCGTGGGATCGATCAAATAATTCGTACCTTTGTTTTTCAAAATTCATGGTTATGATCACTAGCATTCTTCTTGGAATCATAGGCCCCTGGCAGATCGTACTGATCGTCCTGGTAGTGCTTCTCCTTTTCGGCGGTAAAAAGATCCCTGAACTCATGCGCGGACTTGGCAGGGGCGTGAAAGAGTTCAAGGATGGCATCAACCCCGATGAGAACGGGAAAAAAGATGATGGTTCAGTAGAGAAGAAGAATTAGGTCCCAGAAATAATTTCGTGAACCTGCTTCCATGATGCCGGGAAATTTTTGTCCTTTCCGTGCGTTTATTCCAATACATTTGTAACGATCGGAGGAACTGTCCGTAAACACTTTTTTGGACATTCAACAGTAAAGAGAATTCATGAAAAGAAAGACCCTCAGCTACCTTTGTGTTTGGCTTGTACTTGTCTTGCCGCAGAGCCTCACCATGGCGCAGGAAAATGCCGATACCCTGCTGAATCCGGCAGAAAAACAAACGGCGCTGGTATCGGTCCCCGCCGACATTGAACCGGTCGATGATTACATCATCGATATGCTTGACAGCCTGGTGGCGGTCACCTTTTTCTCCAACACCACCTTTGTGGACGACACCAGCCAGTTGAACAAGTATGGATTCGCCCCAGATTTTGTACCCGATTATCCTGATTCGGTCGTCATCGCCCGCCTGGACGCCCTCAACAGGGAGACCCTTGTGGAACTCACCTACAACCCTGCTGTGAAGAGTTACATAAACACCTATGCAAAGAACCGAAGGGCCCTGACCTCCAAGATGCTGGGGCTGGCAGAGGTTTATTTCCCGCTGTTCGAGGAATACCTTGACAAGTATGACATGCCGCTGGAGCTTAAATACCTGGCGGTGGTGGAGTCGGCCCTGAATCCCACCGCCAATTCCAGGGCAGGTGCCAAGGGGCTTTGGCAATTCATGTATGGCACCGGCAAGCTTTATGGGCTGAAGGTCAACTCCCTGGTCGACGACCGGTTCGACCCCATCAAATCGACCGATGCCGCCTGCCGTCACCTCAAGGACCTCTATGACATCTATGGCAACTGGTCGCTGGCCCTTGCCGCCTACAACAGCGGTGCCGGGAATGTGAACAAGGCTCTCCGGAGGGCCGGCGGGACCAGGAGCTACTGGGCCGTTTGGCCGTTCCTGCCCCGGGAGACCCGGGGCTATGTGCCGGCTTTCATCGCCGTGGCTTACATCATGAACTACGCGGCCGAGTACAATCTGTACCCGGTGCGCCCGGGCATTTTCCACCAGCAGATCGACACCGTGATCGTGAACGATGTGTTGTCGTTCGACCAGCTATCCGAATTCCTGGGCATCAGCGAGGAGGAGATCAGGTTCCTGAACCCGGCCTACAAGGCGGGCATCATCCCCTCGAACGAAGACCAGAAGTACATTCTCAGGCTGCCTTTCAGCTATTCGGGCGGCTTCGTGGAACACGAACAGGAACTCTACGCTTTCAAGACCAAAAAAGGCATTGAAAAGGAAAAACTGCTGGCCGAGATCAAAAAGGCCCAGGAACGGAACATCCACGTGGTGAAGTCGGGGGAGAACCTTGGCCTGATCGCCCAGCGATACCGCTGCAGCGTGAACAACCTGAAAAGTTGGAACAACCTCAGGAGCAACACCATTTACCCGGGTCAGAAGCTGGTGGTCTATGCACCCGGTTACACTTCCTCGGGTTCATCCTCCACGACATCTTCCCAGCCGGCGGAGAAGCTCAAGGATGTGAGCAACCTCGAAAAGGGGTATCACGTTGTGAAGAGCGGAGAGAACCTGGGGCTTATCGCCAGCAAATACAAATGCTCCGTCGCCGACCTGAAGTCTTGGAACCAGTTGTCGGGCAATACCATTCAACCCAACCAGAAGCTGATCGTGTATGAACCCGGGGGGGGTGGCAGT
>CAYLTG010000034.1:0-27004 GCA_964386225.1 uncultured Bacteroidales bacterium
AGGCGGGATACCGCACCGGCCTCTATACCTCGCCCCACCTCACCGACTTCAGGGAGAGGATCCGCATCAACGGCCGGAAGATCCCCAGGGAGGATGTGGTCTCCTTCGTTGCCAGGCATACCCCCGCATTGGAACATATTCGCCCCTCGTTCTTCGAATATACCTTCGGCATGGCCATGGAACATTTTGCGGAACAGCAGGTCGATGTGGCCGTGGTCGAAGTGGGCATGGGTGGCCGCCTCGATTCCACCAACGTGGTCAGGTCGGTCCTGTCGGTGATCACCAACATCGGCCTTGACCATACCCGTTTCCTGGGTGATACCCTGGAAAAGATCGCCGCGGAAAAGGCCGGCATCATAAAGCCAGAGGTTCCCGTGGTCGTCGGGGAGACCCAGCCCGAGACCGAAGGCCTCTTCAGGCGGGTGGCACAGGAGAGTGGTGCCGCGGTGGAGTTTGCCGATCAGCGGTTCGCCGCTTCTTTGACCGGGACCCGCGGGTCGGGCGAGGCCGGCATGTCCCTCGATGTCAGACGCGCCGGCACACCCTACCTGGATTCCCTGGAGCTGCCCTTTGCGCCGGGTTACCAGGTAAAGAACACGCTGACGGTGCTGGCGGCGGTGGAGAGGCTGAAAGATGCCGGGTTTCCTGTCGATGAGACGGCCCTTCGCAGGGGGCTTCTGAACGTGGCAGGGAATACCGGGCTGGCGGGAAGGTGGCAGGTCCTTTCCAGGGCACCCCTCACTATTTGTGATACCGGGCATAACCAGGACGGTATCCGGGAGGTGATGGCGCAGATCCGGCAGGTCGGTCACCGGACCCTCCATTTCGTGCTGGGAACGGTTGACGACAAAGAGCTGGAGGGCATGCTGGCGCTGCTCCCCGCCGAAGCACGCTATTATTTCTGCAAACCCGGGATCCCCCGCGGGCTCGACCAGGAAGTGCTCCGCTTGCGGGCCGGAGGGTTTGGGCTTGAAGGTAAGTCCTACTCATCGGTCAGCGAGGCGTTCAAGGCTGCTCAGCAGGCTGCAGGTGAGGAGGACCTGGTATTCGTCGGCGGAAGTACCTTCGTGGTGGCTGAAGTGCTGTAGCAGCCCGGTGCCGGGGCTCAGCCGCCGCTGATGAGGTGGATGACGTCCACTTTGTCGCCGTCCCTGATGACCACAGCGTCCCTTTCCTCTTTCCTGACCAGCCTGCCGTTGATCCGGGTGATCAGCAGCTTGAAGGTGAAGTTCTTCCTGTGGATGAGCTCCTGTATTGTCAGCTCGCTTGCGTCGATCTCTTCCGTCCGGTTGTTCAGCGTGATTTTCATTTCTTGTGCGCAGTGTTAAGAAGGATTTCCAGGACCACGTTGGCCTGCATGTTGGCCACCATGCCCACCCGCGGCGCGATGGGAGGCGCCTCGGGACCGGTCTCGGAGACCCCGTCCCCGCAAATGTACAGGTTGTCGACCCGGGTCGTGCGGATGGAATTGCTGTCGCCCCAGCCGGCCATCCCCAGACCGGTTACCAGCGGCCGCTCCGGCCAGAGCATCTGGACGGTCTCGATCAGCATCTGCTTCATCTCGGCAAGGTCAAAGGCCTCTACGATCACATCGCAATCCTTGAAAATGGTTCCGATGTTTTGGGGTGTCAGTTTCTTGTTCACCGGGACGATCTTCATGTCCATATTGATGAAATACATCGTGTCGGCCAGCGCATAGACTTTCTGCTGCCCGACCTGGTCGTTGAAATAGTATTGCCTGTTCAGGTTCTTGCGGGTGACCCTGTCAAAATCCGCGACGACCAGCTTGCCGATCCCCACGCGGGCCAGCGCGACGGCGCAGTTGGAGCCCAGGCCGCCGGCCCCGGCGATCCCGACGGTCTTTCGGCCGAGAACCTTTTTGATCTCCTTGAATGTCATTTTATTTGATTGTGTGCAGGGCAAAGGTATGAAGAAGGGGGCCTCTAAATATTTACTTTTTGGCCATATCTCTGGAAGGATTGGGTCCCGTGACCCTGCGAGATCAAATCCAGCACCCGCTGATCGTAAGGCCGGAACACTGAACCGTAGACCTTTTTCACATTCCTGAAGGTAAACATGTCGGGATGCAGGATGGAGGAAGGGCCCAGCAGAAAGACATCGGTCCGGTCCCGGGTCTTTCCGAGGATGTCGTGAAAGGTGCCGTTGGCCATGGAGGTGGAGGTGAGGATGACCTGCCGGGCCGATTGCAACGCGCCGTCGAGTTGGTCCAGGGGCGTCAGGGCCTCGTCATCCCCGATGAGGTCGAACACGGAGATTGCGATCCCGGAATCCAGGAATTTGCGGACAAGGGGCCTGAAATATCCCACCATGACCAATGGGCCCCGTTCCCTGAAATCGATGTGATCGAAGATATCCTTCCTGTCCTCGCACTGGGCCTTGTGGTTCACCAGTGCATTGAGATAGGCATTGTAAACGATCCGGTGCACCGTGTGCTCCAGGTCCGGACTGCCGAATGCCAGTTCGCGCTCCGGGATCCGCACATGCAGCGACGAACAAACCCCGATCTGTCCGTCCTCGAGCATGACGCCCACATATTTTTCGCCATGAACGACGGTCTTTACTTTCCCCCTGTCATAACCGTATCGGGCATAAAAATGATGCAGTACGTCGGCCATTATTAATTAAATTGCTTCTAAATATCCCCGCAAATTTAGTCAAACCGGTTCAGCGCCGTGCCCAAAACATTTATTCCTTAAGGAATTACAGATTAAGTGGCTATAAATCAATCGATATGCAGCAGTGTGCATAATGATATTTTTTTCATTTTTATGGAATTTTACCCCAGAAAACATACTTTTGTGAATTAATTAACGATAGTTGGAATCACCTAACAAGAAAGCATTATGGCAGACGTTCTCGAAATGAAACAGGCGCACAAGACCCTGAAGAAATGGAAATACGATTGGAAGCCCCTGACCCGGGGATATACTGATAAGGTGCTGTACATCAACCTTTCTACACTCGATGTGCGGGACAAGGATGTCCCCCCGGAGGTGAAGGAGAAATTCATCGGGGGAAAGGGCTACGGCCTCAGGCTGCTGTGGGATGCCACAAAGCCGACTACCAGGTGGAACGATCCCGAGAATGAGATCAACATCTCCTCGGGTCCCATCGGCGGCATTACCCAGTATTCAGGCACAGGGAAATCGCTGGTGGTCTCCATCTCCCCGCAGACCGACATTCCCATCGACAGCAATGTGGGCGGGCATTTCGGCCCCTTCCTGAAGTTCTCCGGGTTCGATGCACTTGAACTGCAAGGCAAGGCCGAGCGCGAGGTCATCATATTCATCGACGGGGTCAGCCATGAGGTGGAGATCTATGAGGCGCCACTGGAGCCGGTCGACAGCCATGTGCTGGCAGAGACGCTGCATGAGATGTATTCCGCCGATGAGAAGGACAGGAAGAACGTCTCCGTGGTGTCGGCCGGAGCTGCTGCCGACCATTCCCTCATCGGGATGCTGAATTTCAGCTTCTATGACCCGAAGCGGAAGGCAGTCCGCCTGAAACAGGCTGGCCGCGGCGGTATCGGCACGGTTTTCCGCGACAAGAAGATCAAGGCCATTGTGGCCAGGATCCCGGGCGTGAAAGGGAACCTGAACAACGTTGTGGACCTGGAGGCCATCATGGAACGCGGCAAGCGGTTCAACCGCGAAATGCGCGAACTGGATGATTCCCAGGCCCAGATGCGGAGCAAGGGCACCGCCCACCTGACGAACATCATGAACGACTATGACCTGCTGCCGGTTCACAACTTCAAGTTCGGGAGCCACAAGGAGGCCGACAAGATTCACTCCGACGTCTACATGGAACGCTTCACCCAGGGCGTCCCCGACGGATGCTGGATCGGATGCAATATGTCGTGCGCCAAAGGGGTTGACAATTACCTTCTCCGGACGGGCCCCTATGCAGGGGAAAAGGTCCTCGTGGAAGGACCTGAATACGAGACCGCCTCTTCGCTGGGCTCCATCATGGGGATATTCAATCCCGATTTCACCATCGAATCCAACTTTTATTGCGATACCTACGGGATTTGCACCATCACCTGGGGAACCATCATGGGATTCGTGATGGAGTGCTACGAGAACGGGATCCTCAACGAGGAACGTACGGGAGGGCTCCGGCTCAACTTCGGCAATGCCGACCATGCCATGGAACTGCTCCACCAACTGGCCCGCGGAGAAGGATTCGGGAAGATCGCCGGGCAAGGGGTCAGGAAGATGAAGGAGTTGTTCATCGAGAAGGGTTGGGGCGACCCCGCCTTCCTGAACGACATCGGGATGGAGAACAAAGGATTGGAGTATTCCCAGTACGTATCGAAGGAATCCCTCGCACAGCAGGGTGGTTATGCCATGACCAACAAGGGTCCGCAGCACGACGAGGCATGGCTGATCTTTATGGACATGGTGAACAACCAGATCCCCACGTTCGAGGACAAGGCCGAGGCGCTGCATTATTTCCCCATGTTCAGGACATGGTTCGGGCTGGTGGGCCTCTGCAAGCTGCCCTGGAACGACGTGGAGCCCGAGAACAACGCCGAGACCGACGAACCGGCCAAAGTGCCCGAGCATGTCGACAACTACGTGACCATCTTCAAGGCGGTCACAGGAAGGGAATTCGATAAGCATGAGATGATCCGCCAGTCGGAAAGGGTCTACAACTTCCAGCGCATTTTCAACATCCGGAGGGGGTACGGCCTCCGCAAGCATGATGCGCAGCCATACAGGGCCGCAGGGCCGGTGACGGTGGAGGAATACGAATCAAGGGCTGAGCGGTATGATAGCCAGCTGAAGGATATCCTCAATGTGGATCCCGCCGGGAAATCCACCGTGGAAAAAATGGCGATCATGAGAAAATACCGGGAGGAGCAGTACGAGAAGCTCCTGGATGCGGTGTATCTCCGCAGGGGCTGGAACGGCAACGGGGTGCCGAAGATCAGCCACCTGAAGGAGCTGGGCATGGACCTTCCGGAATTGATCGAGGTGGTGAAGCCACTTCAATAGAGATTCACGGAGTTCCTCGCCAGGGACAGAATGAATATGGCCTCCGCGGAGGCCATATTTTATGTTGGAGAAATGCCCGGGCCGCTCCTGACCGTTCAGTCGAGGTGTTTTTTGTGGTAATCCGCCAGCGCGTGGATGGGCACCCGCTTGATCTGCTCTATGCGGATCCCGAATTCATGGGCAACCTGCCGCAGCAAGGGTTCGAAATAGAAGGCCACGGACCCGGTGAAGCTGACCGGCAGCTCCCGCACCTTTTTGTATTGCTCCAGCTGGTTCATGATGAACTCCCGGAAGGAGTTGCTGATCAGGTCGAAAATGTATTTTTTGGAGACATGGTCGGCGTAGAACTCGCTGAAGGAAGCCAGAAAGCGGTTGGGGAAGGGGAGGTTGTAGACCGCATCCAGGATGTTGTCGCGGGTGTAGTTGTACTCTTTTTTAAAGGCCGCCTCGATGTTCTCGGGCAGCTTGCCAAGCAGGTAGTCCTTGATGAAGGTCTTGCCCATGTGGGCGCCGCTGCCTTCATCGCCGAAGAAATAACCCAGGGAGACCACGTTCTGTACGATCTTCTCCCCGTCGTAATGGCAGGAGTTCGATCCCGTGCCCAGGATGCAGGCAATGCCCTCCTCATCGCCGAAAAGGGCACGGGCGGCCCCCAGGAGGTCCGACTCGATCCTGATTTCTGCGTTCTTGAACAGCGCCTGGAAAGCCTCTTCCATCATCATGCATTTGTAAAGCGAGGAACACCCGGCCCCGTAGAAGAACAACTTGTCAACCTTTTTCGATTCGATGAACGGTATCAGTTCTTTGCTGATGATGTTCTTGGTTTCCGCGGTGCTCAGGTAATAGGGGTTCAGGCCTGCCAGCTGGAACCCCAGCTGCTCGCCTGCATTGTCCATGAGCACCCAATCCGATTTCGAAGCCCCGCTGTCTGCGATCAATATCATGTATTCCAGGGTTAGTTTGAGAGGTTGAAAATACTTAAAAAATCAATATCGCGGCGGGCTTTTCCCGAAAGAAACCACTAATTTTACCGCACCTGAATTTCCACATCCGGGTTCAATGGATAGAAATACGCTGGATACCATCATTTGGGACTGGAATGGCACGTTGCTCGACGACGTGGACCTCAGCCTCTCGAGCATCAACCGCATGCTTGACGAACGGGGGCATCCCCGCCTCGATCTGGCAAGGTACAGGGATATTTTCACCTTCCCGGTCAGGGATTACTATGTGCATGCAGGGTTCGACCTGGATGTGGAGCCATTCGACGAGGTGGCCGTCCGGTTCATCGACCTTTATCGGTCCGGTCTGGGCACATGCTCGGTCTTCCCGGGCGCCAGGCAGACCCTGGAGCGTTTTCGCGGAATGGGGTACCGCCAGTACCTGGTGTCGGCCATGGAACATAAGTTCCTCATGGAATCGTTGCGCCATTGCGGCATAGATCACTATTTTGATGATTATTCGGGGATCCAGGACCATCTCGCCGACGGGAAAGCGGCGATGGCAGGGGAGTTCATCCGTCAAACGGGGATAGACCCCGGGAGGGCCGTGTTCATCGGAGATACATTGCACGACCACGAGGTGGCCCGGCAACTGGGGATGCACTGCCTCCTGGTGGCCCGGGGGCACCAGTCGGAGGTGAGGCTCCTGGCATCGGGCCGCGAAGTGATCGGCGGGCTGGATGAGCTGGTTTCCCGGTTCGGGGAGGTAAGGGAAGCTGAACCCGACATTGCAAATTATTCTAAAAAGAAGCTATGAAGATCGTTAAGAAGGCGGAGGACGTTGTCAATTCCACCTACATAAAACCGGGAAGTGTGATCTATACCGCAGGCAATGCCGCGGTACCCCAGGTGTTGTTGCGGAGGCTGGCCAGGGACCCCTATATATACAATGTGGACCTCCTGAGCGTCCTGCTCCTGGGCGACGTCGGTGAACTTTTCACCGAGGTGGCCTGCCAGAAGATAAAGCACCGGATCATCTTTTCGGGCCCGCATTCGCGCGAGCCGCTCAACAAGGGCCTGGCCACCTACCAGCTGATGCACCTTTCCGATATCCCCAAACAGGTCAGGAACTACATCAAGCCCAACATCGCCATGTTCACCGTCAGCGGACCCGATAACGGTGGCAATTACAGCTTCGGGACCACCGTGGAAGGGGTGCAATCGGCCGTGCACTCCATCCGCGAGAATGGCGGTCTGGTCATCGTGGAAAGGAACAGCCAGATGCCGTTCGTGCTGGGAACGACCATCCACGAATCGGAGATCGACTTTATGCTCGATACCGATTATCCCCTGCCGGTAAGCCCGGTCCATAGCGCCGACGAGGTGGCTGGCAGGATCGGGAGGCTGGTGGCCGAACTTTACATCAGCAACGGGACAACCCTGCAGTACGGGATCGGCGAGGTGCCCGAAGCCGTTACCGATGCCATCCTGGAAAAGGGGGTGAAGGATATCGGGATCTATACCGAGCTGTTTGCCGACGGGATGAGGAAGCTCATCGATGCAGGCGTGGTGACCAACAAATACCTGGAGGTGAACTTCTCCATAGCCTCCATCTTCCTCGCCGCCGACAAAGCGGGTTACGACTGGCTTGACTATAACAGCTCGGTACAAAGCCGACCCTGTGACTACACCAACAGCATCCTCAAGATCGCACAACAGCATAAAATGACCGCCATCAACAGTGCCATTGGCGTCGACCTGCACGGGAACATCTGGGCCGACTCCGTCAAGGGCAGGCAGATTTACAGCGGCATCGGCGGGCAGGCCGATTTCCTCAGGGGGTCCTACCTGTCAGAAGGCGGCCATGCCATCATCGCCATGAAATCCACCACGGCAGGCGGGATCTCAAAGATCCTCGACATGTGCCCCGAAGGCATCACCACCACAGCCATCTCGGCCGACCCGGTCATCATTGTGACGGAGAACGGGGCGTTCGATCCCCGCGGGCTGAATATCGCGGAACATGCCGTGGGGATTGCCCACCTCGCCGAACCGGCGACCCGGGAGGCGCTACTGAAGAAGATCTTCGACAGCCCCGAATTCCATAAACCCCCCGCCGCACTCAAGAGCAAGCCCCCAAAGGGGTTCATCCCCTACAGCCAGCTGTTCGGGAGATCGGGAAGATGAAACGGAATTGCGGTCGATCCGGTTCCGCCTTAAAAAATTCTTTACTTTAGGAGAATATTTGGTCATCCGATGAGGATGATGTCAAGCATGCAACTAATCCTCTTGGAAACATGTCATTAAGATGATGATCGACCGGCCAGTCAGAACATGGTTGCTTCTTTCCCTCCTCTTGGCGTTTCACGCCGGAATGGGCCAATACCTGCCAAACCCGTCTTTTGAGGGCATTTCACAACCCCATGTGCCGCCGCCGGGATGGGCCATTTGTACGGTCGGGAACAGCACCCCGGATACCCAGCCTGGCCAGTTCGGCGTTTTTCTGCCGCCGTCCCATGGCAACACCTACCTGGGAATGACCGCCCGCGATGACTTCACCTGGGAGGACGTGCATTCTGTGCTGGACACCCCCCTTTCGGTCGATTCCTGTTACATCTTCAGGATCGACCTGGCGTACCAGGAGGTCGTCAATGGCCTCAGCATGCTGCCCATCACGGTGAAGGTCTACGGGCACAATACGATCTGCAACAAGACCAACATGCTGTGGCAGAGCCCGGCCATCAGCAATGAAGAGTGGGAAACTCATGAGTTCCCCGTGGCACCTACGGATTATGACATCACCGACATTGTGCTGGAGGCCTACTATAACGGAACCACCATCTACTGGGGCTATATCCTGATCGACAACATCCATATCACCCATGAGCCCAAGGTCGACCTTGGGAACGACACCACCCTCACCCTTTGCGAGGATGGGGAGCTCATTCTCAATGCCGGATCGGGTTATGCGGGATACGTCTGGAGCAACGGGTCCGGCGACTCGACGATCACTGTCGACACCACAGGCTCTTACTGGGTGCAGGTGATGAACCAGTATGGATGCACGGCGTCGGATACCATCGAGGTGACCATCGAGGAGTACGAGGACATGGTGCCCCAGATGCTGGACTCAACGCTGGTGTGCCAGGGCCAGCAGGTGACCATCTCGGTAAACGTGCTCAACGGGGCGGAACCTTATTCCTACCTGTGGCCGGCTTTGGGCGACACCACGGCCACTGTCACCTTCACCGTTGACTCCACAGCCTATTTTGTGGTCCAGGTCACGGACAATTGCGACAATGTGGTGTTTGATTCCATAAAGATGGTGGTGGCGGGGGGCCCCGACATCGACCTCGGGGAGGACCTGCTCGTCTGCTACGGGGAAGAGGTCGAGCTCGCTGCGGGAGGAGGGTATTCATCCTACCTCTGGCAGGACGGATCGCAGGATTCGGTGTATGTGTCCACCTCGCCGGGATGGTTCTGGGTGACGGTGACCGATATCATGGGCTGCACCAATACCGACAGCATTTTCATTGAATATTACGCGGAGGTGATCCCCGACCTCGGCAACGACACCGTGATGTGCCAGGAAGGTGCGGTCCTGCTCGACCCGGGTGCATGGGTCAGCTACCAGTGGTTCGACGGCTCCACCGGCCCCACGAGGTCCGTCAGCCAGCCCGGCGTTTACTGGGTCACCGTGGAGGATGTAAACGGATGCTTCGGCTCGGATACCATCACCGTGGAGCTCTCTCCCGCCGTGCTGGTGAGCCTGGGAGGAGATACGACGGTTTGTTCCGGGGACAACTACATCCTCGCGCCGGGATCGGGATTCACCAGTTACCTGTGGCAGGATGGCAGCACGGGCCCCTCATTCCCGGTTACCGTGCCGGGAACCTATTGGGTTCAGGTGACGGACGTCTACGGGTGTTCGGGCGGCGATACGGTCACGGTGGGGATCAACCCGTCCCCCCAGGTAAGTCTGGGGAGCGATACGGTGATCTGCACGGGGACCTCCCTCGTGCTCGACCCGGGCAGCCAGTACAGCAGCTACCTGTGGCAGGACAACAGCAGCCTCCCGGTGTTCACGGTGACCACCACCGGCTTTTACACCGTCACGGTGACCAACATCTTTGACTGTCCGGCCACCGACGAGGTTTATGTGGAGGTGACCTCCCCCGATATTGAACTGGGGCCGGATACCATCCTGTGCCTGGGCGATACGCTTTTCCTTGACCCCGGTGCGGGTTATCCGAGCTACCTGTGGCAGGATGACTACAGCGGGGCTGTATATGCGGTGACGGCCGGCGGAATCTATTCGGTTACGGTGACCGATGAATACAGCTGCACCTCGGAGGAGTCGGTGACCATCGAGTCTCTCCCGGTGCCCTATGCCGAGCTGGGGCCTGACCAGGTGTTGTGCACCGGCGATGTCATCCAGCTGGTCGCCCCCGAAGGTCCCTATACCTACTTCTGGAACGGACAGCCGGGTGCGGGCGTCCTCGAAGTGGATGCAGGGGGGACCTATGCAGTGGAGGTTTCCAACCAGTGCGGCACGGCTACGGATCAGATTGCCATTACGGAGATCGCACCCCCGCAGGTCGACCTGGGTCCCGATATCGTCCTGGAACCGGGCGAGGTGGTCGAACTTGATGCCGGCGCGGCCTATGACCAGTACCTCTGGCAGGATGGCTCCACCACCCGGTCGGTCATGCTGAGCGCAGACGATGTGGACCAGGGCATCTCGACCTATTGGGTGGAAGTGTGGGACGGACCCTGCAAGAACAGCGACACCCTCCTGGTCGAGGTATTCCGCGTGAAAGTGCCCATGGTCATCACACCCAACGGCGATGGCATCAACGACACCTTCACGCCCATGGCCGACAATTGGAGCGGCATCTCGCGCCATCACATCGAAGTGTTCAACCGCTGGGGGGAAAAGGTCTGGGAGTCGGATGATTTTGAATCGGGATGGGACGGGAAAAAGAATGGCAGTCCCGTGGCAGAGGGGACCTACTTCTGGGTGCTCGAGGTCCATTATGGCTCTGCGGACCTCAGCAAAACGTTCAAAGGGACGCTCACCATCCTCGGGGCAAACTAGGACGGAGAACCGTCATAACTTGCTCATGTACCTGTAAAGTTCTTCCCATTCCTTTTCCAATGCGTAGGCCGGCATGCGCTTGCCTGCCTGCCCGTACCAGTAACCCGCATTGCCCGTATCGCCTTCGGCCCGGTGGAGGTAGGCATGGATCCAGCACGCCTCCATGCTGTAGTAGGACTGGATCAGCCGGTGGGCATGGTCCCAGTTGCCTTCTTTTTCGAGATCCAGTGCCTTCAGGTAGATGTCCTTGTTCATGCTGGCTGGTATTGAGGTTCATTCTTCCGGTCCGAAATCCTCTTCCTTGACTAGCTTCCCGTCCTCGTAGATCTCCTTTTTCACCACCTTGCTGCTATCGTTCATGTAGTACCAGGTGCCTGTCCGGAGAGAATGCTCGTATTCGCCGGTGATGCGGGTGCGGCCCGACGGGTGGTAGTGCACGATCGGGCCCTCCTGCTCATCGTTGGTGTAATTGCTTTCCAGTTTACGGGTCCCGTCGGGGTAGTACTGGACCCAGGGCCCATTCTTCCGGTCGTCGGACCAGTGGACCTCCTCGGCCACCTGCCCGTCCTCATAGAAGGAGCGCCAGACGCCGTTTTTCATGTTGTTGCGGTACGTTTCCTCCTTCAAAAGTGTACCGCTGTTGTCGAAATATCGCCAGGTGCTGTCCTTTTGCTGGTCGACGTAGTACCCTTCGCTCATCACCTTGCCGTTATAATGGTAGGTGACGGTCCGTGCCCGGTGGCCCGCGTCAGAGAATACCGACCTGGCCTTCGTGGTGCCGTCGGGGTAATAATAGGTGAATTCTCCCACGGGATGATCGTCCCGGAAGCGGCCTTCATAAACGATCATGCCGTTCTCGCCGTATTTTTTCCAGTATCCCTGCTTCTTTCCCGCGTCATCCAGGCGGTTGAGGGTGTCCTTCGGCGTTTGCGCGAGGACGGGGAGCCAGGCGAGCAGGAGGATCCATATCATAGCCGGGGCTTTCTTCATGAATTGTCCGGTTTCTTGAATTTTGTTCAGAACGTAAAACTATGGATTTTATTTATCATTCAGGATAAATTGAATTAGTTTTGCCATCCGGATGACGGAAAACATCCCGTCAAGAATTATCTGAGGTCATGACAGTCTTTGCTTCCAAACTGCTTGAAAGTGCCGTGAATGAATTGTCGCGCCTGCCCGGGATCGGAAAGAAGACCGCCCTGCGCCTGGCCCTTCACCTGCTGAAGAAGGATCCGCAGGTGGCCGAGGCCCTCGGGAACTCCATCATCAGGATGAGGTCCGACATCGTTTTCTGCAGGCGGTGCCATAATATCTCCGACAGCGACACATGCGACATCTGCGCCAGCCCGCGGCGTGAGCAGGGCATGATCTGCGTCGTGGAAGATGTGCGGGATGTGATGGCCATCGAGAATACAGGGCAATACACCGGCCTTTACCATATCCTCGGGGGGATCATTTCGCCCATCGACGGGATCGGTCCCAACGACCTGAACATCGACTCGCTGGTCCGTCGCGTGCAGGAAGAGCGGCCGCGGGAGGTTATCCTGGCCCTTTCCACCACCATCGAAGGGGATACCACTAATTTTTACCTGTACAGGAAACTGAAGGAATTCGGGCTGTCCATCACCACCATCGCACGCGGGGTCTCGGTAGGGGATGAGCTGGAATATGCGGATGAGGTCACCCTGGGCCGATCGCTTCTGAACCGGCTGCCATACGAGGGCGCTGTCGACTAGGCATCACTCGAAAAGGTCAAGCTGGTTCTCGGTGGCATAGTATTCGGCAGGCACGGACCGGTCAAAGCCGTTGAGGTATCTTTTGATCGATTTTTTTATCAATTTGTTGGGTGTGGTCTTCCGGGCTTCACAGTAGTTCAGAAGCGACCGTTTTTGCCGGGTGGTCAGTTTAAGGGTGATCTTGGTGTAGCGGACCTTCTTTCGTTTGGTTTTTCTTCGACCGGCAGGCATGATGCGTTTTTCGTAAAAATAGGCATAAGCGGACGAAAGGTCCTTTTGGCCTGTCCAAAACTTTTTAACAGACAAATCTTAATTAATGAAAGGGCATCAGGGTATGTCGCTCCCATTCTGCGGCTGACCCGCCGCGAGGTTCTCAACCGGCCGGCCCGGCGGTCTCAGGCCCTGGTGATGCGAACAGGTATAAGGCAGGCAATCACCTGCCCGGGGACTTCATCCGGCCAACGACCGGATCTCCTCCATGATCCTGTCTGCCATCGCACGGGCTGAATCGGGGCTTTCCGCTTCCGCATAGACCCGGATGATGGGCTCGGTGTTGGATTTTCTAAGGTGCACCCAGCCCTCCCTGAAATCGATCTTGAGCCCGTCGATGGTCGTGTTCTTCTCGTGCCTGTATTTTTCGGTCAGAGACAGAAGTATCCGGTCGGGATCGAGCCGGGGCGACAGTTCGATCTTGTTCTTGGACATGGAATAGGAAGGATAGCGGCTGCGCAGGCCGGAACAACTGGTTCCTTCACGGGCGAGGTGGCTCAGGAACAGGGCGATGCCGACGAGGGCGTCGCGCCCGTAATGCAATTCCGGGTAGATCACGCCGCCGTTGCCCTCCCCGCCGATCACGGCGCCGGTCCGCTTCATGAGTTCCACCACGTTGACCTCGCCCACGGCCGAAGCGGCATATTCTCCGCCGTGCATGCGCGTCACATCGCCCAGGGCACGCGTGGAAGAGAGGTTGGACACGGTGTTGCCCGGTGTGCGCGACAGCACATAGTCGGCCACGGCCACCAGGGTGTATTCCTCCCCGAACATTTCCCCTTTTTCGGTCACAATGGCCAGCCGGTCCACATCGGGGTCGACCACGAAGCCCACGTCGGCACCCTTTTCCCTGACCAGGGAGGAGATCTCCGTGAGGTGCTCCGGGAGCGGCTCGGGATTGTGCGGGAAATTCCCGTTCGGTGTGCAATAGAGTTCGTCGATCCTGTCCACGCCCAGGGCCCTGAGCAAGGGCGGCAGGGCGATCCCTCCCGTGGAGTTCACACAGTCGAGGGCCACCCTGAAGTTTCGGCTTCTGATGGCCTCGGCATCCACGAGCGGCAGGGCAAGGATGCTCCGGATGTGATCGGCAATGAGGTCACCGGCGGTCTGGTATTGCCCAAGTTCCTCGACCGGGGCAAAAGTGAATTTGCTGTTTTCGCCGAGGTCGAGCACGCGGGCTCCCTCTTCGGCATCGATGAACTCCCCCGATCCGTTCAGAAGCTTGAGGGCGTTCCATTGACCGGGGTTGTGGCTTGCTGTCAGGATGATGCCGCCATCGGCCCCCCGCATCCTCACCGCCATCTCAATGGTGGGTGTGGTCGACAGCCCGCCGTCGATCACATCGGCGCCCATGGCCAGCAGGGTGCCGGTCACAAGCCGGTTCACCATGTCGCCCGACACGCGCGCGTCACGGCCCACCACAAGGGTGATCCTCGGCTTGCCGGCGCCCTCGCGGATGAAAGTGGTAAATGCGGCCGTATATTTTACGATGTCGAGCGGGCTGAGTCCTTCGCCCGGCATGCCGCCGATGGTGCCCCGTATTCCCGAAATGGATTTGATCAGTGTCATGTGCTGTGTTTATAATTCAGGTGATAAAATTAGTTTTTTTAAAATTTTTTGTTAATCCTACGTTTGTTAACTTTGTAAAAAATTTCACAGGGCCCCGCAGATGGACTTTTATCACGACAACGAGGAACAGGAACAGCTGGATACGCTGGTTTCCCGGTTTGACAGGATGCTCCAGTCGGGTGATTACTATTTCTTCGATGTGGATGAGTTCGAACAGGTGATCGACCATTACCTCATGAGCAACCAGCTCGACAAATCGAAGGTCGCCATCAATTACGCCCTGGAGCAGCACCCGAAGCTGGTGGTATTCATGCTCAAGAAGGCCCAGCTGCTCTTCTCCACGAACAATATCAACAAAGCCCTCGACGTGCTTTCGGAAGTGGAGGACATGGATCCCGAGAACCCCGAGGTATTCATGACCAAGGCCGGCATCTACAGCCACCTGAAGAGGTATGAGAAAGCCATCGAGGAATACAACAAGGCGCTACGGGAGGCAGAAGACCTGGAAGAGGTCTACACCAACATCGCGTTCGAATATGAGAACCTCGGCAAATACGACAAGGCCATCGAATACATCATCAAGGCCCTCGACCTGAACCCCGATAACGATGCCCTGGTCTATGAACTCTCGTTCTGCTACGAGATCGCCGGGAAGACCGCTGAAAGCATCAAGTTCTTCTCCGGTTTCCTCGACAAGAACCCGTTTTCAAAGGCGGCCTGGTTCAACCTGGGCATCGCCTACAACAATGAGGAACAATACGAGAATGCCATCAAGGCCTATGATTTTGCCCTGGCCATCGACGACTCTTTTTCATCGGCCTATTTCAACAAGGCCAATTCCTACGCCAACCTCGACCTGTATGAGAAAGCCATCGAATACTACCAGGAGACCTTTGCCCATGAGGACCCTGAGCCGATGACCTATTACTACATCGGGGAGTGCTACGAGAAACTGGAAAAGGACAAACTGGCCATGGATAACTACAGGAAGGCCTGTAAGCTCGACCCGTTGCTTTCCGACGCCTGGATCGGGATCGGGATCCTGTACAAGAAAAAGGAGCAATACCTGGTCGCCATCAACCATATCAAACGGGCGCTGGACATCGAGCCCCTGAATGCCGAGTTCTGGCTCATCCTTGGAAATGTATACTATGACGCCGGGATGATCAGGAATGCCAGGGAGAGCTACATCAAATCGGGGGAGCTGGATGCCCGCGACCCCGAGCTCTGGTTGGAATACTCAGGCACCTATGCCGGAGAGGGCCACTATGGGAGAGCGCTGGAGCTTCTGAACGAGGGCCTGGACCAGACTGCCGACAAGGATTCGCTCCTGTACCGCAAATTCGTCTACCTCATGCGCCTGGGAAGGCACAGGGAAGCCTATTTGGTCCTGGAGGAGGCACTGGTCCGGAATTACGACCTGCATGTGGAGATATTTGATTTTGACCCCGAACTGGGCAAGGATGAGAACCTCATCCGCATTATTGAACTATACAAGAATCATTAGTGCTCCGGATCAAAGCCGGTCCGACCCGCCCACTTCTCTAAACCGTGTGACATGATACAATACTTTTATTTGGTGCTGAAAGGAATTGCAATGGGTGCTGCCAACGTCATCCCGGGGGTTTCAGGGGGCACCATGGCACTCATCACCGGTATTTTCGAGCGGCTGATCAATGCCATCAAGTCCTTCGACCTGAAAGCGGTAGGGCTTCTGTTAAGGTTCAGGCTGAAAGAGTTTGCCGGCCATGTCGACCTCTATTTCCTGATTGCCGTGTTCGGGGGCATTTTTGTTGCCATTGTCAGCCTGGCACGCCTTTTCGATTACCTGTTCACGAATTACCCCGTATATATCTGGGCATATTTCTTCGGCCTGGTGCTGGCCTCGGTGTATTTTGTCGGGAAAACGGTCTCCCGCTGGAATGGCGCCGTGATCATCAGTGCATTGGTGGGCATGGCCATTGCCATTGTCATCTCGGTGCTGAACCCGGCGAAGGAGGACAGCAGTGCACTTTACCTGGTGATCTGCGGCGTCGTGGCCATTTGCAGCATGATCCTGCCCGGGCTTTCAGGTTCTTTTGTCCTGATCCTGATGGGGAACTACCAACTGGTGATGATCGATGCCATCAATGACCGTAACCTGCAGGTCCTTATCCCCGTGGGTATCGGCGCGGTGGGCGGACTGATCGCATTCTCCCATGTGTTGTCGTGGGTCTTCAAGCGTTTCCGGGACCAGACCATCGCCTTGCTCACCGGTTTTATTTTCGGTTCGGTGAGCATTCTGTGGCCATGGCAGCGCAAGGTCTTCATGACCGATGCCATGGGTGAGGTGATCACGAAGAACGGGGAGCCTGTCGTCATGCTATACCAGCGATTTATCCCTGACTCCTTCAACGGCGAGGTGCTTTTCGCCATCCTGATCGCCCTCGCGGGAGTGGTGTCCATCTGGGCCATCGAAAAAGCGGCGGAGACCAGGCCTGAACAAACCGTAAAGTGACATGCGCCTGTTCGGACTGATCGGTTATCCTTTGACGCACTCTCTGTCGGCCAGCTATTTCGAGGGCAAGTTCGCGAAGCAAGGGATTACGGATGCAGAATACCGGCTTTTTGAGATCAGCGACCTGGAGGGATTGGATATCCTCATCGGTGAACATCCCGGGTTATGCGGCCTGAACGTTACCATTCCCCATAAGCGGCAGGTCATGGAGCGGCTTGATGAGGTCGACCCGGTGGCCGGGGCCATCGGAGCGGTCAATTGCATCCGGATCCAACGCAAAGGCAGCTCGGTGCGAACAACAGGCTTCAATACGGACGCCCCCGGGTTCCAACAGTCGGTAGGGCCGCTCCTGGAGGAGCACCACCAAAAGGCCCTTATCCTGGGTACAGGGGGCAGTGCCCGCGCAGTGGCATACGCCCTCGAGCACCTGGGCGTGTCCTCACTTTTCATAAGCAGGGATCCCCGTGGCCCGCAACAGCGAGCTTACGGTGCGGTGGATGAGGACCTCCTGCGCACCCACCATCTCATTGTGAATGCCTCCCCGGCGGGCATGTACCCCCGGACGGGAGAGTGCCCCGATATCCCATACCACCTGCTGACCGGTAAACACCTGCTCTTCGACCTGGTCTACAATCCTGCGGAAACGTTGTTCATGGCCTCCGGGAGGGAAGCCGGCGCCAGGGCCGTGAACGGACTGGAGATGCTCCACCTGCAGGCCGATCTCGCCTGGACCATCTGGAACGAATAGCGCCCCGGACATGCCATACGACCCGCCATGCCGCCAGGCGAATCCTTGCAGGCCCCTGCTAAATTGTTCGCATTTCAGTGCCCTGAGTCGAGATAATGAGTATATTTATCGCGACAACAATGGCATGTAACGCATTAATTGTATCGCTATGACCAAAATGGATTCTATCCGTGATTTCCTGGCACAACCAAAGATCGCAGTGGCGGGTGTCTCCAGGAAGAAACAGAAATTCGGCAATGCAATATACACCGAACTTGACAAGAGGGGGTTCGAGGTGCTCCCTGTGAACCCGAACATGGATGAATTCCAGGGCCGGAGGTGCTTTCACAGCCTGTCGGATTTGCCGTCGGACGTCACTGCCCTGGTGATCAACACCAGCAACGACACCTCGCTTCAGCTGCTTCGGGAGGCCCGGGAGAAAGGGGTCAGGCATGTGTGGTTGCAGCAGGGTAGCCTGAACAAGGAATCACTCAAAACCCTGGATGATGATCCGGAAATGAATGTCATTACCAGGCAATGCATCCTGATGCATGCGGGCAAAGTGACCGGTGTACACGCCTTTCACCGTTGGGTCAGCAAGACGTTTGGTATGTTCCCTTCCTGAGTATGCGTGCATGATAGCCCCCGATGTTGAACGGTGTCGCCAGGTGGCCGGGCTGGTCGCTGGCCTGAGGATCAGGAGGTCATTTTACGACCGTGATTTTCTGACCTTCGATGCGGACCGCGAAACCAAGCTCAGGGTCTACCTGATGGCGGCCGCCATATGCCATCAGACCAGGGATCTGCATCATCCCGGCCTGAAATTATGGGGATGGGACTACCTCGAATATGGTTTCCTGAAGTTGGTGCACGAAAAGCATGTCCTCCTCAACCCGGGGTACCTGAGCATATGTACCGATCCTGACATTGAGGGCATGCTGCTGGGCGCATTCTCGCCCGATGGGAGGCCTGAACACTGCACCCTCGACCGGATACCTGAAAGGGCCGGCATGCTGGCAGAGATCTGTAGGGAACTAAAGGCGGGCTACCAGTCCAAGGTGTCGAACCTGGTCGATCGTGCCGAAGGCAGGGTGATCCACGATGGGAAGGGCCTCTACGAGTTGCTTTCAGGGTTTAAAGCTTTTTCGGATCCATCCCGTAAAAAGACCACGTTCTTCATCAAACTTGCCGTGGATGCCGGCGTCCTGTTCATCCGCGATCCCGGGAACCTGGTTCCCATCATGGATTATCATATGCAGCGCGTCCTGCTCCGCATGGGGTGCATCCGGGTGGATGATCCGGCCGTGCTGGAGGCCCTCGCCAACCGCAGGCCCCTCGCCAGCGACCGGGAGGTGAGGGACGCCGCCATCGGGGCCATGCGCATCATCGCTGCGGAATCGGGCCAGGGGATACTCAAAATGAATGATTTTTTCTGGCCCCTTGGACGGAGTTGTTGTCATGAGACCACACTCTGTTCCGACCATAAATGCACCAAAACACCATGCACGTTCAGCAGGGTGGTGGCCACCAGGGACCACAAGCAGTGCGCCTTCGGAGAGGTGTGCCGGGGGAGTGCCGAGAAGAAATACAGGGACCTCTGGGAGCCCGTTGTGGAGACGCATTACTATTAGGGGCCATTCATGCCGGCCGGAGTTTGTAATTTGCCGCGCATGATCGTATCTTTGCCTAAAAACGAACGGACATGGTGATCATTACAGGCGCGGCAGGTTTCATCGGAAGCTGCCTGGTAAATAAGCTGAATAACAAAGGGCTCAAGGATATCACGCTGGTCGACGATTTTGACCGTCCGATAAAAGCCGGCAACCTCCTGCACAAATCCTTCCTGGAACAGGTACACCGGGATCACTTCTTTGAATGGCTCGGCAGGAACCACGGCGATGTCACTTTTATCTGCCACCTGGGTGCCCGCACCGATACCACCGAATTCGATACCCGTATCTTCGACCGCCTCAACCTGAATTATTCCAAAGAGGTATGGCGCGCATGCGTCCGGTACGACATCCCCCTGATCTATGCCTCATCGGCTGCCACCTATGGCATGGGCGAGCATGGTTACGACGACCGCCACGATGTGGTCCGGCAGCTGAAGCCATTGAATCCCTATGGCGAGTCCAAGAATGAGTTCGACAAATGGGTGCTTCAGCAGCAGGAATGCCCGCCGTTCTGGGCCGGCCTCAAGTTCTTCAATGTATACGGGCCCAATGAATACCACAAGGGGAGGATGGCATCCGTCATCATGCATGCCTACAACCAGATCCGGGAAAAGGGGCGGGTCAGGCTGTTTCGCTCCCATCACCCCGATTTTGAGGATGGCAGGCAATTGCGTGACTTCATTTATGTGAAGGATGTGGTGAGTGTGATCCATTTCCTCATGTCGGAGCGCATCCCGTCAGCCATCTACAACCTGGGGACCGGCCAGGCCCGTACTTTCCTCGACCTTGCCACGGCCACTTTTAACGCCATGGACCTCGATCCGGTGATCGAGTTTATCGACACCCCTGCGGACATCAGGGATAAATACCAGTACTTTACGGAGGCGAAAATGGACAAGCTGCGCAGTGCCGGGTATGAAAGCCGTTTCTATTCGCTGGAAGAGGGGATCGAAGAGTATGTCCAGGAGTTTCTTATCCCGGGAAGGTGCTTTTGATCAAAGGTTGCTCCGGATATCCAGCAGGAAGCGCTTGAGGTCTTTCAGTGACTTGATCACTTCGGCATTGGCCAGCGTCTCCTCCCTGTTCTTTTTCAGTTTCCTTTTGATGCCGTCGAGGGTATAGCCCCGCTCCTTGGCCAGGTTGTAGATCACATGGAAATTGTCTACATCGGCCTGTGTGAAAAGCCGGTTGCCTTTCTTGTTCTTCTTGGGCTTGATGATGTCAAACTCCTTCTCCCAGAATCGGATCAGGGAGGTGTTCACATCAAACATCCGGGCGACCTCCCCGATGGAATAAAACAGCTTTTCAGGTTTCCGGGTGTCACTGGACATCTTAGTCGAGGGATTGCGTTGGCAGCGTGGAGAGCTCCAGCACCTTGTCGTATTCATCCGGCGACAGGTCGTTGAAGAAATAATAAATGGGATTCACCCTTTTGTTGTCCTTCCTGATCTCGTAATGCAGGTGCGGCGCAGTGGATTTTCCGGTATTCCCGACCGTGGCGATGAGCTGTCCCCGTTTTACCTTCTGACCTTTCCGTACCTTGAACTCATGCACGTGGGCGTACATGGTCTCATACCCGTAGCCGTGGTCGATGATCAGCCGGTTGCCGTACCCCCTGCGGGAATTGATGATGTCCGTAACGACTCCGTCGCCCGTGGCATAGATCTCGGTACCCACGGGGGCCGAAAAATCGATCCCCGGGTGGAATTTCTTCACCTTGTAGATGGGATCGGTCCTGTAGCCGTAATAGGACGACAACCGTTTGAGGTCCTTGTTGTTAACAGGCTGGATGGCGGGTATGCAGGCAAGCAGTTCTTCCTTGTTCTTGGCCATTTCGAACAGTTCGTCGAACGACTGGGACTGAACGACCAGCTGGCTGTGGATTATGTCGAGCCGTTGGGCGGTAGTGATCACCACATCGGAGCTCTTGTAGCCTTCCAGCTTGGAATACCGGTCGGCGCCACCGATTCCGGCCTTCCGCATGGCGGAGGGCATGGGCTCGGCTTCCAGGATCACCCGGTAGATGTTGTCGTCGCGGTCGGCGAAATCAGCCAGCACCGCATCCACTTTGTCGAGCTTGTCCTCGAAGGATTTGATCTGCTCCAGGAGGTAGGCGTTCTCCCGTTTCAGCATCTTCTCCTTGGGGCTGTCCAGAAAGGTGTAGGCCAGGAAAATGACGACGGAGGCGAAAACGCTGCCAGTGGCGATGACGGAGAGCACCTTCAGGGCGCGGGCCTTGAGGGTGATCCTGACCTCTTCGAACTGGAGGGATTTCTTATTGAATTTGTAGTTCTTCTTCGGCATGCAATGAGTATGGTAACAATTCCCTTCTTCCGGTAAAATAACTTATATCCTCTGATCGGCTGCAAAGTTACGCAATATAGATTAATTTTGCAATTTCGCTGAGCGGTAGAAATTAACGCATACTTGTTAATATTAGTGTATCCATGACATCAAATCAGATCCGGAAAACATTCTTCGAGTTCTTTGAATCCAAACACCATAAGATCGTCCCTTCGGCCCCGATGGTCATCAAGGACGATCCGACACTGATGTTCACCAATGCCGGCATGAACCAGTTCAAGGACATATTCCTCGGCCATTCCCAGGCGGTGGCCCCGCGGGTGGCCAACACCCAGAAATGCCTCCGTGTTTCCGGCAAGCACAACGACCTGGATGAGGTGGGCCACGATACCTATCATCATACCATGTTCGAGATGCTGGGGAACTGG
Source organism: uncultured Bacteroidales bacterium (assembly GCA_964386225.1). GTDB lineage: Bacteria > Bacteroidota > Bacteroidia > Bacteroidales > JAADJA01 > JAADJA01. Next base: position 22,265 of record CAYLTG010000034.1, read on the forward strand.
TCCTTCGGCGACTATTTCAAGAAGGAGGCCATCGAATGGGCATGGGAACTGCTGACCGGTGTATATGGCATTGACCGCGAAAGGCTTTATGTGACGGTCTTCGGCGGCGACGAGGAAGATGGCCTGAAAGAGGACAGTGAGTCCTATGCGCTCTGGAAGGGGATCGTGCCGGAGGACAGGATCATCTATGGGATAAAAAAAGATAACTTCTGGGAAATGGGCGATACCGGTCCCTGCGGCCCCTGTTCCGAGATACACATCGACCTGAGGGATGATGACGTCCGTCAGCAGGCCCCGGGAAGGCACCTGGTGAACAGCGACCATCCCGAAGTGATCGAGATCTGGAACCTCGTCTTCATCGAATTCAACCGGAAATCCGACCGCAAGCTCGTACCCCTTCCGGCACGCCATGTGGACACGGGCATGGGCTTCGAGCGCCTGTGCATGGTGTTGCAGGGCAAGAAATCCAATTACGACACTGACGTGTTCCAGGATATCATCCGCGAGCAGGAACGCATCACTGGGCATGCCTACGGCAAGGATCCCCGGGTGGACGTGGCCATGCGCGTGATTTCGGACCACCTCAGGGCCGTGGCCTTTTCCATCGCCGACGGGCAACTGCCATCGAATATCAAGGCAGGCTATGTGATCCGCAGGATCCTCCGGCGTGCGGTGCGCTATGGATATACCTTCATGGAGATGAAGGAGCCGTTCATTCACCTCCTGGTGCCCGCCCTCGTCATGAAACTGGGGGAGGAGTTCCCGGAAATATCGAAACAGCAGGACCTGGTCCAGAAAGTGATCCGCGAAGAAGAGGCTGCTTTTCTGCGCACCCTGGAGCTGGGGATCCGGAAATTCGAGCAATACCTGGAAGAGCATCCGGAGGACAAGGTGATGGACGGAGCGTTTGCTTTTGAGCTCTTTGACACCTACGGGTTCCCCATCGATCTTACGCAGGTAATGGCCTCCGAGAAGGGATGGGATGTCGACATGGAAGGGTTCAGCCGCGGATTGGAAGCCCAGAAGAACCGGTCGCGGGAAGCGGCGGCCAAGGATGAGGGGGACTGGCACGTCCTGAAGCAGGATGGCGCGAAGACCGAATTCGTGGGTTACGAAGTGCTGGAATGCCCGGTCCGGATCATGAAATACCGCAGGATCAGCGAAAAGAAAAAACAATATTACCAGGTTGTCCTCGACAGGACCCCGTTCTATGCCGAATCCGGGGGCCAGGTGGGCGACCGGGGCTACCTGGAAAGGGATGGAAAGCGGGTCAACGTCATCGATACCCGCAAAGAGCATGAGCAGATCGTACACCTGCTGGAGACATTGCCCGAGGACCCCAACGGTGAGTTTGACGCGGTTGTGGACAAAAAGAAACGTATCCTCACCATGAACAACCACAGCGCCACCCACCTCATGCACGCTGCCCTGAGGAAGGTGCTGGGGGATCACGTGGAACAAAAGGGATCGCTGGTGGATGAGAACCGGCTCAGGTTCGACTTCAGCCATTTCTCGAGGCTTGCCGAGGAGGAGATCCGTACCATCGAGGACATGGTGAATCGCAAGATACGGGAGAACATCCCCATCCATGAAATGCGGGACGTGCCCCTTGAGGAGGCCCTGGAGATGGGCGCTGTGGCCCTGTTCGGGGAGAAATACGGCGAGCAGGTGCGGGTTATCGCCTTCGACCGTGAGTATTCGGTGGAACTGTGCGGTGGTACCCACGTGCCGGCCACGGGACAGATCGGCTTTTTCAAGATCGTGTCCGAAGGGGCCATCGCAGCAGGCATTCGCCGCGTGGAAGCCATCACCGCCGACCGTGCCGACGAATATGTGCATGAGCAGGACGGAACGATCCGTGACTTGAGGCAGATATTCAAAAGCCAGAAGGACCTGGTCAAAGGGGTGGAACAGCTCATGGAAGAGAATGCCGAGCTCCGGAAGCAGCTGGAGGTGATGAAGGCGGAAAAGGCCCGGGGCCTTAGTGGTGAGCTCCTGAAGCATGTCCGGAAAGCGGGCGATGTGAACCTCATTGCGGCAAAGGTGGACCTGGACATGGCAACGGCCCGTGACCTGGCTTTCAAAATGAACCAGGAGGTGGATCACCTTGTGCTGCTGCTGGCTACCGAGGCGGAGGGAAAGGTCAACCTCAGCCTGATGATATCCGACCAGCTTGTGAAGGACCGGAACCTGAATGCCGGCACCATGATCCGTGAGATCGCCCGCGAGATAAACGGCGGCGGCGGCGGACAGCCTCATTTTGCCACGGCAGGCGGGAAAAATGCCGCCGGCATCGAAAAAGCATTCGCCAAACTGGCCGGGATGCTGGGGGCCTGAAGACCCGTGCCACGGGGCACCCTTTACTTGATGATCCTGTCCAGCACCTTCCGGGCCGCGTCCTTGTGTGCCATGAAGGCCATCACTTTCAGTTTAACGTAATCGTCCCGGAGGAACCGGTAGCCCCGGTTCGGACCGTCGAAACCGCTCGACGCCGAATCCTTGATGAGGTACCAGAAGTGCCCGTCATGCCGCGTAAAGCCCACCATGTGCATGCAATGGTCGTCTGTGGTCGATCCGTTGTACATCCTGAATTCCCTTGAATCCTCATTGATATATGGACCGGGGATGTCGAAGGAGGGTATGATCCCCACTTCGGTCCATCGGTCGTAGCCGGGTTCGCTGTTGTCGCCGCAAAAGGCTACGGTATGTCCCTGTTCCAGTGCCTCCTGCAGCAGGCTGTTGAAGTCGTCGAGGGGGATGTTGTAGTAATCGTCGTTGTGCCACCAGTTGTCGGGCTCCCGGAGTTCCCCCTTCTGGTTGTAGGCCACCGATTTGGTGGACATGAAACAGTAGTAATCGTCGGGGTTCAGGCCGGCCTCCTCCTGCATGAATTTGAGGGGAGAAATGGTCCGGCCCTCCCAGGCCACCTCTTTGGGGGGGATGCCCAGGTAATGATCGAGGATGGCACGGACATTGGCCACCACGACCGATCTGTCCCAGAGGTTGTTCGCCTTCACGAAATCGAGGTATGAACCCACTTCACGGGCCAGCGGGCCATGATCATGGAACTTCTGTCCGTCCATCATCCCGCGATACTGTCCGGCCGGTACGAGTCCGTGCAATTTCATGCTCCGCGTCACCGCATTGGCCTCCGACCCCTGCCCGAAATACATGTCGCCCCTGTGCTCCACAAAATATTCAGCCCGGGCCACATACTCCCAGTACACCACGTACATCTCGGAGAACTTGAATTGCTTCCCAGTGATCCGGTAGGCTTCGGATTCGAGGAAGGAGATCGTGGAGAAGCACCAGCAGGTGCCCGTGGCACCCTGTGAAAGGGGCGGGTTGTGCCAGGATGACCGGTAATCATCAAGGGAGCCGGGGAAGCTGAGCCCGGTGAGGTCCATGGTGAGGTATACCCGGTCATTTTTGTCCTTCGTCGGATCCCAGGAGCGGATGGCCGGGAGGATGGAATCCTGGTAATATCCGCCGCGTTGTTCCATGTAAAGGACTTTGTCCTGTGAAACGGCGGTGATGCCGGTGGCAATGCATAGCATTGCCATGATCGATGATCTCATATGCTCTTTTTCAGGTAAAAATAAATAATAATGTTCCTTGTCCGGTTGTGCGGAGGTGGACAGAATTGGTGTTTTCCTGAACAGTGGCAGCTTTTATATTATCCCCTTGCATTTATTTAAGATATTGTATTACAGATTGATATGAACTTTGGCACAATACTGGAATCCTTATTTGTAACCAATTTAAACATGCAAACGAAAAACTATTTAAACCATGAAAACGCTACGAATAATGCTCATCGCCCTTGGATTTCTCTGCATCAATGCTGCCTTTCCGTTCACTGCCATCAACCTGCCGGTTGATGTGCTGGAGGTTGATGAACTCGAGAGTCCGCTACCCTTCATGAACGCCATACAGGCCATGGAGGTGATCGTCCCCGACAATACGAACCTGAAACCTGACCTGATCCGTGACACCGTCCTGATCGATGCCGAAAGCATCAACAGATCAGGTCCTTTCCCGAGCGCATCCAAGGATTGCATCCTGAGCCAGGTTCCCTACCCCGAGTTTGCAAAGCAACGGCAGCTGGAAGGCGGTGTGGCGGTCCGGTTCCTGTTTGATGAATCCGGCAACGTGGAAGTGCTGGAGTCCTGCTCCAACTCACCCGAGCTCGAGCAATACGTGGTTCAGAAAATGTCGCAGCTGCAGCTTAAGAATTGTGTGGTGGATGTCAATAAGGATTACTACATGCGATTTATGTTCAGGCTCTTCTAATTAATCTGCCTTAAAAATACCTCTTCATGATCATTTTTGCCCCCGAGCGATCGGGGGTTTTTCTTTTTTGTATTTTCGTTCGAAAGAATCATGAGCTTCACCGTTTTCAAATCCTCCGCCGGATCGGGGAAGACCTACACCCTCGTGAGGGAATACCTGAAACTGGTGCTGAAGCAGCCTGACAGTTTCCGTCATGTGCTGGCGATCACTTTTACCAACAAGGCAGCCAACGAGATGAAGGACAGGATCGTGCGCGTCCTGATGTCGATGGCGGAGCATGATCCGGGCCAGCCCGGGGGCAATGCAGATGGGGGCTACATCCGGGGGCTGGCAGCGGACACTGGACTTACCGAAGAGGAAATCGTCAATTCCGCAGGACAGGTGTTGAAAAATATTCTTCACAATTATTCGGATTTTGCCGTCAGCACCATCGACAGTTTCATCCAC
>CAYLTG010000035.1:0-2129 GCA_964386225.1 uncultured Bacteroidales bacterium
CGAGGAAGCCCGCCGCCGTGCCGAGGAACACCGCGATGGCCGAGATGCCGAACTCATACACATAGGCGGAATAGGCCACGACCGCCGCCCCGCCAATGTAGCTTGCCACGACGGACGAGACGAACCCTATGTATGACATCCGCCGGCCTGCGATGAGGTAATCCTCCTCCTTTTTGCTGCGAGAGCTCCAGAAGCCGATGCCGATGCACACCAGGGCATAGAGAATAAGCAGCAGGAGGTCAAAGGTGGAGAGTTTCATGTCTTTTTTGGGATTAGTGGTTGTGAACAGCCCATGGCGGCATGATGGCCGGGTCGATCCCGAATATCCAAGAGGCCAGGAACCAGGTGGCCGTGGTGATGAGGATGACCCCTGCCAGGTTGAGTATAAGCCCGTTGCGGGCCATATCCATGACCTGCAGCCTGCCTGTGCCAAATACGATGGCGTTGGGTGGGGTGGCCACCGGGAGCATGAAGGCCATGGATCCGGAGAGCGTAGCGGGCAGCATGAACAGGAGGGGGTTCGTGCCCACGGAAACGGAGAGTCCTGCCAGGATGGGCAGCAGCATCTCGGTGGTGGCGGTGTTGGAGGTCAGTTCGGTGAGAAAGGTCATCATGAAGCAGATGACCAGGATGACCAGGAAAGGATGGAAGTCCCCGGCGAAACTCAGCTGGTGGCCGAACCATACCGAGAGGCCGGACTCCTTGAAACCGCTGGCCAACGCGAACCCTCCCCCGAAAAGAAGGACGATGTTCCAGGGGATCCCCCTGGCCGACCGCCAGTCCATGAGCCTTTCCTTTCCGCCTTCACCGCCGGGAATGATGAACAGGAGCAGGGAGATGAGGATGGCCACCGTCCCGTCGTTGAAATAATCCGGGTAAGGGAAAAAAGAGGACCAGCCGGGGATCACCGCAGACCCGAGCACGATGTCCGACCTGGAAAGCCAGAGGAATGCGAGCGTGCAGAACAGGATGAAGACTGTTTTTTCTTCGCGGCTGGCGGCGCCGAGCTGTTTGTATTGCTCCCTGAAATCGCCGAGCGGCACGCGGGGCCATTTCCCCCTTCCGGGCCTGAAGATCAGGTAAAGGTAGGTCCAGATGAATGTGAAAAAGACCATGCTCACGGGAAAGGCGAAGAGGAACCAGCCTGAGAAGGAGATCTCCGGAGCCTCCGGGAACATGATCTGGAAGATCCTGGCGAAACTGAGGTTGGGAGGGGTCCCCACCAGCGTGGCAATGCCCCCGATGGAGGCGCTGTAGGCCACACCCAGGAGCAGGCCGATGCTGTACCGCTTGAGCTCCTTTTTGCCTGATATCTCCTCCAACTTGTGGATGATGGAGATGAGGATGGGCACCATCATCATGCTGGTGGCGGTGTTGGAGATCCACATGGAGAGGAAGGCGGTCGAGAGCATGAACCCCAGCAGGATGCGGCCGGGGCTGATCCCGGTGAACATCAGGATCTTCAGGGCGATGCGGCGGTGGAGGTCCCACTTCTGCATGGCCAGCGCCATGATGAACCCGCCGATGAAAAGAAAGATGACATGGTTGAAATAGGTGGCCGATACATCAGTGCCGTTCATGATGCCCAGCAGGGGAAAAAGGACGACCGGCAGGAGGGAGGTGACGGCCAGCGGCACCACCTCGGTGATCCACCATACCGCCATTAGGGCGGCAGTGGCCAGGGTGAAGGTCACCTGTGGCTGGCCCGGTTCGAGGTCGAGGAAGAAAGCTATGAAGATAAATATGACCAACCCGCCGGACAGGCCCATCAACTGGCGTAAGTTCATGATTTTTGTTCCCATCCGGCCGGTTAAAAATTTAATGCTATGAAATATCGAAGTTAATAAAATTTCTAATTTTGTCCGAAATAATCTCAATTGTATCATGAAAAAGCTTGCCGTTGTAGCGTTTGGTGGTAATGCCCTGTTGCAGGCTGGCCAGAAGGGGACTATCGATGAGCAGGAGCAGAATGCCTATGAAGCGAGCAAGAACCTGCTGAACCTGTTGAAAATCAATTACAACGTCGTGATCACCCACGGCAACGGGCCACAGGTAGGGAATATTCTGCTCTCGGACCAGGCGGGGAACCAGTTGCACGGACTGCCCCTCATGCCCCTTGATATCTGCGT
>CAYLTG010000035.1:2229-26893 GCA_964386225.1 uncultured Bacteroidales bacterium
AAATACGCCGGTACCGAGCAGCCAAGGCTGAAAGGAAAGAACATCGCCCTGATCTTTGAGAAAGCCTCCACGCGCACGCGATGCGCTTTCGAGGTGGCTGCCTTCGACCAGGGGGCGCAGGTGTCGTACCTGGGGCCCTCCGGAACACAGATCGGCAATAAGGAGACCATGAAAGATACCGCCAGGGTGCTCGGAAGGATGTATGACGGCATAGAATACCGCGGTTTCGGGCAGGAGGTGGTCGAAGAACTGGCGAAATATGCCGGTGTGCCCGTATGGAATGGCCTTACCAACGAGTTCCATCCCACCCAGATCCTGGCCGATTTCCTCACCATGATGGAGCATTCTGACAAGCCCCTGCACCAGATCTCGTTTGCTTACCTGGGCGACGCCCGCAACAACATGGGCAACTCCCTGATGGTGGGGGCGGCCAAAATGGGCATGGACTTCAGGGCCGTGGCGCCCCGGGGCGGACAGCCCGAAAAGGCACTGGTCGATCAGTGCCTTGCCATTGCGAAGGAAACAGGCGCCAGGATCACCATCACCGACGATGTGGACAAAGGGGTGAAGGGTGTCGATTTCCTGTATACCGATGTCTGGCTCTCCATGGGAGAGGATCCCTCGCTGTGGGAAAAGCGGATCAAGGAGATGCTTCCATACCAGGTGAACAGGGCGATGCTCGAGAAGACCGGCAACCCCAAGGTGAAATTCCTCCACTGCCTGCCCGCATTCCATAACCGGGATACCAAGGTCGGAGAGGAGATCTTCCAGAAATACGGGATCGAGTCGATGGAGGTGACCGAAGAGGTCTTCGAGTCGGAGGCTTCCATCGTGTTCGACGAAGCCGAGAACCGGCTGCATACCATCAAGGCTGTGCTGGTAGCCACCCTGGGCTCTTAATATCAGTGCAATGGACCCCAACCCCGGTAATAAGCTCAGGAACCTCATCGTGGTGGGCGACCGCCTGCTGATCAAGCCGGTGAAGGAGGACAGCAAGACCAAGGGTGGATTGCTGCTGCCCCCGGGCTACAAGGAAAAAGAGGACGTGCAATCGGGCTACGTGATCAAGGTGGGCCCCGGCTATCCCATCCCCATGCCCGCCGAGGAGGCCGAGAGCTGGAAGGGGCAGGAGGACCAGATCAAATACATCCCCCTCCAGGCCAAGGAAGGCGACAAGGCGATCTTCATGCAGAAAGGGGCCGTGGAGGTGATCTTCGAGGGAGAGAAGTATTTCATCGTGCCCCAACATTCCATCCTTCTGCTGGAGCGGGATGACGCGCTCTTCGATTGACGGGATCGACCCTTTAAAATTAAAAGAGTCCCGAGTATTGCTCGGGACTCTTGTTTTCATGGTCAAGCGGCTTAGTTCCCGCCTCCGCCACCACCGCCGCCGGTGGTGACCTGAACATCGACGTAAGTGAGGTTGTTGGCAGGATCGACAACCGGTGTGTTGTTCTCTGCCTGTACGACCTGCGTAAAGGTGGCCCCATCGCCATTGTAGTTGCCGATGAGTGCCCCGCTGAGGTCCACATTGCCGCCTTCAACGTAGAAGGTGATCCGGTAGTCCCCGAGCGCGGTGGGTTTCCATCCGCCCGTGGAGGCCCCGAAGATCAGCTTACCACCCACGTTGTTCTCCACGGCAAAACTTACCGGCGTGATGGCCCCGCCCCCGGTCCAGGAGGTACCGTTCCATACGAGTGTCGTCGGATCGGCACCAGTGATCTCCTGGACCACGATCTTGCCATATGGCGAGGCTACGCTGGCCACGTAGCAGTCATAAGTGTTCATATTGGTGCCCTGCAGTTCATTCTTGCTGCTAGGATATTCCAACTCGGCCATGGTAAAGGCTTCCATGGGTGCTGCAAGGTCCGAGACGAACAGGACAAGCTCCAACCGGTAAGGCCTGCGGATCTTCGGATCGACGGCCTCGATGGCATCGCCCCAGTCGATCCAGTTGACGCTGATATTGTCAGCATAAACATAGTCGGCCTGCCATACGTTGCCCTCGGTCTTTTGCGGGTACCAGGGACCGTTGGCCAGGCAATAGGCGATCTGCTCGTCCGTCAGCCCTTCATAATCGCCGCTGTATACAACAGTGAACTGGTCCGTCAGGACCTCGGTCACCGAATAGCCATCCAAAAGGAAGGCAGGGAATGACAGGTTGTTTCCAGCGGTCTCTGTGTGGCCGCCGCCACCGCCACCGCCGTTTCCACCCGCCTTCAGAGTGCTCTGTACGGGATCAATGGGGTCGTCCGCGCACTGGACAAAGAACACCATGCCAGCAATGACCAGCATGGAAAGGATTTTTTTGATCATGGTAACCTCCTTTTTTTGAAGTGAAGTGATGATTGAGTTATTTGTTGTTATGACCCGGGGGTCAATTAGTTGTCAGTTCATAGTTGGCGCATGATGATGTCGGTTTCGTCGGCCTTGCATGCCACCCTTCCGCATGCGGCTAGGTGCTGCCTGTGCATTCGATCGCCGCAGTTCAGGCTGGCAACTTTCTTTTATTAATTTTTAGCGTTATCCTGGTTAATGATCGTAAATATACGAATGTTCGTAAATGTACGAAAAAAAACTTAGAATGTCAACCATATTGCCATAATTAATTGCATGCAAATCAGGTAAAAAAAGAATCCCCGGGATATGGGGATTCAGGTGATGAAAATAAGTATATAGGGCAGGGGGGGGTCAATCGTTATTCCACGTGTCATCGAAATATGGGCTGTACTCCACAAGTGTGCTTTCATGGATGAATTCCAGCACCTGTATGGCGTCATCCGCGGCGTTGGAGAAGCCGGTTATGCCGGTGTTGTTCCCACCCGCGTAGTCGATGAGCAGGTTCGGGTCGGTGAAATTGACCACGTCGTAGAGGCTCACGTAATTGTATTCCCAGGTGCCGTTAGGATAGAATTCCTGGACCCTGACATATTTACCGGCATACACCAGGTTCCTGTCGTATTCGAAGCCGTCGTAGTTGAAATACATCCTGTCCTTGTCATCCGGACCCATTTTCAGATCATCCGGGATCTGGTCCCAGTGAAGCAGCCAATTGTTCATATAGCCGAACTCATCCACATTCATGGTCCCGGTCTTGTCGGCCCCTGCGGAGATGGCTCCGGCAGCCAGCATCAGGATGTCCTCTTCATCGAAATGTGCATTCAGGAATCCAAGTTCGCCGTTGAATCCCCTGCTCATCAGTTCCTGGTAGATGGCCACGTTCTCGCGGGGTGAATCGATGGTCTTGTCGTCGAACTCATCGTTCAGGGGGTCGTCGTCATAATTGACCAGCCAATCCTCTTCCCCGATGATGGCGACCAATCGACCGGAGGCATCGGTGGTAATGAAGCTGACCCCACCCTGGAGCAATGCGTTCTTGGCTTCCTGCAGTGCCTGGTCCAGCACTGCCTGGGGTGCCCTGACGAGATTGAGCCGTCCGAATTCCACCTCTTCGACCAGGTAGCCCTCTTCCGGGATCAGCTCGCCGGTGGTTTGATCATAACTGAACACTTCATAATTTCCATCAAGGTCCTTCACGGGTTCCAGCGTGGTCTCGTCAATTTTTATCGGCTGGGGAGCGGGTTGGAGTTCATCCTGCTCACCCATGACCCAGGTGTATACGGGCATCCCGTCTGGTGTTCGCAGGCAGATCACCAGGTCGCCGTAGAGCCCTCCAGCGCCCCCGTTGCCACCGTTTCCGCCCCCGTTTCCGTTTCCGTTTCCGCCTCCGCCACCGCTGCCACCCCCGCCATAACCGTTCCCTTTCCCTGCATTATATGTGTCCGGATGGATGGGATCGTCCGTGCACTGTACGAAGAACAACATGCCCAGAATCGCAATGGGCATCAAGATCTTTTTAAACATAATAACCTCCTTTTTTTAGGTGAATGAATAGTTTTGGTTGGAAAGAACGGAATGTCGTCCGTTCTGTTGAAACTGGTTTTTTCCATGATAGGCATGTGGGTATTCTCGGTTAATAATATTCGTATTTCTGTAAAATACGAATCGTAGTTAGTAAAAATACGAAAATATATGATAATTGTCAAGTTTTTCGGATGGAAAAGGGGGGATTTAACATATGCGGCCCGGAATGATGTTTTTGATTGTTAGCATCTGTTGATGGGCCTTTGCATATTTGAATAAAAAAACCCGCTGCCGGATTGGGACAGCGGGTTCAATGTCGTTGAGCTTCCGATCAGGCTTCTTTTAGCGCCGGGTACCGTTGCTGCAGCAGGTAGAATCCGCCGAAAAAGACGGTGGAAAAGAAGAGGTCGCCCAGGACCCCGTTGTTCAGGAACGGAATGGCCAGGGTGTAGCTTTCGAGCAGGCCGGCGAAGTTTTGAGGATAGAAAGGGCTTCCGATCCATACGGCAAAATTGGTAATGAGGAAGAAAAGGATGGAGGCGCTGACCGAGGCCAGCAACACCGAGCCGGTCCGGACCCTGTTCCTCAGAAGCATCCCGATGCCGACCACCAGGGCGAAACTTATGTACACAGCGATCATCCATTTGTGAAAGCCAAGGAAAAGGTCACTGATGAGCAGTGCTGCAAACGGCACAAGGAATGCCAGGTGCTTTTTCCTTATGTAGGCCCCTCCGAACAGGGCGATGGCCGCGATGGGGGTGAAATTCGGCCAGTGCGGCATCAGGCGGAGCAGGGCGCCGAAAAGGATCAGTCCGCCAATGAAGGCCATGCGGGGGCTAATTCGTTTCAAATTCATCATGGGATTGTATTTGTGACAAGCAAAAGTATAAAATTAAGACTAATTAGTGTCAGATAAACAAAGTTTAAATCCAAATGTTTTCCACAGATGCCCCTTAGATTCGGTTATTAACTTTTGCTGACCGTTTGGGAATAATGTGGTATTATTGCCCGAGCCGGGAGGTGGCCGGTCGGTTTCGACGGCCGCGGCAACGCAAGAGCCCCGCAGGAGAGCCCCATCGGGGCTGGTAACTCATTCGAACGATGAAGGATCTGACAACTGGCAAGGAAAGCAGGCTGATCTTCCAGTTTGCTGCACCCATGCTGCTGGGAAATGTGTTCCAGCAGATGTACAACATTGTCGACAGCATCATCATCGGCAATTTCATCGGCAAGGAAGCCCTGGCGGCCGTGGGGGCATCCTTTCCCATCATTTTCGCACTGATCTCCATGGTGATCGGATTTGCCACCGGTTCAACCATCATCATCGCACAGTATTTCGGGGCCCGCAAGCTGGAACAGGTCAGGCGCACCATCGACACCCTTTACATCGTCCTGTTCAGTGCCTCCCTGCTGATCAGCGTCCTGGGCATCCTTTTCAGCGATGACATTTTCCGCCTCATCCAGCTGCCCGAGGAGGTGATGCCGGAGGCCACACTCTACATGCGCATCTACATCTCCGGGATGATCTTCTTTTTCGGGTTCAACGGTACGGCCGCCATCCTCCGCGGGCTTGGCGATTCACGTACGCCGCTTTATTTTCTGGTCATATCGACCATCACCAATGTGATCTTCGACCTGCTGTTCGTCATTGTGTTCAAGTGGGGGATCGCCGGGGTTGCCATCGCCACGATCATCTCGCAGGGCGGGGCATTCCTGACGGCCATTTTCTATCTGAACCGCACCCATGAGGTGGTCAAGCTCTCGGTGCTCAAACTGAAGTTCGACCGGGAGATCTTCCGGCAGAGTTTACGCATCGGGCTGCCCTCCGGGTTCCAGCAGACCTTCGTTTCGCTCGGCCTGATCGCCATCATCTGGATCGTCAACCTTTTCGGCACCGACGTGATCGCTGCCTTTTCCATCGCCATGCGGATCGACTCGCTGGCGTCGATGGCCGCCATGAATTTCGCGGCGGCCCTCTCCACCTTCGTGGGTCAGAACCTCGGGGCCAACAAGCCCGAAAGGGTGCGCTCAGGGCTTGTGGCCACCTTCTGGATGACTTCCCTGGTATCCCTGGCCATCACCGCGCTGGCCCTGCTGTTCTCACATGAGATGATGGGGGTGTTCACCACCGACCGGCAGGTCATCGCCATCGGGGCACGGTACCTGGTCATTGTGAGTTCCTTTTATATCATCTTCTCCACCATGTTCGTCCTCAACGGGGTGATGCGCGGGGCCGGCGATACCCTCATCCCCATGTTCATCACGCTCATCGCCCTCTGGTTCGTCCGCATTCCCATATCCTACTTCCTGTCGAAGGAGATCGGCGAGACCGGCATCTGGTGGGCCATTCCAATTGGATGGTTCCTGGGGATGGTGCTGTCCTTCATCTATTACCTCAAGGGCAACTGGAAGACCAAAGGGGTGGTGAGGCACGACCGGGATGCCGTCCTCAGGGATTGATGTCCTGTCTCTCCAAGGCCCTGTCAAGTTGGAGTTTTCCGTATTCGATCATTTCCGCCGCACGGTGGAATTCGAAGATCTCGCAGGCTTTCCTGGAGATGCCGACGACCAGGTCGGGCTCATGGCGGGTGATGGCTATCTGGGTGAGCTTCATCTGCATGGCATAGATGGAATTGGTCACCAGGTCGAAGAAACCGGTCCGCTTGTGCTTTCCGTTCTTGAAGAAGGCGGACCATTTCTCGTTGATGAATTCCAGTGTCTTGTCATAGGCGGAATTGTGGTTGGGCGCGGGCTCGAAGCCCGGGGGCGGCAGATATTCCGTGTCAGCATTGAGGTCGACCGCCACGAGGATGTCGCCCGGGCGCCGGTACACCACATCCAGGGGCAAGGGGTTGAGCACGCCGCCGTCGACAAGCTCGATGCCATCCTGCTCCACCGGCCGCAACACGGTGGGGATGGATACAGATGCCCGGATGGCCTTGATCAGGCTGCCTTGCCGGAACACCACCTCCTGGTGGCTTTTGATGTCGACGGCCACGGCGGCAAACGGGGTGTCGAGGGATTCGATGTCGACGTCCCGCACAAATTTCTTTATCCTCCGGAAGACTTTCTCACCCTTGATGAACCCGCTCTTGCTAATGGCAAAGTCCATGAGCCGGAGGATGTCCAGCTTGCCCTGTTCCATGACCCATTCCTTGAAGGGCTCGAGGTTTCCCGACACATAGACCGCGCCCACGACACTTCCGATGGAGGTGCCCGCCACCGAGCTGATGGTGAAGCCTTTTTCGGTCAGGCGCTCGATGACACCGATGTGTGCCAGTCCGCGGGCCCCTCCGCCTGACAGGACGAGGGCGACCGGCCTGTTGTTGTTCACCATTTGGAATGTGTTAGCAGTTCGGGGACCGTGAGCCGCTCGAAATGCGCCTCCATCCCGGATGCGCGGCAGCAAACTGAAAGCCTGTATGCCGGGTCAAGGGGGAATTGCCTGAATTGAATGGACGTGTCGGGTGTCCCGTTGAGGACGAGCCTGTAAGTTCCTTCGGATCTTCCCAGGGTAAAGGAACCGAGCGATTGGGTGAGCCCTTTGCCCAGGAGCTTCAGGTAGCTTTCCTTGAGGGTCCAGAAGTCGAAGAAGAGGTGTTGCTTTTCCTCACCCTCGAGCCTGTCGAGCATTTCCAGTTCTTCCGCTGAGAAGAACCGTTCTGCGATGCGGTATTGCGGGTCCCGGACCCGTTCGACGTCGATGCCCACCTCGCGGTCGGAGATGGCGGCCACCACCCAGGTGCCGGAATGGGAAACATTGAAATGGTATCCGGGACAATTCTCCAGGATGGGCTTTCCCTTTTCCAGCCGTCGCATGACCAGGTCCGCAGGGTTTCTTCCGGTGAGGATCGCCAGCCTGATGCGAGCCAGGGCCTCGCCCAGCAGTGAGCGCTGCCGGTCTGCCGCCCTCCTGAACCTCAACACCCCGGCGGCACTTTCAGGGGGCAGCAGCTCCATGAATTTACCAGCCAGGGAGTCAAATTCCTGTTCCGGCATCGTATGTACGGCGAATACCTCAAGCATGTCCAAACACCTGTTAAATGTCGCGAAAGGGACCGGCTCCCATACTGTCGCCGGGACGGGGGTCCCCCACCGCAATGGAACATAAAATTATCAATAAATCCCGATTTCTCTGCATATTCGAATTAAATTTGTGGGGAAACAACATCTGCATGGACCGTACACAGGCAAAAGAAAGGATTGGTTTGCTGACCAGGGAGCTCAACGACCACAATTACCGGTACTATGTCCTGGCCAGGCCGGTGATCTCCGATTATGAGTTCGACATGAAGCTGAAAGAGTTGGAGGAACTCGAAGCTGCATTTCCCGACCTGGTGCTGCCCGACTCTCCCAGCGTGCGTGTCGGGGGTGCCGTGACCAGGGAGTTTGAGCAGGTGAACCACAAATACCCCATGCTCTCGCTCTCGAATACCTATTCGGAACAGGAGCTCCGCGAGTTCGACACCCGGGTGAGGAAGGTGCTGGGGGATGATTTCCAGTATGTGTGCGAGCTCAAGTACGACGGCGTATCCATCAGTTTGAGCTACCAGGACGGTTTGCTCGACCGGGCGGTGACCCGGGGCAATGGTTCCCAGGGCGACGATGTTACCACCAACATCCGCACCATCCGGTCGATCCCCCTGAGGCTGACTGGCGATCCCCCGCGTTCGTTCGAGATCAGGGGGGAGATCTTCATGGAGAAGGAGAAATTCGCCAGTTTCAATGCGGAGCGTGTGCGGAACGGCGAGGAGCCGTTCGCCAATCCCCGCAATTCGACGGCCGGAAGCATCAAGATGCAGGATTCTTCGGAGGTGGCGCGCCGGCCGCTGGACTGTTTCCTCTATTTCCTGCTCGGGGAGGACCTGCCCTTCGACAACCACTACGACAACCTGATGGAGGCGAAGAAGTGGGGTTTCAAGATCCCGCCCTACGTAGCCAGGTGCAAGAGCCTGGAGGAGGTGCTGTCGTTCATCCATGAATGGGAGGGCCAGCGCGGCCAGCTCCCCTTCGAGATCGACGGTGTCGTGGTCAAGGTGAACAAGTATGCCCACCAGGAAGAGCTGGGCGCCACGGCCAAGTCGCCCCGCTGGGCCATTGCCTATAAGTACCAGGCCGAGCGCGCCATGACGCGGCTCAATTCCATCGCCTTCCAGGTGGGCCGGACAGGGGCGATCACGCCGGTGGCCAACCTGGAGCCGGTCCTCCTGGCGGGGACCACGGTGAAGCGCGCCTCGCTCCATAACGCCGATATCATCGCCGCCCTGGATGTGAGGGCAGGCGATATGGTCTACGTGGAAAAGGGGGGTGAGATCATCCCCAAGATCGTCGGGGTGAACCTCGACATGAGGCCTGCCGGGTCGGTCCCTTTCGACTACATCGACGCCTGCCCGGAGTGCGGCACCCCGCTGGTGCGAAAAGCGGGCGAGTCGATCCATTATTGTCCCAACGACACCGCCTGCCCACCGCAGGTCAAGGGACGGATCATGCACTTCATCAGCCGCAACGCCATGGACATCGACTCCCTGGGCGAAGGGAAACTTGAAATGCTCATCGACAACGGGCTTGTCAGGGATGTGGCGGACCTTTACGACCTGACCCATGACCAGCTCCTTGGGCTGGAGAAGGTCATCGGTGCCACGGCTGAAAAGAAAGAAAAGAAGATCAGTTTCAAGGAGAAGACCGTGGAGAATATCCTGCGCGGGCTGGAGGCCTCCAGGAAGAGGCCCTTCGACAGGGTGCTGTTCGCCCTGGGGATCCGGTATGTCGGGCAAACAGTCGCCGGCAAACTCGCACGGCATTACGGAACGATCGACAGCTTGCGGCAGGTGACCTTCGAGGAGCTGATCCTGGTGGACGAGGTGGGGGAGAAGATCGCGGAATCGGTTACCGGATACTTTTCCGATCCGCGCAACCTTGAAATAATAAGGCGTTTGCGTGAAGCGGGCCTCCGCTTCGAAATGGACGAGCAGCAGGCTCCGGTGTCGGAGGCCCTGAAAGGACTTACCATCGTGGCCAGCGGGAAGCTGGAGCATTTCTCGAGGGAGGAGATCGTGGATGTGATCCGGCGTAACGGCGGCAAAGCAGCGTCCTCCGTATCTTCGAAAACCGATTATTTGCTGGCCGGTGAAAACACCGGGCCCAATAAACTTTCAAAGGCCTTGGAACTGAACGTCCCGGTGATCACCGAGGAAGAGTTCCTGAAAATGATAGGCCAGGGCTGACCGGGCCTCAGGAGCAGAGGGAGGCGGGTCAGTGGTATCGGTTCGAGGAGAACCGGTAATATTCCAGGTCGCGTTCATCCGCCCCGGTGAGCCCTGCTTTGCGTTTTACGATGTCGATCTGTTTCTCGACGCTGTCGATGGTGGGCACGGCAGGAAGCAAAACGCCCCGCCGGTATTTGCCATCGGAGATGATCAACCCGAAAATCCGGGGGTCCAGGTCGTCGGCGGAATAGATCCTTTCGGCAGGGGAGAGCACATCCACGGAGATTTGGATTCCATCCAGTTCGTCGGCGGTGACCGGGGCGAATCGGCTGTCATGGAAGGCCGCGGACAGGGCGTTCCTTCGGATTTCGTCCGCCAGGTTCTTTTCCTGCGGCTGCAGCGTCCCCACGCAGCCCCTCAGACGGCCGTCAGGCCCGTGCAGTGACACAAAGCAGGCCCTGCGTGCCAGGAGAAGTTCATCGGCCGGGTCCGGCTGTGCCCCGGACAGTCCCTCTTCCTGCAACGCGTGTTTGATTGTTTCCAGGGCGATTCGTGTGTAAGGGGACCGGGGCTGGTACATGGATTATTCCTCTTTCAGGAGGTCGACAGTCTTTTCGAGTCCGTATTTGGTGTAATAATATTTCTTGTGGTCCTTGATCCCGCCATTCTCGTCGTAATAGATGTACTCCTCCGACCTCAATGCGCCCTCTTCGTCCGGGTCAAGGATGATCCTGGAGATCACCGAGCCGTCCTCGGCATACCCGATGTCCTCTATCTTGTGACCGTTGTCGTTGTAATTGTATGAGTGATGGGCCTTCCGAAGGATCTCGCCCTCCTCGTCCACGGAATGGAAAACCAGGTCGATCATCAGGTTCCTGTCGTTATACGTGTAGTAGTTGATGTTCCTGAACTTGAAGTTCCCGTCCGGGTCCCTCGATTCCTTGATCTCCTTGATGACGTTGTTGTTGTCGTCGTAGGTGTAGAAATAGCTGTCCACGGACCGCAGGCTGTTGTCCGACTTCCGGTAGCTGTTGTTGTACCGCTCGATGATGTTCCCCCTGTCGTCGTAGACAAGCCTGGGTTCCTCACGCACCGGCTTTTTCGGCGTTTCGTTCTCGGGTCTCTGTATTTTCTCCTCTTTGGCCGTCTTCTCGTTATTGCACTGGATGAAGGTCATCACAAAGAACAGGCCCCAGACGGGGATGAGGTATTTCGTCATATTCATAATGATCCGGACTTGAATTTATGGATACAAATTTCGTAATTTCCGGGGAATCTCCCGGGGTTGTGATGTTAAAATTATTTAATTGTCCAGCAGGCCGCGTCCGGTTTTCTTGACGGCGCCCTGTTCCTTCAGGTCGGCGATCAATTTGTCGAGGATCCCGTTGAC
Organism: uncultured Bacteroidales bacterium; assembly: GCA_964386225.1. Lineage (GTDB taxonomy): Bacteria > Bacteroidota > Bacteroidia > Bacteroidales > JAADJA01 > JAADJA01. Next base: position 13,690 of record CAYLTG010000035.1, read on the forward strand.
AAAAACCTTGCTTTTCGGTGTGCTGTACATCTTCGCCAGTTCAATGTACTCGTTGAGCGAGACCTTGATGGGGATCGACGGGAACTCGAGCAGTTCCACGAGGGCCATTTTGATCAGGAGGATGTCCATGATGGCGATCCGCTCCATTTCCCAGTTCTTGACCTTGGCTTCGATCAGCTTGTCATATTCATCGCTCTTGACGATGGTCTTGCGGAAAAGCTTTTTGACAAAGTCCCTGTCCTCTTCCGATTGATCCACCTCGTTGATCTTGTATAGCGTCGGCAATTTGTAATCAGGACCGAGAGCGGGCTTGAAATGCTTTATGGTTTTCATGACGAGCATGTTCGCCGTAAAAAAATCATCGGCCCAGTGGATGTTGCGCTCCTCGAAGAAATAATGCAGGTATTCGGACCGGAGCATCTGCTTCTTCAGGATCTTGAGGAGGATCTCCCTGTCGTCGTTGTAGCCATGGTCGGGGTTCGACATGTATTCCTTATAATCATTGCCGTCGCGGATATCGACATAGAGTTTCCTGATCATTTCTTCTTCGTCGGCCCAATTGATCCTGAACTCATCCCGGTATTTGATAAAACTCCTGTTTTCTTCAAGCTGCCTGATCACGGCATTCTCAATGAAACGGGTGTTGGGGTTGAGGTCATCTTCGGTCGGGAAGAATTTCTTTTTGTTCTCTTCGATCCTGCGTGCGGCGAAGGCCACTATTTCAATGAGAAGGGAAATCTGGTAGATGTAGATCTCGTAAATCTTGTTGATGCTTTTGAACAGTTCTTTCTCGCCGGCATCGATCCTGTCGTTCGTGGAGATGAAGAACGCATACAGGGCCTGCAATACTTTTATTCTCAAATGCCTTCTGCTAAGCATAAATGTATGTCAAAGAATTTTACGCAAATAAACACAAAAATCCGCAATTGCCAACTGCACTTTCCGAATTAATCCCTTTTCAGGTGGATCTTCCTGTACTGGTAGTCCTCGTATTTCCCAAGGTTCCAGTAAATGTTCTGGTAACCGTTCCCCTCGGTATGCTCAAATTCGAAGTTCGTTTGGAGGAGCCCGGGATGATAATACTGGAGGCAATCCCCGAAATCACGTCCGTAGCGCAGGAGGGCATTGAGGAAATACCAGCCCGCATCGAAACCGTCGAAGGAGAAATTGGAGACGGTGGGCTCGGCATTGTATCGTGCCCGGAATTTCCTGATCCAATCGGAGACCTGACGGCTGTCGAAATTGACGGCGGTGGGCGAGAAAGTATGCAGGTGAAGGTTCAGGAGGTGATTGGTCTCCATGTCGCTGAAGTCGTTCCATGAGGGGAGCCCGAACAGGGTGATCTCGCGGTCGAGTGCGAGTTTGTTGAGCTGCGACAGCATCTCTTTTGTGAATACGATGTCATCACTGAAGGCGATGACGACGTTGTGACGCACCAGCGACAGGTTCATTTTCAGTCCGGTGATGGTGTCGTCCGTATACACCACTTCGCGCACCAGGTTGCTGAAATGGGTGCTGTCGCCCGGCATATCGCCCAGCATGGATGCTTCCAGCACTTTATTCTCTGTCAGGATGCTTTTCTTTTCCTGTTGCTGCAGCACTTTCCTTATCCTGCTGTCGGGAATGTTGATGGACGTGGGCCTCCCGGTGTTGATCTGGTTCCGGATATAAGCGACCTCCGACTGGTATTTGTATTTGTAGTTCCTCAGGAGGACGATGTTTGCCCTGGGGTATTGTTTGTCCATGTAGTCGATGAGGATGTCGAGCTGCCTGGCGTCGGAGGGTTTGAGTTTGTATACGGAGGGATTGTTGTACACGATCTCGTCCCTCCGGGTGAGCGGGTTGACGATGGGGATCTCGTAGGTGCGCGCAAAATCTGCCACTTTGTTGAAGTTGTTGAGGTAGAAGGGTCCCACGATGAGGTCCATGCTGCTCAGTTCGGAGGCGCCCAGGACCTTTTCCGCTTTCTCAGGCGTGTTGTCGACGTCGTAAATGAACAGGTTGACCTTCATGCCGTCGTTGACCAGGGAATCGACGGCCATTTTGAAGCCCGCGTAGAAACCTGCAAACCGGAATGACAGCAACCCGGTGAGCGTCGTGATATCCTTTTCGGTTTTGAAGTCGACACTGTCCAATTCCTCCAGGAAGAGCGGCAGCATCAGGGCGACGTTGAAGGTCTCCCCGGTGTAGAGCCTGTCCCTGAAGCAATGGAAAGGGTCGTCCGCCCCGGTCGCTTCGGATGTGTCGGCCGGTTCCTCCTCCGTGGGTTCCATCCGGGCCTCCACCGGGATAAGGACCTGCTGCCCTTTCTTTACCTTCCGGCCGATGTCGGGGTTCATTTGCTGGAGTTCATCCAGTTCCACATCGTATTTTGCGGAGATCCCGTCGAGGGACTCTTTGCCTTCAGGCTGATGGACGATATAGCCCTTTTCGTTGGCCTTGTCAGGGATGAGCACCACCTGGCCGGGAGCGATCACCTGGCTGACCCCCCGGTTGTATTTCTTCAGGGTATCGATCCCGATGCCATAATGTCTGGCGATGCCATAAAGTGTTTCACCCGGGGCGACCACATGGCGGATCAAGCCGCCATTTTCGTGCTCCTGCGACTCGGTCGCCTCTTTGTGCTCTTCCTGGTTGGGCACGGTGAGCACCGTCCCGATGGAGAGGTCTTCGTTCAGGCCGGGATTGGCGTTCTTCAGCTCCCCGATGGTCACACCATACTGACGGGCGATGCCGTAGAGCGTTTCACCCTGTTCCACGGTGTGCCGGATGCTTTCGCCCTCCCATTCGCCTGCCCTGGCCTGGTCGTCGGGTTCGATCACGGGGACCTTTAAGGTCTGCCCGGCACGCAGGTACTCGCCCAGGCCGGGGTTCAGCTTCTTCAACGCCTCCACGGAAACCCCGTATTTCCTGGAAATGCCGAAAAGGGTCTCATCTTCCCTGACGATGTGGTAAAAATAACCCGTTTCCATGGCGGGGGCGGTTCCTTCTGTTACGGACCTGTCCTCCATGACCGGGACCTTGAGCACGTCACCGGCCTTTATGCCCTCCCTGGAAGCGGGATTGGTCCTGAAGATGTCGTTGACGGTGACCTCATAGGACCTGGCGATGGAAAAGAGCGTTTCGCCCTGCTTGACAAAATGGATGTAGTAATCCTTGCCGTCGACCGTTTCAATGATGGAGGACCTTTCGACCCTTTCCGTCACCTGCGCGGTCATGGGTTGCCCCATGATGACGAGGAGGAGGAGTGCAGCGATATTTTTGAAGAACGGCATATTGACGGTTGAATCAATAAAACTACAAAAAAGGACGATTATTATTCCCATTCGATGGTGGCAGGCGGTTTTGAGCTGATGTCATAGACCACCCGGTTCACGCCCTTCACTTTGTTGATGATGTCGTTCGACACTTTGGCCAGGAAGTCATAGGGCAGCTGCGACCAGTCCGCAGTCATTCCGTCCGTCGACACGACGGCACGGAGGGCGACCACATTTTCGTAGGTCCTTTCATCCCCCATGACCCCGACGGACTGAACGGGAAGCAGGATGACGCCGGCTTGCCACACCTTGTCGTACAGCCCCCATTTTTTGAGTGCCCTGACATAGATGTCGTCGGCATCCTGCAGGATGCGCACTTTCTCAGGGGTGATGTCGCCCAGGATGCGGATCCCGAGGCCGGGGCCCGGGAAGGGATGCCTGCCGAGCAGGGTCCTGTCCATCTCGAGTGTCATCCCGATCTTCCGGACCTCATCCTTGAAGAGGGTGTTGAGCGGTTCCACGATCTTCAGTTTCATGAAGTCGGGCAAACCGCCGACGTTGTGATGCGATTTGATGGTGGCCGAAGGGCCTTTGACCGATTTGGACTCGATCACATCGGGATAGATCGTTCCCTGGGCGAGCCATTTGACATCCCTTATCTTATGAGCTTCCTCGTCAAATACATCGATGAAGGTGCCTCCGATCACTTTTCGCTTGTGTTCGGGCTCGGAGATCCCCTTCAGCGCGTCGTAAAAGCGTTGCTTGGCATCCACCCCGATCACGTTGAGGCCCATGTGCTGGTAGGAGTCGAGCACATCCTCGAACTCATCCTTTCGGAGCAGTCCGTTGTCGACGAAGATGCAGGTGAGGTTGTCGCCGATGGCCCTGTCGAGCAGGACGGCGGTAACCGAGGAATCGACCCCGCCGGAAAGTCCGAGCACCACCTTGTCGTCCTTCAGTTTCTTCCTGAGCCCGGCGATGGTGGTTTCGATGAAGGATTCAGGCGTCCAGGACTGGCTGCAGCCGCAGATATTGACCACGAAGTTGGAGAGCAGCTGCTTTCCTTCGGTGGTGTGGTATACTTCAGGGTGGAACTGGATGCCATAGGTCTGCTGACCTTTGACCTGGTATCCTGCGATCTCCACGTCGTCGGTACTGGCGATCACATGAAAGTCCTCGGGGATGTCGAGGATGGTGTCGCCGTGCGACATCCAGACCTGGCACCCGCGGGTCATGCCGGCCATCAGTTCACTGGGGAAGTCGATGAACGACAGGTTGGCCCTGCCGTATTCCCTGATCGCGGAGGGCATCACATGACCCCCGGCGGCCTTGGCAAGATACTGGGCGCCATAGCAAACCCCCAGGAGCGGCACCTTGTGCTGGATGCCCTCCAGGTCGGGGACAGGGGCTTCCCTGTCGAGCACGGAAAAGGGGCTCCCCGAAAGGATCACCCCCTTCACGTGGTCGTTGACCTCGGGGAAATCGTTGAAGGGGTGGATCTCGCAATAGACGTTCAGTTCCCTTACCCTCCGGGCGATCAGCTGCGTATATTGGGATCCGAAATCAAGGATCAGGATGGTTTCTTGCATCAACAGATTTTTGGCGCTAAAATAGACCCCCTTGGGCTTACATCAAAATTTATTTTTAAACAACTATTCAACGCCGGCCGCTCCGTGGCGGCCTTTTCAGGGGCTGACGGCCAATGGCGGCCACCCGGTCACCGCTTCAGGAACTTCTGTGCCGAGCGGCCCTCCGACGTCTCCAGGACAATGAAGTAGATGCCCGGCGGCAATGCCGCCACATGCAGGGTGAGGATGCCTCCGGCATCCGCGGGCTGGCTGCGGAAACCCAGGGGTACCTCCGCCATGCGGCCATCCAGTATGCGTATCCGCTCGATGGCCTGGCGGGGCTGATGCTCCAGGGTCAGCCAGTCCCCCGCCGGGTTGGGGTATACCTTCAGGGTGGGGCCGGCGTGCGTGTTGCCGGTGCCGCTGATGTTGTTGTTGAAGAAGACCACCTGCTGGCTGTCGAGGGCCATGTTCCCGTATTCGTCCCAGGCCTCCACGTATAGGGTGTAGGTGCCGTCGTAGTGGTCGGCGGTATTGAAGGCCAGGGCCGTTTCGGCCGGCTCCGCAATGGAATCGCCGTTGTTATTGGTGAGTATCTGGTAATAGTCCCGCTGGAGGTTCATCCATGGCGGCGAAGGGTGCAGGTAGTCCCTTTTATAGAGGAGGGGTGCGTAGGCCTCATAGTAACCGCTGTTATACATGGCATAGGCGTGATTGAGTATCTGACCGAGGGTCTTGGGTTGGATCAGGTCTCCCTCCGGGTACTTCCGGATCCAGTAGTAGGTTAGGTAGGCCGGTTGCTCCCACTCGGAAGTGCCGTGGTAATCGCTGATCTTGACGATGATGTCGATCTCTCCCGTCAGCGATCCCGGGTCCTGGTACACGGAGGTTTCGTTGAGGCAGAATCCGAACCTGGAACCGGCCGAGAAATACTCGATCACCGGGGGTGTCTCGTCCGTGTTGGGGGTCAGGGCCAGGAGGGGATTGAAATTGATGCCCCATTCCCCGTCGTCGTAATACCACACCTCACCCTGGTCGCGGATGTTCACGAAATGGATGTGGCCCCAGTCGGCCGACCAGTAGATAATGTCGCCGAGGTAGTCGTGCAGGTCGACGTAATCGCCCACTTCCACCTGGATGCTCCCCGGCACCAGATGTGCATAGAGCCAGCCGTCGGAATAACCGGATGATTGCTCCGGGCTGATGGCTACCCGCCAGTATGCGTCCCCGCCGATGGTAAGGACAAGTTTGACCCATCCCGGTTGCACGGCATAGGTGGGCTCGTCGATGGGCACCTCCAGGTCAAGCCCCTGGTGAAGGTAGGACCAGTCCCCGGTCCCGTTCCCCATGTGCTGTTCGTAATGGTTCCACACCTTATGCACTTCGTCAAAGGGTTCGAAGGGCCATGGGATGGGATCGTAGTTCTTCGCCGACTTTTCCAGGGGTTTGGCTCCGTCGAAGGTCCTGAACTCCCTGGCGGACCGTTGCTCCTGCTTCCGGAGCTGCCCTGTCCGGTCGTAAACCTGCAGGATCCCCCGTGAAATCCCATTCGACCGTTCATGAAGCCCTGCCAGGATCACCCCGTCCCTTACCATGACGTCGCGAAAAGCACCGTCGCCGGGTGCCGGGGCCTGGAACAGGGGTTCCATGTTGCGGGTATCATAGGCATTCAGTTCCTTCCTGCCGATTGCCACAGCCACTCCCGACACGGGATCCACGGCCACACCCCGGGGATAGGTCAGGCCTGTCGCGGTTTCGCCCACTTTCGTAAAGTCCTTGTAGATGCGAAGAACCCCCTCGAATGCCGTGGCCAGCCAGCGGCCATCCTCAGAGAACGCGAACCTGCTGCTCCGCTCCAGCCGCCAGGTTGCCCTTGCGGCGAGATCGAACACCCGAAGGTCCTTGTCGGTGCCGGCGGCGAAAAGGTCACCCCCCGGGGAGAAGCCGAAAAGGGAGGCATGGGAAAGGCTCTCGGAGGCGATCCTTTGGCCCGATGGGTCAAGAAAATGGAGGGTGACCGAGTGGTTGAAATGCAGGTCCATGTCATAAACTACCACCATGCCGCTGTTGGAGATCTGGAAGTCAGCACCCTCGAGCCGGGGACGGGTATACAGGAGCGTTCCGTCAGAAAACAGCCGAAAATCAAGGATCTCGCGGTTCTCGTCCGTCACCCTCCCAACGGTGAATTCGGCGTGATGCCTTCCGTCGGGTGAATAGGACAAGCCGGGCCGTGCCGCCTTTTCGCCCGTGAAGGTCCCGTTGGACGACAGCACATAGCCCGGAGGCAGTTCATCCCCCGACTTGGCTTTGCCGGAAGGGGAAAAGGAGAGAAACACCAAAGTGATCAGGAGGGGTACAAGGATTCGAATTTTCATATTTTTGGCAATTAAAGTCACTAAAGTAGACAATAATAAAAAGTTCAGGGTTCGCCAGGGATGTTTTTTTCGCCCATATCATATGATGAGCCATTGTTCAGGCCTCCCAGCGAGGCCCGTTCACTGATCCTGCAGGCAACGGTGGGTTGTTCCTGGAACCGCTGCGCGTTCTGCGAGATGTATACCGCCAAGCGGTTCAGGGTGCGTCCCGAAGAAGAGCTGTTCGGTGAGATCGACACCCTCGCCGCCCATTTTCCCCATGCCCGCAAGGTATTCCTCGGTGACGGCAATGCCATGGTGCTGAATGCGGGCCGGCTCCTGCGTATCCTGGAACGGCTCCGGGAAAAATTACCCAAGCTGACAAGGGTCTCGGTCTACGCCGGCGCCCGCGACCTGGAAGGAAAACATGAATCCGAGCTCCGGATGTTGAAAGAGGCGGGACTGAGCATGATTTACCTCGGCATCGAAAGCGGCAGCGACGAAGTGCTTGCCATGGTGGGAAAAGGAGAGACCGCGGAGAGCATGGCGCGAAACCTGGAAAAGGCCAAAGCGGCCGGGATCAGGAGTTCGGTGATGATACTCACCGGCCTTGGCGGTGAGAGATACAGCCGTATCCATGCGGAAGAATCGGCCCGGCTGGTCAGCCGGGTGCAGCCCGAGTTCCTCTCGACCCTCGTCCTCAGCTTTCCTTATGGTGTTGGGCATTTCAGGAAGAGGATCGGGGGCAGCTTCGAGATGCTGGACCGGTCCGGCCTGCTCAGGGAGCTCCACCGGTTCATTGCCATGACCGACCTTGAGCAGGTTGTTTTCCGCAGCGACCATGCCAGCAACTATCTTGCCCTGAAAGGTGTGTTGGGCAGGGACAAGCAGGCCATGCTGAAGCTGCTCGAGCAGGCGCTGGAAGACCCGGGATCAGCGCCTTTCAGGGAGGAGTGGCAGCGTGGCCTCTAGGGGGACGTCCCCGCGAGGATCATTTTTATGGGCGATGCATGCTCGGTGGCAGCACAAAACTTCCTACATTTACCAACGGATCATTAATCTCAGTGCAGAACCATGGACTTGAAGATAAGAGACAGGTTGTTTATCGTGACCGGTGCCACCAGCGGGCTGGGCAGGGGAGTGGCGGATGCCCTCCTTTCGGAGGGGGCCCGGCTCGTTGCCGTCGCCCGCAGGCAGGACGGTCTCGACGGCTTATCCGGCGCCTTCCCCGGACAGGTGGAGGGCGTGGCAGGCGACATCACCCTGGCTGAAACGCAACGAGTTGTAATGGCCGCGATCGGCAGCAGGGAACTCTCCGGGGTATGCATCAATGCCGGAGGCCCCCCGGCCAAAGCTTTCCTGGAGACCGAGCCGGATGACTGGGACCAGGCATACCGGCAGATCCTGCGATGGAAGGTGGCATTCACCATGTTGCTGATCCCTTTGTTCAGGAGCCAGGGCTACGGGCGCCTCCTGTACATTGAGAGCGAGAGCGTGAAACAGCCCGTGGAGAACCTGGTGCTGAGCAATTCCCTGCGACTGGCCGTGGTGGGTTTTGTCAAGACACTTTCGCAGGAAGTGGCGGCCGAAGGGATAACCCTAAATGTTCTGGCACCCGGTTTCCACGACACCGCTGCCGCCCGTCGGCTTTTCGTCAAGCGGAGCGAGGTGGAGCATATCCCGGTGGATGAGGCCCGGAAGAAGTATGAGCAGCAGATCAAAGTGGGCCGCCTGGGCGACCCCGCGGAATTCGGCCTGCTGGCGGCCTGGTTGATGAGTCCTCATTCAGGCTACATCACAGGACAGACCATCACCATGGACGGCGGCTCGGTAAGGGGGACGATGGGCTGATGGCTTCCCGTCCTTCTTTCCTGTGAATTGTGCCAGGCCCGACCCGCTGACCATTAAATAATTAAGCGCGATGAAAAAAGAAAAGATCCTGGAGGAGTTCCTCAATGCGTACGGGGGCGACAGGGAAGGTGTCCGCCTGTTCTTTGCGCCCGGCCGTGTGAACCTCATCGGCGAGCACACGGACTACAACGACGGGTACGTCATGCCGTTCGGTCTCCAATATGGCACCTGGATGGCCGTGAGGCCGGCGGAAGACCCTGCCGTGCGATTCAAGTCCTTGAATTTCAAAGGCAACGCCCGGGTTTGTCTCAGGAATGAAGTGACCCGCGTGGGTGATTCCTGGGTCAATTATCCCCTCGGAGTGGTGCGGGAATTCAGGCTGCTGGGCTTTCAGGTGCCCGGGATGGACATCCTTTATTGGGGAGACATCCCGAACGAGGCCGGTCTATCCTCTTCGGCCTCCATCGAGATCGTGACCGCCTATGCCCTCAACGAACTCATGGGCTGCGGGCTCGGCCGGATTGAGCTGGCCAGGCTCGGTCAGCGTGCCGAGAACGATTTTGTGGGTATGAAGTGCGGCATCATGGATCAGTTTGCCGTCACCATGGCCAGGAAAGACCATGCCGTTTTCCTCGACTGCGGCACCCTCCGGCATGTCCTTGTGCCCTTCGAGCTGGGCAGTTACACCATCATGATCATCAATACCAACAAAAAAAGAGGGCTGGCCGGATCCAAATACAACGAGCGGCGCCTGGAGTGCGAACAGGCCGTCAGCGCGCTGGGCACGGGGAGCTCCCTGGGCGAGCTGGACTGGGACGCCTATGACGCAATCCGCCATAGGATCAAGGATCCGGTCGTCCGGCGGCGTGCCGATCACGTCGTTTCGGAGAACCGGCGGGTGATGCTTGCCCGGGAGGCCGTGGCCGCTGGTGACCTGGCGAAGCTCGGGGACCTGATGACCCGCTCGCATCACTCTTTGAAGGAGGATTACGCCGTTTCCTGCGATGAACTGGATGCGGTCGTGGATCTCGCCAACAGGTTCGACGGGGTGCTGGGTTCGCGGATGACGGGAGCCGGGTTCGGCGGGTGTGCCATCAGCCTCCTGCCCGCTTCCCTGACGGTGCCCTTCTCCGAGGCGGTGGGCAGGGAATACCTGGAAATGACCGGGTTGTCGGCTGATTTCTATGAGGCCATCCCCGGCGACGGCGCCCGGGAGTGCAAGTTCCTCTAATTTTATATATTTGGCCGGTCAATAATAATGGATATGGAAAACAGCGATAGCGAGGAAAAAAAGGAGAAGATCAACGAGAAGTTCTACGAGAAGGAACTGTCAAACCTACAGCTCGAGCTGGTCAAGCTGCAGGAGTGGATCCGCGACAAGGACCTCAAGGTGGTGGTGATATTCGAAGGCCGGGATGCGGCCGGGAAAGGCGGCACGATCAAACGGATCACCGAGAAGCTGAATCCCAGGATCTGCCGGATCGTGGCGCTGGCTAAACCCACTGAACGGGAAAAGACCCAGTGGTACTTCCAGCGCTATGTCGCTCACCTGCCTGCCGCGGGCGAAATGGTCCTCCTCGACAGGAGCTGGTACAACCGGGCTGTCGTGGAACGGGTCATGGGATACTGCACCGATGAGGAATACTGGGAGTTTCTGCGCTCCTGCCCGAATTTCGAACGGATGCTCATCCGGTCGGGCATCATCCTCATCAAATACTGGTTCTCCGTCAGCGATACGGAGCAGGAGAAGCGGTTCAGGTCAAGGTTGACGGACCCTACCAAGCGATGGAAATTCAGTGAAGTGGACCTTAAATCCTACACCAAGTGGGATGAGTATTCACGGGCCAAGGATGAGATGTTCGGGTATACCGACACCAAGCAGTCGCCCTGGTATGTGGTGAATTCCGACGACAAAAAGCGGGCAAGGCTCAATTGCATCAGTCATCTGCTTTCCATGATCCCCTATGAATACATCCAGCCCGAAGAGATCGAACTGCCTGAACGTCAGAACAGATCTGGCTATGTTAGGACGCCTATATCGGAGCAGACCTTTGTGCCGGAGATCTACTGAGATTCGAAACGATGTTTTTTTTGTCATGACTGAACCTTTTTTTACATAACTTTGTCTTCTCCGTATGTCGCGCGGCTGTCAGTAGCCTACCCGGACAGTTGCCCGACACTCTCAGAAACGCTGCACCCAATAAGCTAAGATGAATTGATCCCCAGGGACTATGTCCGTGTGGAAACTCTTACTTCTGTTGAAAACTAAATGAATCCTAATAGTATGAATTTAAAATAGCCACAATGAAAAGTAGATTTTTACTCATTCTTGCATTTCTGGCCCTCTCGAATTGGATCGTCGGCCAGGAGACCATCACTTGTTATCCTGCGTCGGCTGATTATCACACCGGTTCGACCAATGGCTCTAATTTCACTCAGACCAGCGTGATTACCACCACTTCGGGTGGGTTGGAAGCCGGCTGGGCGCGATTTGATGTTTCCGGGATCCCGGAAGGCGCGTTAATTCAGTCAATCGAATTGAATGTCTATGTCACCCTTGACAACAATGCCTTCTGGAGGGCAATGTCCATCGAGGAGGATCCGTTGCTGGGGACAGCATCCAGCGTGTATTCAGATTGCACGGACGGAGATATCTATGCCAGCTGGGTTGGCAATTTTCCCGAGCCGGACTGGTGGGTGGTTGACCTTACCACCGAAGCGGTCAACGACCTCCAGACAAGCCTCGGGCCGGATTCCTGGTTCGGGGTCTCCATTTGGGAGTATGAGGGGGGTGGTTCCTATTCCATCACCTGCGACGGCTGGAATGAATCCAATCCTCCCTATATAGTCGTGACCTACGAGGAAACCGGTGCCCCGTTGCCGCCCCATTCCCCGTACCCGATGGACCAGGCCAGCGGCGCGGATCCGAATGCCGACCTCTCCTGGGAATTCGGCTACAACACCGAAACCTATGACCTGTACTTCGGTACCGTCAACCCGCCCGTGACCAAGGTCGTGGACAATGCATCCTCAGGCGCTTCAGGCAGCTACGACCCCGGCACAATGGAATACACGACCACCTACTACTGGCAGGTCGTTGCCAAGAACAGCGCTGCCGAGCTGGAAACGGCCGGTCCTGTATGGTCTTTCACCACTTCCTGCGATTACTGGGAGGTGCCCATTTTCGAGGATTTCGAAAGCGTAACGCCGCCTGAATTACCCTATTGCTGGACAGGCATTGAGAATACGACCTCCCCCTATGCCTATGTCAGGACCATCAATTATAACGGCTATAGCGGCGCCAACAGCGTTTCGTTCTATAACTCAGACGATGCGAATGCGGAGCTTATCCTGGTCAGTCCGAAGATCCTCGGTGGGGTTGCCGGCAAATATGCAAGCTTCTTCGCCTACGGATATTGCGACCTTTCAGTAGGTACCATCACGGACCCTTCGGATGCATCGACCTACACGGAATTGTTCACCTATGAACTTTCCAACCTTTACCTAGACTACCAGGAATATGAGGCATTCTTTACGAATTACACCGGCGACGATGAATACATCGCTTTTAAATCGCTGCCCGTAGGTTTATACCAGGAGATTTTCCTGGACGATATCCAGCTCGATTTCGCCCCGACATGTCCCAAACCCACCGATATCTATACGGAGTCGACGACGACCACAAGCGCCACCATCGGCTGGGTGGAGAGCGGATCGGCCACCCAGTGGAACATCGAGTACGGACCGTTCGGCTTTGCACCGACCGGGGTTCCCAATGCCACTGCCGACAGCAACCCTTACGAGATCACAGGGCTGGCCCCGAGCACTACCTATCAGTGCTATGTGCAGGCCGATTGCGGCGGGGGAGATGTAAGCTACTGGGTCGGGCCTCACACGTTCCAAACCCAGTGTGATGTCACCGACGTTCCCTGGTTTGAAAGCTTCGAGGCAGTCTTTCCGCCCGCCATACCACCATGCGTGATCGTGGAGAACACTAACGGAGATAACAACACGTGGTTTACCACAAGCGACAATTCCTATGACGGCGACAACGCGATCCGCATCAATTATACCTGTGCCAATTCCATGGATGACTGGTTCTTCTCCGCACCGTTGAACCTGGTGGCAGGGGAGACCTACATCGTGAGTTTCTTCTATACCAGCAACAGTACAT
>CAYLTG010000036.1:0-26266 GCA_964386225.1 uncultured Bacteroidales bacterium
AATGCTGGATCACCTCTCCCTCCTTGATGCCCATGCGGTCCATGATCTTGGCGATCCGTTCGGATCCGAACATGCGCATGAGGTCGTCTTCCAGGCTGACGAAGAACTGGGAGCTTCCGGGATCGCCCTGGCGTCCGGCCCGACCCCTGAGCTGACGGTCCACCCGCCGGGATTCGTGCCGTTCGGTGGCCACGATGGCGAGTCCTCCGGCCTCCTTGACACCGGGCCCCAGCTTGATGTCGGTACCCCGGCCGGCCATGTTGGTGGCAATGGTGACCGCACCGGCCTGCCCCGCTTCCTTGACGATAAGGGCCTCCTTCTGGTGGAGTTTGGCATTGAGCACGTTGTGGTTGATCTTCCGCCGTGTGAGCATCCGGCTCAGCAGCTCGGAGGTCTCCACCGAGGTGGTGCCGACAAGGACCGGCCTCTTCTTTGAGACCAGTTGTTCGATCTCATCGATCACGGCATTGAACTTCTCCCGTTTGGTTTTGTACACCAGGTCCTCGCGATCCTCGCGGGCGATGGGCTTGTTGGTGGGGATCACCACGACATCCAGCTTGTAGATGTCCCACAATTCACCGGCCTCCGTCTCGGCCGTACCGGTCATCCCCGACAACTTCTGGTACATGCGGAAGTAGTTCTGGAGGGTGATGGTGGCATAGGTTTGCGTGGCAGCTTCCACTTTTACGTTCTCCTTTGCTTCGATGGCCTGGTGAAGGCCGTCGGAATAACGCCTCCCCTCCATGATCCTGCCGGTCTGCTCGTCCACGATCTTGATCTTGTTCTCCATGATCACATACTCCACATCCTTCTCGAACATGGTGTAAGCCTTGAGCAGCTGGTTGACGGTATGCACGCGTTCTGACTTGACACTGAACTCGCGCATGATGTCGTTCTTCTTCTGGAGCTTCTTGGTTTCACCCAGGTCGGACCTCTCCAATTCCGCGATCTCCGCCCCCACGTCGGGCAACACATAGAAGTCGGGGTCGCCGGCCGACTCGTTGATCAGGTTGATCCCTTTTTCGGTCAGGTCGACGGAATTGTTCTTCTCCTCGATGACGAAATAAAGCTCATCGGTGATGATATGCATGTTCTTGGCCTGCTCCTGAAGGTAGAAATTCTCGGTCTTTTGCATGAGGGTTCGCATCCCCTCCTCGCTCAGGAACTTGATAAGGGCCTTGTTCTTCGGCAATCCCTTGTACGCCCGGAGCAGCATCTCGCCCCCCTTCTTCTCGTTATCCTCCTGGGACTTGTCGGAAAGGAGCTTCTTGGCGTCTGCGAGGATCTGGGTGACCAGCGTTTTCTGGGCGTTGTACAGCTTCTGGACATTGGGCTTGAAAGCATCGAATTCCTGGCTGTCGCCCTTTGGCGTGGGACCCGAGATGATCAGGGGGGTGCGCGCATCATCTATGAGCACCGAGTCGACCTCATCCACGATGGCGAAGTTATGCGGCCGCTGTACGAGCTCGTCGGGAAAGGCGGTCATGTTGTCCCTGAGGTAATCGAAACCGAATTCGTTATTGGTACCGTAGGTGATGTCAGCAAGGTATGCATCCCGCCTGGGTTTGGAATTGGGTTGGTGCTTGTCGATGCAATCGACCGACAGGCCGTGGAATTCATAGAGGACGCCCATCCACTCGGAGTCACGTTTGGCCAGGTAATCGTTCACCGTGACCACATGCACCCCTTTCCCGGGAAGGGCATTGAGGTATACGGGCAGGGTGGCGACAAGGGTCTTGCCCTCGCCTGTGGCCATCTCCGCGATCTTTCCCTGGTGAAGGACAATGCCCCCGATCAACTGCACGTCGTAATGGACCATGTCCCACTTGATGAGGTTCCCGCCTGCTTCCCACTCGTTCTTGTAATGGGCCTTATCCCCCTTTACCGAAACGTGCGCTTTCCTGGAGGCCAGCTCACGGTCGAAGTCGGTGGCCGTGACCTCCACCACCGCGTTCTCCTTGAAACGCCGGGCTGTTTCCTTGATCACTGAAAAGGCCTCGGGAAGGATCTCGTTCAGCTTGTCCTGTGTTTTCTGGTACACCTCCTTTTCGAGATCGTCCACTTTCTTCCAGAGCTTTTCCTTCTCATTGACATCCATGTCGGGGTCCTGGTTGACCTGGGCGGTGATCTCGGCGATCTGGCGCTCGTCTGCGGCAACATGGTCCTTGATCAGTTGCTTGAACTCCAGTGTTTTCGCCCTCAATTCATCATTGGATAAGTGCTTGATGCGCTCATACGCATCGAGTATATTTTGCTGTATGGGTTTTATCACCTTGATGTCCCTGTCGGACTTGGAACCCAATATCCTTTCTAGAAATTTCACCATTCGTTTCAGAATTATTTAAGCGGTCGTTATGCTCCGGAAACGGGTCGAACAACAACCGTTCCCATCCGTCTGCACCTTAAGAACGTGACAAATCGTCATTCGGGGTGCAAAGGTAATTCAAAAATGGATGTTGAGCCGCCTGCAGCCCGGGATAAATTGTCACTGGCTCCGTCATTGCTTTTCCAGGAGCCGGTCGAAACTTTCCCTGATCACCTCGGAGGGTTTGTATGCAGGGGATTCAACTACATTCCCTTCGCCATCAAGCAGGATAAAAACAGGGAACGTCTTGAGCTTGAATTTATTAACGGTCTCGAACCCCGAATCATTGAACAGGATGGTCCAGCCATAGCCCTTTTCCCTGACAAGGGACCTGACAATGTCCGGTTCCCGATCAAAGAAAATGCTGACGAAATTGACCCGTCCCTTGTATTCATCGAAAACACCTTTCAACAGCTCCAGTTCCTGCAGGCAGGCGTTGCTCCATGTGGTGACAAAGCTGATATACAAAGGACTGCCGCGAAAATCATCACGACTGTACATCTGGCCTTCAAGGTCGGAAAGCCGGAACTCCGGCGAGGGATATCCCATCTGCATGAAGGTCAGTTCGCCGATCAGGTTCTCCGCGATCTTCCTGTGGTCAGGGAATTTCGATCCGGCTTTCATATCCGCCAGCAGCATGAGGATGTTAGTCTTCGAAAAATCCTGGGTACGGTACAGTTGTCCCAGGGTTTTGAGGCAGACCAGTTCCCGGATCACCTCGTTCCTCAGGGTAGTATCCTTTCCCAGGGTATCCAGAAGGGCCCCCAGTCCGGCCCGCTGGTTTATCACGGCGTACAGGTCCCTGCGCGGGACGGACCGGTTATCAGGGTAGAGGTACTTGTCGAAGAACCCGTTGAAGAACTCCATGTAATCGGGATGATGGAGCTGGACCGGCCTGTCCCTGAGGTGATCATTGAACAGGTCGGACCGCCTGGCGGCGGATACAGCCAGTTCCGTTCCGGCAAGCCTGTATTCGATGGCGGCATCGAGGAAGGGGTGTCCGTAGCCGCCGTACTTCGCTTCCATGTCCTCCCGGAACGACCCGATCAACGCGGCATTCCTGCGCTGGTAGATGCCGGAGAAGTGATCCATGACAAATTCGTTGTATTCCCGCGTGAATGAGAGGACCAGCCCATTCAGCCCGGGGGGCGGCTCGGAGACCACGGAGGCCGGCAGGGGCTCCCGGTTGTAATAGGGACGGAATTGATTCTCAAGGTCCACGGAATCACAGCGGATCACGTAGGAACCTCCCCTTTCGGCAACGAAACTAAAGGTATAGTGTCCTATATCAAGCGACAGTGGGGTTGTCCGATCGAGTTCGGCC
Organism: uncultured Bacteroidales bacterium; assembly: GCA_964386225.1. Classification (GTDB taxonomy): domain Bacteria; phylum Bacteroidota; class Bacteroidia; order Bacteroidales; family JAADJA01; genus JAADJA01. The sequence continues at coordinate 3,690 of CAYLTG010000036.1, forward strand.
GAGCATTCAAAGCGACCGGCGGTGTCGGTCACCCCCTGTGCAATGATCACCTGCCGGTTGGTAATATAGTCATCGACGGCCATCAGCCGCACGGCCTCGCCACCGCCACCCGGGATCTCACCCCGGAAGGTGGCCGGCTGGCCATGCAGGGCCGGCCAGAAGAGGACCGCGGTGAAGGCTGCGAGAAGGGCTCTACCAGAACAGGTTATCATGACAGATGTAACGTTGATTGCACCAAATTATTGAGCCTGGCAATGCCTGCATCCTACAGGTCGAGGCCTTCGGGAACGAACATGCCGGCATCGCCGCCATGCCGGAGGATATCCCTGACAATGGAGGAGTTCAGCGAAGTATACTGGGGATCCGTAAGGAAGAACACCGTTTCGATCTCCGGCCTCAGTTTCTTGTTGATCTGGCCGATGCTGCGTTCGAATTCGAAATCGGCCGATGTGCGGAGCCCCCTCAGGAGATACCCGGCCTTCACCTTGCCGCAAAAATCAACCGTAAGCCCTTCATATTGAACCACCCTGATCTTCGGCTCATCGGCAAAGACCTTTCGGATGAACGCCAGGCGCTGCTCCACCGAGAAATAACTCTTTTTTTCCGTGTTGACCCCGATCGCCACATAGATCACGTCGAAAAGGGGAATGGCACGGCGGATGACATTTTCATGCCCGCGGGTTATGGGGTCGAACGATCCGGGGAAGACGGCAGTTTTCATCATGATGAAGGAATTTCAACAAAAGTAAGAAATATTGGGATAATCGCTTCACCACGACCTCTACATGACCGCCGGGATGCATTCGCAGGAGCATCCCCTGCCAACCCGATTTTTGAATAAAAATATTTCATCGGGTATGATCAAAACTTCTAATTTTGCGTCATGATTTACAACAAGGAAATTGCAACAAAGGTCTCAGAGTCGCTGTTGCAGATCAAAGCCATCAAACTGAATGTCAAGGAGCCGTTCACCTGGGCGTCGGGGATGCGGTCACCCATCTATTGCGACAACCGCAAAACCTTGTCATTCCCCAAGATCCGCACGTTCCTGCGCCAGCAGTTCGTGGAGATCATCACCGAGAAGTTCGGGAACATCGACCTGATCGCCGGAGTTGCCACCGGGGCCATCGCCCATGGCGTGCTGGTGGCACAGGAACTGGGGTTGCCTTTTGTATATGTGCGGTCATCCGAAAAGAAGCACGGCCTTGAGAATAAGATCGAAGGCCATTATGATCCGGGGCAGTCGGTGATCGTGATCGAAGACCTGGTCTCCACCGGAAAGAGCAGCCTCCAGGCGGTGGATGCGCTCCGCAACGCCGGTTGCGATGTCAAAGGCATGGTGGCCATCTTCAGCTACAACCTGCAGCAGGCCATCGACAACTTCAACCAGTCCAAATGTCCCCTTTACACCCTTTCCGATTACGATGAGCTGATCAAGCAGGCCATCGAAAGCAATTACATTTCGGAAAAGAACCTGAAATCGCTCATCGACTGGCGGAAAGATCCCGAAAACTGGGCCTCCACCCTCTGATCCCGAAGCATCATGGCCGAATTCAAAAGCGATCCTGTACACATCCTCGCAACGGAAAAGGACATCTACACCTTCCTGGGAGACTTCAACAACTTCGAGAAACTGATGCCGGAGCAGGTCATCAACTGGCAATCGACCGAGGATATCTGTTCGTTCACCATCAAGGGGATGGCCGATCTAGCGATGAAAATGGACCAGAAGACAGAGTATTCCCGGGTCTCCTATGCATCCGACGGAAACAGCCCCTTCCCTTTCGGCCTGTCCTTCGACATCGAAACCCGTGAAGGCGGGCAGTCGGAGGTCACTGCCAGCCTGAGTGCGCAGCTGAACCCCATGCTGAAGATGATGGCATCTAGGCCGTTACAGAACTTTGTCAACCTGCTGACCGGGAAATTGAAGGAGGTGATGGAACGCCGTCAGTAGAGGTATTCGATCTCTTTCATATCGCACTCGATACGGTCGCCACCTGCCCGTTCCAAAACAAGCTGGCCCATTTCCGTAATGCCGCTGAGGCGGCCCCTGATCTCCCTGCCCCCATGCCTGTATGGCCGCCATTCACCCTGACCGTACAATACTGCCGAGTATTCGTCGAAACAACCACCGAAGTCACCGCTTCGGATCCGGCGGTACTGGATGTTCAACTCCTCCAGCAGCCGGGCCAGCACCTCTTCCCGGACAAACGGACCGCCGCTGGCCGACCGGAGGCTCACTGCATTGGGGATGGCCGGCGGAAAAACCACCTGGTTCACGTTCAGGCCTATACCTACTACAGAATGATCGATGCGGTTCCCGGTGATGCTGTTCTGGATCAGGATGCCGGCCACTTTACCGGTGCCGACATAGATATCGTTGGGCCATTTGATCCTCACCGGCCGGCCGGGCAAAAGGGCCCCGACAGCATGCCATATCCCGAGCGACACGGCCATGTTGAGGAAAAATTGCCTGTGGGCCTCGAGGAAGCCAGGCATCACCGCAAATGAAAAGGTCAGGTTGAGGCCAGGTTCACTTTCCCACCGGTTCGAACCCAAGCCCTTTCCTTTACGCTGGTGGTCGGCGACGATCACCATCCCCTCACCCACCCTGGGGTCCATTGAGAGCCGCCTGCTCATTTCATCGTTGGTGGAGTCAACCGAGTCCAACCGGTATACCACCGCGCCGATCGTTTTCATAAAAGTGCTTTGTATCCCGCTAAAATAATCTGTTTTCGCCAAACAAAGGGTGACTATCGGTGTTTATAGGACAAACCCTTACCGCCGCCTGTCGGCAAACCGGAATTTGTTTACTTTTGTAACCTATGGACAAGAAACGAAAGCCACGGCCGGATGACGGTGGATCAGCCCGGCTGGCCGCCACCATCGCGGAAGGAATGCTTAAGAAAAAAGCACTTGGCGTGATGACCCTCGACCTGTCGAAGCTGAACAATGCCGTATGCAACTATTTTGTGATCTGCCACGGCACTTCCAGGACGCAGGTGGAGGCAATCGCCGATTCGATACAGGAGGAGGTCGTCCGGAGCGACGGGGGGAAGCCCTGGCACAAGGAGGGGTTTGAAAATGCGGAATGGATTTTGTTGGACTACGTCGACGTTGTGGCCCACATCTTCAACGAGGACACCCGCTCCTTTTACAACCTCGAGAATCTATGGGCTGATGCGGACATCAGGGTGTTCGAGGACAATTAGGCGGGCCGCCGCAACGTTCACGTGTTAGGGAACTAAGAAGGACATAATGGCAGAAGAAAAACAGACAAGCAGAAATAAGCAGGAAGGATCGCCCAAAGGGAGGCCGCCACGACCGAAATTCAATTTTTACTGGGTTTACGGGATTATCGCCGTGATCTTCATCGCGCTGACCTTCACCAATTGGGGTGGCGGCACGCAAAAGGTGGACTGGGGGGAGCTGAGGGACATGCTCCGGGACCAGGACATTGAAAAGATCGTGGTCGTCAACAAGGAAGAGGCCGAGATCTACATCCGGAAGGAGGCCCTTGCCGATCCCAGATACGAGGAGGTCCGGAACCAGGGTTACCAGGGATCCGGCCCTCACTACACTTACACCGTCGGGTCCTACGATGCGTTCAAGGAGGATGTGGAAAAGGCACAGGAGAACCTTGACTCACCCATTTACCTGATCAACGAGAACCGGCCCAACTGGACCGGTGACATCCTGAGCTGGGTGCTGCCGCTGGTGATCCTGGTGGTGGTGTGGATCGTGATCATGCGCATGATGAGCCGGGGCGGCGCCGGGGGCGGCCAGATCTTCAACATCGGCAAGTCCAAGGCCCAGCTGTATGACAAGGAGACGGCCGTCAACGTGAACTTCAACGACGTGGCCGGCCTGGAGGAGGCCAAGGTGGAGGTCATGGAGATCGTCGATTTCCTGAAGAACCCGACAAAATATACCAACCTCGGCGGCAAGATCCCCAAGGGAGCCTTGCTGGTGGGTCCTCCGGGAACCGGCAAGACCCTGCTTGCAAAGGCCGTCGCCGGCGAGGCGCAAGTGCCCTTCTTTTCCATTTCCGGCTCCGATTTCGTGGAGATGTTCGTGGGCGTAGGCGCCTCCAGGGTGCGGGACCTGTTCAAGCAGGCCAAGGAGAAAGCCCCGTGCATCATCTTCATCGACGAGATCGATGCCATTGGCCGTGCACGGGGGAAGAACCCCCTGACCGGGGCCAACGACGAACGGGAGAACACCCTCAACCAGTTGCTCACCGAAATGGACGGCTTCCAGAGCAACACCGGCGTGATCATCCTGGCAGCCACCAACCGGGCCGACATCCTTGACCGGGCGCTGCTGCGCGCCGGCCGGTTCGACCGGCAGATCCACGTGGAGCTGCCCGACCTGGAAGAGCGGAAGGCCATCTTCAACGTGCACACCAAACCCCTTAAGCTTGACAAGAGCGTCGACCTCGACTTCCTGGCCAAGCAGACACCCGGGTTCTCCGGTGCCGATATCGCCAATGTCTGCAACGAGTCGGCCCTGATCGCCGCCCGCCGCGACAAGAAAATGATCGAGAAGCAGGACTTCCTCGATGCCGTGGACCGCATCATCGGGGGTCTTGAAAAGAAGAACAAGATCATTTCCGCCTCCGAGAAAAAGGTCATCGCCTACCACGAAGCCGGACATGCCGCCGTGAGCTGGATGACAGAACATGCCAACCCGCTCGTGAAGGTCACCATCGTGCCCCGCGGCAAATCGCTCGGAGCCGCCTGGTACCTCCCGGAAGAAAGACAGATCACCACCGCCGACCAGATGTTCGATGAACTGACCGCCTTGCTGGGTGGCAGGGCCTCCGAGGAAGTGAACTTCGGCAAGGTGTCGACAGGGGCCCTCAACGACCTGGAACGGGTGACCAAGCAAGCTTTCAACATGGTAGTATTCTTCGGGCTCAACGACAAGCTCGGCAATATATCCTATTACGATTCCACCGGCCAGCAGGAATATTCCTTCCAGAAACCTTACAGCGAGAAAACGGCGCAAACGATCGACCAGGAGGTGAGCCTGCTGGTTGAAAAAGCCTATAAAAGGGCGGTGGAGATCATTTCCCAGAACAAGGACAAGGTGGAGCAACTGGCCATGAAACTGCTGGAAAAAGAAGTGATCTTCCGGGAAGACCTGGAACACATCTTCGGAAAAAGGCCTTACGAGGAGGAGCGCAAGCGCATGGAACGGGAGGCCGAAGAGGAGGTGAAGAAGCTGCGGGCCAACAACCAGAAGCAACATGGAAGCATCCCGGCCGCAGGGGAGGATAAACAGCTGAAAGAAGGCAAGGAAGGGGAGAAAGAGGAGAACGGACCGAAGGAGGAGGAAAAACCTGTCAAACAGGATTAACACATACACTGAATGGAAGAGATAACCTCGCGCGAAAAAGTCTTGAAGAAGATCAGGGGCGCATTGCTTGCCAAGAACGAGAACCCCTTTCCTTCGCTCGACTCTGAAAGTTCCGTCTACCACAATTTCCAGGACAGCCTGGACATCACGTTCGCACGCGAGTTCACCAGAGTTGCCGGACAGTTCGTGTATTGCGAGAGCGAGAGCGACCTGAGGAGCAACCTGTCATCGCTCATGTCGGAGAAAAACTGGGACGAGGTCTACTGCATCGACCCGGAGATCACCGCCATGCTCGACAATTCCGGGGTCAGGCTGCAGTCGTCGCCGGAGGAATTCAACAACATGGGACCGGGAATCACCCAGTGTGAGTTCCTGATCGCGCGCTTCGGCAGCGTCATGGTATCCTCGCGGCAGGCCAGCGGCAGGCGGATGAATGTATTTCCGGCCTCCCACATCGTAGTGGCCCGAACGAGCCAGATCGTCCCGGAGATCAAAGATGCACTGGCGGCCATCAGGAAAAAATACGAGGACAGGCTGCCCTCCATGATATCGCTGATCACAGGTCCCAGCCGAACGGCCGACATCGAAAAAACGCTGGTGATGGGCGCGCATGGGCCAAAGGAATTATTCGTTTTCCTGCTCGACCAGGAATAAATAAAGCCAACTACCATGGAAAAGAATTTAAAAGCGGTTTTCTCTGCAGATGAGATGTACAAGATCAACATCATCCAGGAGGTGCTGGAGGAGAACAACATTGAAAGCATCGTCCTGGACCAGAAAGGGTCGGCCCTTCTCATCGGCGAGATCGTCTTGTACGTGAACGAGAAGGATGAGGCAAAGGCCTTGAAGATCATTGAGGAACATAATATCTGAGCACAAGCGAAGCAGGTGAGGGATGGATTCGAACTGGGCATGCATATACACGACCGGCGCGCAGTACAGGGCCGAATTGCTGAAAGGGTTGCTGGAGCAGGAGGGTATCGATTCGGTGGTCGTCAACAAGCAGGACTCATCCTATCTCTTCGGTGAACTCGAGCTTTACGTCAAAGCCGAGGATGCCGTCAAGGCCAAAAGGATCATTACAGCACACGAAGAATTTTGAATACTTTTTTGACAAGAAGCATATCCGGCGCTTTGTATGCGGTGATCATCCTCGGGGCCATCCTGGCCGGACCAGCGGTCTTTGGCGGGGTCATGCTGATCATCCTGGCCCTTGCCCTCTTCGAATTCAGCAGGATCACCCACCGGACCGGCAACGCCCCTGCCCTGCCCCTGCTCCTGGCCTCGTCCGGCCTTGTCTACATCGCATCAGTCCCTGTCATTCTTCACTTGCTGCCGCCGGGCGTTTTCTACTTTGGCCTTGCCGTGCTTCCGGCAGCCATCCTGCTGCAGCTAAGCGGCAAAATGGAGAGGAACTGGGAGCGGACCGGGATGCTGCTGCTTGGGTTCACTTACCTGGCCATCCCGCTTGTTCTGCTCAACCTGCTCTATTACAAGAACTTCTCCTTTGAGGACCCCAAACCCTTTCTTTTGCTTGGGCTGTTCCTGATCATCTGGATCAACGACACCTTTGCCTATATCACAGGCAGCCTGTTCGGCAGGACCAGGCTGGCCCGGCACATTTCACCGCAAAAAACCGTAGAAGGGGCCATCGGGGGACTGGTATTCAGCCTGGCCGCGGGGTATGCCCTTTCCGTTTTCCTCAAGGATTTCTCACTGCAGCAGTGGATGACCATTTCAGTTATCACAGTTTTATTCGGTACCTTTGGCGACCTGTTCGAATCGGTCTTGAAGCGAAAGGCCGGCCTGAAAGAATCCGGCCGCATCATTCCAGGGCACGGGGGCATCCTCGACCGGATCGACAGCATTTTGATGGCGACGCCTTTCGTGTTCGTCTATGTCTATTTTATTCTTTGAACGAGCAGATGAAATTCAAGATCCACAAAGAAGGTTGGCCTGTCATCGTCCTGGTTTTTTTCCTCCTTCTGATCATCGTGGCGGTGGTCAACCTGATCGGTCCCAGGCAGACGTTCCTGCATTTCCTGCTCTACCTGGCCGCCCTGGTGTTCTACTTCTTCGTGGTGCGTTTCTTCAGGGATCCCATCCGGCCGGTGGAACCCGACAACAACAAGATACTCAGCGGTGCCGACGGCAAAGTGGTGGTCATCGAGGAGACGGTCGAACAGGAGTATTTCAAGCGCAAGTGCAAACAGGTCTCCGTCTTCATGTCACCCACCAACGTGCACGTCAACTGGTTCCCTGTGGGCGGGCAGATCACCTATTTCCGGCATATCCAGGGATCCTTCTTCGTGGCGTCGACACCAAAATCGTCAAACGAGAATGAACGGACCTCCATCGTCATGGAACTCCCCGGCAAGCAGGAGGTGATGTTCCGGCAGATCGCAGGCACCGTGGCCCGGCGCATCGTATGCTATGCCAAGGAGAACAAGGTGGTGGAACAGGGGGAGGAGATGGGCATCATCAAATTCGGATCCCGTTTTGATTTCTTCCTGCCCCTGGATGCCGACATCAAGGTGAAGCTTGGCGATAAAGTGACTGGCTGCAAAACAGTTATCGCCGAGCTACCGAAGCAGGGCCTCCCCGGATAACGGCTCCTGTTGTTAAAAGGGATCTGTTGATTAATATCCCCGTGCCTGCAGATTCAGCTATTGTATAAATCACTACTTTTGTGAGGCCCGCTAAAATGCCACTAACAAATTTCTCCAATCATGGATGACAAGTTTCTGGAATTGCTCAAGAAGATCCGGCTCGGCGTCAAGGAAAAGAAGATCAAGGAATTCACCTACAAGGAGATTGAGCGGAAAATAGGGATCCCTGAAGAGGAGCTGCGTCAGTATGCCAATGACGAGGAAAAACTGATCAGAAACCTGCTGGCCCTTGAACGAAGCAAATTTGAAGACATCTTTATCCGGCACGATTTTGAAGGGATCAACGCCATTGACATCCTCCTTACTGTAAGCAAGGAAGTGGCCAGCAATTTCATCCTTGTGAGCCCGGCCATCACCATCCACCTGAAGGAAAAGTACCCCGACATCTACCAGGAGCACTTCCAGAAGCGGCTCAACTTCATCTTCGACAAGATCCAGATCAACATCACCAAGGGGATCAACCAGGGCATGTACCGCGACGACCTCAGCATCGAGCTGCTGGGCCGCCTTTACCTCAGCAGGCTGATCGACATCCACAACCCGGACCTTTTCCCGCCCGACAAGTTCTCTTTCGAAACCCTTTTCGAAGTGATGTTCGAAGACCTGGTGCGAAGCATCGCCAAACCCGAAGGGATCGCCTACTTCGAGAAAAAGATCAAGTCGGTGAAATTCGAGGTCGACAAAAGCTGAACCCTCCTAATCTCCCCAAACGGACCGCCCCGTCCCCATTCCGCCGCAGCCCAGGCATCCCTGTCCTGAAAATAATTAATGAAAACTTAAGGAAACGAAAAAACAAAAATTTGTTTCCTGCGTTTCTGTGTATTAACTTTGCAATCCAAAATTCATAATCACCCTGTCGTATTATGTCGGAGAATGATGATCGGTATCAGGGAATAATATCCCAGGCCTACGCGGTATTCATGCAGCATGGCATCAAGAATGTGTCGATGGACGACCTGTGCCGGCAGATGGGTATTTCCAAGAAGACCCTGTACAGGTATGTGGAGAACAAGGCCGACCTGGTCGGGAAGATCAACAAGCATATCCAGCACCTGATCACGAACCGGCTGAAGGAAGTAGAGGGCATGGAACTGAACGCCATTGACGTGCTCCTTGAAATGAGCCGCCTGTCGAGCAGCACCCACATCCGGATCAACCCGATGGTGAGCTATGAGATCCGGAAATATTATCCGCAGGTATACGATGATTACATCTGCACCAAAAAGGACCTCATCGTCAGTTCCATCCTGAAGAACCTTGACCAGGGGATCCGGGAGGGGCTCTACCGCGACGACCTGAACCGGGAGATCGTGGCGCACCTCTATTTCAAGAAGATCGAGGAGTTCCACACGCTGGAGGCAGAGAACCTCAGGGATTTCAGTTATTCCAAGGTTTTCGAGGTGATGTTCGAGAACCACATCCGGGGGATCGCAAACGAAAAGGGTATCGCCTATTTCGAGAAACAGAAAGAAAAGTTGAATTTCAATCTATAAGGAAATAATGAGAAAACATACCGGTTTCTTGTTCATTGCATGCCTGCTGTCGATGGCATCCCTGCGGGCCCAGGACACTGCGGCTGTAAGGCAGTTCACCTTGCGGGAGGCCCAGCTCTATGCCCTCGAGAACAATTATGACGTGATCAATGCCATCACGGATGTGGAGATCGCCAGGCAGAAAGTAAAGGAGAACCTGGCCATCGGTCTTCCCCAGGTGGATGCCAGCGCGGGCTACACCAATTTCATCGAGCTTCCCACCACCCTTATTCCCGGCGAGTTCTTCGGCGGCGAACCCGGCACCTTCCAGCAGGTCCAGTTCGGCACCCGGCACAATGCCACCTGGAACGCCAGCCTGAACCAGCTCATCTTCAGCGGGCAGTATTTTGTGGGGGTGCAGGCGGCCCGGTCGTACGTCACCCTGATGGAACGCAACCTGGAGAAAAGCGAGATCGAGATCAGGGACCTCATCGCCAAATCCTATTTCCCGGTGATCATCCTCCAGGAAAACAAGGTCATTTTCGACAGCACGTTGGCCAGCCTGCAGAACATGCTCTACGAAACCGACGAATATTACAAGGCGGGGTTCCTTGAAGACACCGACGTGGACCAGCTGCAGCTGCTCATCTCCGACATGGAGACCACCATCAAGAACATCGAAAACCAGCAGGAGATCGCCTACAACACCCTGAAATACATGATGGGCATACCGGCCGACGAGGAGATAGAGGTCACAGACAGGATGGTTGACATGCTCAGCGCCGTCGACCGCGAATTCCTGATAAACAGCACGTTCGACATTGCACGGCACATCGATTACCTGCTGTTGCGCGACCAGCAGCAGATGGCCAACCTGCAGCTCAAGCTCAACCGCTCGGAATACTACCCCTACATGAGCGGTTTTTACACCTTCCAGCAGGACGCCATGCGGAATGAATTCGACTTCTTCCAGGGGGGTGACTGGTTTAACAACCAGATGATCGGGGTCACCCTCAACGTGCCCATATTCAGCAGCGGCAACCGGAGCGCCAAGGTGCAGCAGGCCAAGCTGGAACTGGAGAAGCTGAAGGTACAGGAGAACCAGCTCAGGCAGGGATTGTCGCTCCGTGTCAGGACCGTGAAGTCGGAGTTCAACAACGCCTATCTCATCTACCAGAACAAGAAAATGGCAGTGAGCAATGCACAGAAGATCTACCAGAAGACCGAGGTCAAGTACCGTTCAGGGTTGGTGACAAGCCTGGACCTCTCGCAGACCTACAACCAGTACCTGACGACGGAGATCGAATACCTGACCTCGATCCTGGAGTTGCTCAACAAGAAGGCGGAACTGGAAAAAGAACTGACCCAGGCGGAATATCAATAACATCCAGCATGCGAAAGGAACATCACATCGGGCTCTTGTGGATCTTCGGGTCGGTACTGGCCTCCTGGCAGTGCACCTCCCCTGTCGAAAACCCTGATTCGGTCGGGTTGAAAACCCGTATGGACACGGTCAGCTACATCATCGGGCTGGACTATGGCACGGGGATCCGCGACGAACAGATCGACGTCAACCGGCTGGCCGTTTTCAAAGGGCTTACCGACGGGCTGGCAGGCACGAGCGTGCTCCCCGATTCGGTGAAGGACGCCATCATCGACGAATTCAACGAAGAGCTGAAGAAAAGGATCGAGGAGGAGGGTAAGAAGTTCCTGGAGCAGAACAAGCTGGAGGGGATGAAATTTATGGAGGAGAACGTGGATGCGGAAGGGGTCGTGCAACTCCCCAGCGGTCTGCAATACAAAGTCCTCAAGGAGGGGACCGGCAGGAAGCCGCAGGCCACCGACAGCGTCCTGGTGCACTACCGGGGCATGTTCATCAACCGGGATGTGTTCGACATGTCCTACGACAGGGGCCCCGCGGGCATACGGGTCGGCGAAGTGATCAAGGGGCTTTCGGAAGGCCTCCAGCTGATCCCCGAGGGGGGGATCTACGAGCTGTACATCCCTCCCGGACTTGCCTATGGCGATGTGACGTTCGCCAACGTCATACCGGCGGGTTCCACCCTGATCTATACGGTGGAACTGATAACGATAATCGAAGAAAAATAGAAATCAAAAAAAGCACCCATACAATGAAAAAGGCATTATTCATCGGATTGACCATCCTGGCCGCAGCCTGCAGCAGCAAAGTGAACACCCCGGAGACCGAGGAGGAGATAAAGGAACAGATCTCCGTATACAAGGCGCAGATCGGGGAACTGAACAAAAAGATCATCCTCCTGGAGGAGCAGATGGCAACTCTTCGGGGCGACGCGGACAAGGCGATCCCGGTGGCCGTAAAGACCCTTGAGCACCAGACCTTCAACCATTATGTGGAGGTGAACGGGACCGTCGAAGCCATCAATGCCGCATTCATCAGTCCCGAGACCAACGGCCAGGTGGAGAAGATATACGTCAAGGAAGGTCAGCGCGTCAACAAGGGCGACCTCCTGCTCAGCCTGAACAGCGACATCACCGAAAGCACGATCGAGGAGGTGAAGACCTCCCTGGAGCTGGCCAATACGGTATACGAAAAGCAGAAGCAGCTCTGGGAGAAGAACATCGGCTCAGAAATGGACTACCTGCAGGCCAAAAACAACAAGGAATCGCTGGAGACCCGCCTGAACACGCTCAAGGCACAAGCCGCCATGGCGCAGATCACAGCACCCATCAGCGGGATCATCGATGAAGTCATGGTCAAGGAAGGTGAACTGGCCGTTCCCGGCATGCAGGTGGTTCAGCTGGTAAACCTGGCCGACCTCTATGTCAACGCCGACCTGTCGGAGGCCTACCTGACCAAGGTGCAGGTGGGCGACATGGTGCTGCTCGAATTCCCGTCGTACCCCGATTTCACGATGGAGGTGCCCGTGTACCGCATCGGCAACGTGGTGAAATCCGACAACAGGACCTTCAAAGTGCAGCTGAAGATCAAGAACCGGGACAACCTGATCAAACCCAACGTGCTGGCCAAGATCAAGATCAACGACTTCACCGCCGGGAACACGCTGGTGCTGCCGAGCCTGATCATCAAACAGGACATGAAAGGGAAATATGTCTACAAGGTGGATGAGAACAATGCCGCCCAGAAGGTGTACGTGGAGACCGGCATGACCTACCTCGACCAGACCATGGTGACCGGCGGCCTCGACGACGGCGACCAGGTGATCGTGGAAGGGTTCAACCAGGTCTCCTCGGGATCACGGGTGAGAATTGTCGGCCAGTGAGACCGTCATAACGGATGTCTTTGACCCACCATTAATAAGGTATTCATGGAAAAAGAATTTCAAAGAAAAGAGAAGGTGAGCCGGGAATTCAAACTGACCACCCTGGCGCTGAACAACAAGAACACCATATTCCTGCTGCTTGCGGTGGTCCTGGTATTTGGCTTCATCAGTTACAGGTCGCTGCCCAAGGAGCTTTTCCCCGACATTTACATTCCCACGGTCATGGTCCAGACCATTTACCTGGGCAACCCTCCCATCGACATCGAGAACCTGATCACGAGGCCTGTTGAGAAGGAGGTGGAATCGATCAGGGGCATCAAGAAGATCACCTCCAACTCCCTCCAGGACGTGTCGGTCATTTTCATAGAGTTCAATACAGGAACGGAGATCAACCAGGCCCTGCAGGAGGTGAGGGATGCGGTGGACAAGGCCAAGAGCGAGCTGCCCAACGACCTTCTGGAGGACCCCATGATCACCGACATTGACTTTTCCGAATTCCCCATCATCAACATCAACCTCTCCGGCGACTTCAGCATCAACGAGCTGAAGTATTATGCCGAGTACCTGGAAGATGAGATCGAGGGGGTGCCGGAGATCTCGAAGGTGGAGATCTCGGGCCTGAACGAGCGGGAGGTCAAGATCAACATCGACCCGCTCAAGCTGGAATCGCTGGAGCTCAGTTTCGATGACATCGAGAACGCCATTGCTTCCGAGAACGTCTCCATGTCGGGGGGCGATCTCAGGATCGGGGGCTCCAGGAGGACGCTGCGGGTCATCGGGGAGTTCTCCAGCATCAATGAAATGAAGAACATCGTCGTCAAACACGAGAACCAGGACATCGTCTACCTGCGCGACGTGGCCGACGTGATCTACGGGTTCGAGGACCCCGACAGCTATGCCCGCCTGGACCAGAAGAACGTGGTCACCCTGCAGGTGGTGAAGAAAGGGGGCGAGAACCTGCTGAATGCCACCGGCAAGATCTTCGACATCCTTGCCCATGCACAGGAGGCCGATGTGCTTCCCGAGAACCTGAACGTGACCATCACCAACGACCAGTCGGACATGATCAAGAAGCAGCTGAGCAACCTGGAGAACAGCATCATCATGGGCGTGATCTTCGTGCTGCTGGTCCTTTATTTCTTCCTCGGCATCCGCAATGCCCTTTTTGTGGGGCTTGCCATCCCCACCTCCATGTTCATGTCGTTCATGATCCTCAGCCTGATGGATTACCGGATCAACATGATCGTCCTGTTCTCCCTGATCCTGGCCCTGGGGATGCTTGTGGACAATGCCATCGTGGTGGTGGAGAACATCTACCGGTTCATCGACCGCGGCTATACGCGGTTCGAGGCGGCGAAAAAGGCGGTGGGCGAGATCGCCTGGCCCATCATCTCCTCCACCGCCACCACCCTGGCCGCCTTCTTCCCCCTGATTTTCTGGGAGAGCCTGATGGGCGAGTTCATGAAGTACCTTCCCGTCACGCTGATCATCGTGCTCACCTCGTCACTTTTCGTGGCCCTGGTGATCATCCCCGTGGTGTCGTCCACCTACATCCGGTATGGCAACCAGAACCCCCCGCCCAAGTACAGGCGGTCCCTCCTCGTGGCGGGCATAATGGGAACACTGGCGATATTCTTCTACCTGGTGAAGGTGTACATGCTCGCCAACCTGCTGGCGCTTTTCGCGGTGGTCGGGCTTTTCAACCTCCTGTTCCTCTACCGGTTGTCGAAATGGTTCCAGGATGTGTTCCTGGTATGGCTTGAGAATTTCTACCTCCGGCTGCTGCAGTTCGTCCTTCGTAAGCGGAACCCGCAGTACTTCATCTTCGGGACCTTTGGCCTGCTGATCATCACCATCATGTTCTATTTCTCGCGGGACCCCGAGGTGGAGTTCTTCCCCACCGCCGACCCGGATTACATCAACATGATCGCGGAACTGCCCATTGGCACCGACATCGACGTGACGGACGGCGTGATGAAGAACCTGGAGGACGACATCGTAAGGCTCATGGGCGACCACAGCGAGATCCTGAAGTCGGTGGTGACCATTGTCGGGAAAGGTGCCGTTGGCGAGAACGAGGGCTTTTCAGGAAAAACCGGAGGGCCCAACAGGGGGCTTATCACCGTTTCGTTCATCGACTATGAACTGCGGGGGGGGGTCTCCACCGCCCATTACCTGAAGGTTTTCGCAGACAGCCTGGTCAACAAGTACCCCGGTGTCGACCTGGCCGTGGAGCGCCAGAGCATGGGCCCGCCCACCGGAAAGCCCATTAACCTGGAGATCACCGGGAAAAGGTTCGACAAGCTGCTGGAGCTGTCCGACACGGTGATCAACTACATCAACAACAGCCACGTGGAGGGCATCGAGGGGCTCAAGATCGACCTGGAGGTCGGCAACCCCGAGGTGATTGTGCACATCGACAGGGACAAGGCGCGCATGCTGGGTGTCTCCACCTACCAGATCGCCTCCACCCTCCGGACGGCGCTTTTCGGGAAGGAGATCTCCGACTACAAGATCGGCGAGGATGAGTATCCCATCCAGCTGCGGCTGAAGGAGGAATACCGGCACGACCTGGCCTCCCTGATGAACCAGCGGATCACCTTCCGGAGCCCTTCCAGCGGCAAGATCATCCAGGTGCCCATCTCGGCGGTGGCCAGTGTGGAATACAGCACCACCTACGGTTCGGTGATGCGGAAGGACCTGAACCGTGTCATCACGGTGTGGTCCAATGTGCTCGAGGGGTACAACGCCACCAAGATCAACAACGAGCTCCGGATCCTGATGGAGAATTTCACCATGCCCGAAGGGTACAAGTATGAGTTCACCGGAGAGCAGCAGGAGCAGGAGGAATCGGCCGAGTTCCTCGCCCGGGCCATGCTCATCGCCATATCGATCATGCTCATCATCCTGGTGAGCCAGTTCAACTCGGTGGTCAAGCCGGCCATCATCCTGTTCAGCGTGGTGCTGAGCACCATCGGGGTATTTGGCGGACTCGGCACCTTCAAGATGGATTTCATCGTCATCATGACCGGGATCGGGATCGTTTCCCTTGCAGGGGTCGTCGTGAACAATGCCATTGTCCTGATCGACTATATCAACCTGCTGAAGATGCGCAAACGGAAGGAGCTGGGAATGGAGGACGGAGCCGACCTGCCCATCGATGTTTCGATGGACTGCATCGTGGAGGCCGGCAAGACCAGGCTTCGTCCCGTGCTGCTGACGGCCATCACCACCATCCTGGGGCTCATCCCCCTGGCCTCGGGCCTGAACATCGACATCATCGGCATGCTGGACCGGTTCGAGCCCAACATCTATTTCGGGGGCACCAACGCCGCGTTCTGGGGGCCCATGTCCTGGACCATCATCTTCGGACTGACCTTCGCCACCTTCCTCACCCTGATCATCGTGCCTTCGATGTACCATGCGCTGTACAAGGTGAAGCTCTGGGGACAGCGGGTCGCGGCCAACCTGAAGGGGGATTCATGAGGCCCGACGACAGGCTGAAAGGGTATGGCTGGGCCTTTGTCGCCGTGCTGGCCATGTCGAATGTCTATATTTTCAGCAAGGCGGCACTCAACGAGGTGCTCCTGGTGCAATTCGGCTTTTACTGGTTCCTTTTCGGCCTGCTGTGGAACGTGATCTTTGCCGTGCGGACCTGCAAGATGGCCACTTTTCTGAACCTACGCAGGAAGCAGCTGGCCATCCTGGCCCTCATCGGGTTGCTGGAGATCGTGGGTACCACGTCGTTCTTCGCGGGCATCCGCAGCATCGAGAATCCCGGCATCGCCTCCTTCCTGGCGAACATGACACCTGTTTTCGTGACCGTACTGGGGATCTCGCTCCTCGGGGAGCGGTTCAACGGAGTGGAGGGCGCCGGCATGGCCCTGACGGTGATCGGCGCCCTGGTCATCAGCTATTCAGGGCAGAGCACCCTGCAGGACCTATTCCTGCCGGGCGCGGAATACATCGTCCTCTCCTCCCTGGTTTTCGCCATTTCAACGATCGTGGTCAAAAAGAACGTCCTGCGCCTCCCCCCGGCCCTGCTTTCGCTGAACAGGGTCCTGTTCCTGTTCATTTTCTCGGGCGTGATGATCCTCAGCCTGGGGGCATCCTTCCGTGTGAGCACCGGGGCCCTGCTCAACATGGGCATCGGATCGATCCTGGGCCCTTTTTTGGCGGTGCTGGCCTCTTACAATGCCCTCCGCTACATCGAGGCCTCACGGCAATCCATCCTCGGCAGCACCAAAGGCCTTTTCGTGCTTGCAGGCGCCTATGTCTATTTCCGGGCGATCCCTGAAGGGTACCAGGTCCTCGGCGGCATCATCACCATCGCGGGGGTGGTGCTCGTCACGTTCGGGCGCAGAAAGAGCGTGGCAGGCAGGGGCTGAGTGCTTCTTATGGCGGGGCCGGCATGAGCTACCGAATAAATTTCTATATTTGCCTCGCACCATATGTCCTTACTATGAAAGTCCTGATCCCCCTGTTCCTGTCCCTGTTCCTTGCGCTGTCGCTGCACAGCCAGGAGGGGCTGGATTGCTTTTCGATGCTGGTCGGCAAGGATGCCGCCGCCGACGGTTCCGTCATGTTCGCCCACAACGAGGACGACTGGGGCGACCGCCTTGTGAACTGGTACCAGGTTCCCGGCAGCCACCATCAGCCCGGAGAGATGATCCGGCTGAAAAACGGCGGGCAGCTGGAGCAGGCCCGGGTCACCTGGGACTACCTCTGGCTGGAGATGCCGGAGATGGAGTTCTCCGACTCCTACATGAACGAATGGGGAGTGACCATAGGCAGCGATGCCTGCCAGTCGAGGGAAGACGACCCCGACCTGACCGACGGCGGGATCGGCTACTGGCTCCGGCGGGCCATGGCCGAGCGGTCGCGGACCGCCCGCGAGGCGGTGAAGACAGGCGGAGCCCTGGTCGAAAGGTTCGGGTATACCTCTTCGGGCCGCACCTATGTGATCGCTGACGCCCGCGAGGCCTGGATGCTTTCCGTGGTCAGGGGCAAGCACTGGGTGGCACAGCGTGTCCCCGACGACCATATTGCCATCATTCCCAACTATTATACGATCACCAGTGTCGACCTTTCCGACACCATGAACTTCTACGGGTCTGCCGACCTCATCGAATACGCCGCCGAAAGGAAATGGTATGATCCGAAACGGGATGGAGACTTCAATTTCCGGCTGGCCTACAGTGATGAGGGCACCCTGGAGAACATGGGGAACATCGTCAGGCACTGGAGCGCCATCAACCAGCTCGCCACCTCGTCCTATGCCATCGATGACAGTTTCCCGTTCTCGTTCAAGCCCAAAAAGCAGATCGGGCTCAACGACCTGTTCAGCATCCTGCGGAACCATAACGAGGGGACCGAGTTTGACCGGTCGGAGCAGTACACCAGGGGCGACCCCCATTCCTTCGGACGGGCCATCTGTGCCAGCACCACCCAATACGGTTTTGTGGCGCAGCTCAGGCGGGACATGCCCCGGGAGATCGCTTCGGTCATGTGGCTGGCCCCGTTCAGGCCTTGCGTGCACCCGTTCACGCAATGGTATTACGGCATGAACGGTGTTCCTGAGGGTTACGCCACGGGGGACTACCGGCGTGCCCTGGACACCCATTTCGAACCCATTGAGGACGTGTTCGGACATGCGCCGGGGAATGAGTTCCTGGAGGCGGTGAAGTTTGCCAAAAAGGTCGACCAGGATTATGCTGCACGGATCGGCAGCATCCGGGCCAGGTCGAAAGCGCTGGAAGAGGAGATCATCAACAGCCAGCCCGGCTTTGAAGGGCGGATGAAGGCCCTGCTGGGCAGCGATCCACAAGCCGCACGCAAGGCCATCACCGAGTACTGTGAGATCCAGCTGGAACGGGCGAGGATGTTGATTGAGTGAATCATTGCCGGAGCGGACCGCGCCAATGCAGCTGCGGCTTCAGGCTGATGGCCCTGCCAAGAAAAGCCAATCCGACCCCCTTTCCCGTCAGTGACGACCCTGACCGGTCCTTCCCTTTCCCGTTAACATAATTTAACAGCCGCCGGGCTGACATTGAGTAATCTATCCCCTATTTTTGCGTTTCGAAAAAAATGAAAAATCATCATGATGCAGACTGATATCAAAGAACTGAACGAACGGATCCAGAAGGAGAGCGCTTTCGTGGACATGATCAACATGGAGATGCACAAGGTGATCGTCGGCCAGAAACACATGGTGGAGCGGCTGATGATCGGGTTGCTGGCCAACGGGCACATCCTGCTGGAAGGTGTCCCCGGGCTTGCCAAGACCCTGGCCATCAACTCCCTGGCCAACGTGATCGACGCCCGGTTCTCCCGGATCCAGTTCACCCCCGACCTGCTGCCTGCCGACCTGATCGGAACGCTGATCTACAGCCAGAAGAAAGAGGAGTTCGTGGTCCGCAAAGGTCCGATCTTCGCCAACTTCATCCTGGCCGACGAGATCAACCGTTCCCCGGCCAAGGTGCAGAGCGCCCTTTTGGAAGCCATGCAGGAGCGGCAGGTCACCATCGGCGACACCACCTATCCGCTGGAAGAGCCGTTCCTGGTGCTGGCCACGCAGAACCCCATCGAGCAGGAAGGGACCTATCCCCTGCCCGAGGCGCAGGTGGACCGGTTCATGCTGAAGGTGGTGATCGATTATCCCCAAAAGGAGGAGGAGAAAATGATCCTGCGGCAGAACATCACCAGTTCCTTTGCCAAAACCAGCACCATCCTCAAAACCGACGACATCATCAAGGCGAGGAACGTGGTTCGCGACGTGTACCTCGATGAGAAGATCGAGAATTACATCACCGACATCGTGTTCTCGTCGCGATTCCCCGGCAAATACAAGCTCAGCAAGTTCGAGGGGCTGATCAACTACGGGGCCTCGCCGCGGGCCAGCATCAACATGGCCCTGGCCGCCAAGGCCTTCGCCTTCATCAAGCGCCGCGGCTATGTCATCCCCGAGGATGTCCGTGCCATCGCCCACGACGTGATGCGCCACAGGATCGGCCTCACCTACGAGGCGGAAGCGGAGAACATCACGACGGAGGACATCATCAATGAGATATTGAATACGGTTGAGGTTCCGTAAAAATTGCTGAATTGCTGAGTTGTTGAATTAGTGAATAGTGCATTTTGAGATGAAAATGGTGAGATCAAGCAAGATGGAGTTTGCGGAAAGCATGAAGCAAAGGACGAAACAGTTTGCGATAGACATTATCAAGATGTACAAAGAAATGCCAGTCAGTGATGATGCCAGGATCCTGGGCAGACAATTGGTCAAAGCGGCCACCTCAGTCGCCTCCAATTACAGGGCGGTATGCCGGGCCCGGTCTGACAGGGAATTTTTCGCCAAGCTCAGCATCGTAGTCGAAGAGGCAGATGAAAGCATCTTTTGGATGGAACTAATAGAGGAATCAGGTATTCATGAAATTGATAAGGGATTATTGATCGAAGCAAACGAGATCCTGGCCATCATGGCAAGATCAAGGAAGACCATGCTCAATAATGACTCAAAATAGGCTGCTTATAGCACAATTCAACAACTCAGCAATTCAGCAATTCAACAATTTGCCAACGAAGTGGAAACGAAAGACATCTTCAAAAAGGTACGAAAGATCGAGATCAAGACGCGCGGGCTCTCGCACCAGATCTTCTCGGGGCACTACCACAGCAGCTTCAAGGGGAAGGGTATGGCGTTCAGCGAGGTGCGGGAGTACCAGTACGGGGATGATATCCGCAACATCGACTGGAACGTGACGGCGCGGTTCAACCATCCCTTCGTGAAGATCTTCGAGGAGGAGCGGGAGCTGACGGTGATGCTGCTGATCGACGTGAGCGGGTCGAACGAATACGGCACGCGGGTGCAGCTCAAGGAGGAGCTGATGACCGAGATCGCCGCCGTGCTGGCTTTTTCAGCCATCCAGAACAACGACAAGGTGGGGGTGATCTTCTTCAGCGACAAGATCGAAAAATTCATTCCCCCCAAAAAGGGGACTTCCCACATCCTACGGATCATCCGGGAACTCATCGATTTCAGGCCGGAGAGCCAGAAGACGGACATCGCCGAGGGGCTCCGCTACCTGACCAACGCCATCAAGAAGCGGTGCACGGCCTTCCTGATCTCCGATTTCATGGACCAGGGGTTTGACAATGCCCTGAAGATCGCCGGCAGGAAGCATGACCTGGTGGCCCTACGCGTCTATGACAGGCGGGAGGAAGAGCTCCCCAACATCGGCCTCACCCGCGTATTCAGCAAGGAGACGGGCGTCAGGAAATGGGTGGACACCTCCAGCCGGACCGTGCGGGACAACTACAGGAAATGGTGGCTGGAGCACGATGCCTACCTCAACAGGCTGTTCCTCCGGAGTGGCGTCGATGCCGCCCATTTCAGCACCGACGAGGACTACGTCAGGCCCCTGGTGAACCTTTTCAAGAGGAGGGAGGCAAGGTTTTAGGATGAAAAGATCAATTCAAATAGCGGTTGTTTTCATGCTGCTGATAGGCACAGGTTCCCTGACGGCCCAGACCGAGGCGACGGCACGGCTCGATACGAACGTACTGACGATCGGCGACCAGACGCTGCTGGAGCTGACATTCACCTGTCCGGCCGATTATACCGTGCACTGGCCCATGATCACCGACACCATCACCAGGGAGATCGAGGTGCTGAGGCATTCCGAGCTCGAATCGGTGCCGAGCAGCGACCAGAGCCGGATGATGTACCGCCAGGGCTATACCGTCACCAGCTTCGACTCCGGGTACTTCGCCATCCCCCCTATCCTCATCGGGTACAAGGTGCCGGGCGACACGACACTGCACATGGCAGAGACCGAAGCCCTGCTCCTGCAGGTGAATACCGTGCCGGTGAATCTCCAGGCCGACATAAAAGACATCAAAGGACCCCTCAGGGCCCCTTTCACTTTCCGCGAGGCCCTGCCCTACATCCTGGTCTTCCTGGGACTCCTGCTGGTGGGATTCCTCATCTATTATTACCTCAGGAAACGAAGCAGGGAGGAGCCCGTCTTTGCCGCCCCGGCCCCCAGGAAGGTGCCGGCCGACCAGGCCGCCCTCGAGGCCCTCGAGGCCCTGCGCTTCAAAAAATTATGGCAGAACGGGGAGATCAAGGAGTACCATACGGAGCTCACCGACATCCTCCGGGAATACCTCTGGGCGAACTTCACCATCCATGCCCATGAGTTAACCACCGAGGAGATCATGGATGCCATCAAGGGCATTGCCATCAACGACCAGGCCCGCGACAAGCTGCGCCAGACACTCGTGCTGGCCGACCTGGTGAAATTCGCCAAGATGCAGCCCATGCCGCTGGAACACGATGGGAGCCTGAACAATGCCATTGATTTCGTAAGGGAGACGAGGCATCTGGGAGGAAGTGTTCAAGGGGAGAAGGAGGAAGGAGCAGTGGCAGGAGCAGTGGCAGTGGCAGGAGCAGTGCCAGAAGCAGGGGCCGGAGCGAAAGAGGTTGCTGAAGAAAAAACTGAAGAAGGAAAGGAGGTGAAGGATGTGGAGTAACCTGGAGTTCGCGAGTCCCCACTTTCTCTACCTGCTGGTGATCGTGCCACTGCTGGGCCTGTGGTACTGGTACCGGCATATCAAGGACCATGCCGACATCCAGGTGTCGGGGACGGAGAGCTTTGAACGCTCGCCCCGCAGCCTGAAGCAATACCTTTTCTTCAGCATGTACCTTCTGAGGGCCCTGGCCATCGGGCTGCTCATCGTCGCCCTGGCCCGGCCGCAGACGACCTCCAGCAGGCAGGACGTCACCATCGAGGGGATCGACATCGTGATGG
>CAYLTG010000037.1:0-26206 GCA_964386225.1 uncultured Bacteroidales bacterium
AAAAAAGGCCCCTGTCGAAGACAGAGACCTAAAACCCAAAAGCCATGAAAAAAATATCTTTACATCGTGCTCACCTGCTTCGCCATCTTTGACTTGAGGTTCGCCGCTTTGTTCTTGTGTATGATGTTCTTCTTGACAAGCTTGTCGATCAGAGAGGCTAATTTCGGGAAACGCTCCTCGGCCTGCTTCCTGTCGGTCAGTGCCCTGAAATCCCGCAGTGCGTTACGCATGGTCTTCGCGTTGTATTTGTTGCGCACACGCCTGTCTTCCGTTTGCCTGATCCGCTTTAATGCTGATTTGTGATTAGCCATTCGTAATTTGTATTATTGCGTTTACTAAAATTGGGCTGCAAAAATAAACAAATTTTTATTTCAACAAAATATTTGGAAAAAATAAATCCAAAGGCACCCTACAATTGCCAAATTAACGCAACTTTGTCTTGTCCTTCTTAACAAATATACAATGAAAAAGTTCACATTCCTACTCTTTGCTGTGTTATTGATTCACGGTTGCTGGAACGCATCCGTCGACGACATTCCGGGGGCCGGCGCCGGCGATCCGGCCGATTTTGTGAACCCGTTCGTGGGCACCGATGCCCATGGCCACACGCATCCCGGAGCCAGCCTTCCTTTCGGGATGGTGCAGCTCAGCCCGGATACGCGGCTGGAGGGGTGGGACGGCTGTTCGGGCTACCATTATTCCGACAGTGTCATTTTCGGCTTCAGCCACACGGCCCTGAGCGGGACGGGGATCCCTGATTATTCCGACATCCTCTTCATGCCCACCACCGGGCCTGTAAAACTTCACAACGGTGCCGATGACGTGGACGCAGGCTATGCATCGCGGTTCACCCACTCCCGGGAACAGGCTGCCGCGGGGTATTACGCAGTTCGCCTGGCAGACTATGCCATCGATGCGGAGCTCACCGCCACAAAACGGGTGGGGTTCCATCGCTATCGTTTCGGAGAGGGCGGGGAGGCCAATGTGATCGTCGACCTCGACCACCGCGACAAAGTGCTGGATTCCTGGCTGCGTGTGGTCGACTCCTGCAGGATCGAAGGATACAGGCGCTCGACGGCCTGGGCTGCCGACCAGCACCTCTATTTCGCCGCGGAATTCTCCGTGCCCTTCCGTGACTGCGGGCTTTCACTCGCGGGGCAGCCGACGGGCGAACAATTTGTACAGGGAGAGGATGTGCGGGCTTTCTTCCGGTTCGACCTGCCCCCCGACAGCACCGTCCTGGTCAAGGTGGCCCTCTCCGCCGTGAGTGCCGAAGGTGCCTGGATGAACCTGGAAGCGGAATGCCCTCACTGGGATTTCTACCGGGTGCGCAATGAGGCCAGGGACGCATGGAACCAGGAACTGGGGAGAATAGCGATCCATGGCGGCACGCGCGACCAGCGGATCACCTTCTACACGGCCCTTTACCATGCGTTCCTGGTGCCGAACCTGTTCCAGGATGTCGACGGGAGCTACCTGGGCCGCGATTTCAAGGTACATAACGACGCCTTCGACTATTATACCGTGTTCTCCCTGTGGGATACCTTCCGGGGAGAGCACCCCCTCTTCACACTTGTGCAGCAGAAAAGGACCCTTGACCTCATCCGCACCATGCTTGCCCAGTATGAACAGGGCGGACGCCTTCCGGTATGGGAGCTGGCCGCCAATGAAACCGAATGCATGATCGGCTACCACTCCATCCCGGTGATCGCCGATGCCTATATGAAAGGGCTGCGCAACTTCGATGTGGAGCAGGCCTACACCGCCATGAAGCACAGTGCCGAGCTGGACCATTTCGGCCTGGAATATTACAAGGCCAAGGGATACATCCCCGGTCACGAAGAGTCGGAGTCGGTATCCAAAACGCTGGAGTATGCCTACGATGACTGGTGCATTGCCCGGATGGCCCTCGAGCTGGGGAGGCCCGACGATTATCAGCGGTACATCCAACGAGCGCAGTCGTACAAGAACCTGTTCGACCCCTCCACCGGCTTCATGCGCGCCCGGATGAACGGACGCTGGTTCGAGCCCTTTGACCCCAGGGAGGTGAATTTCAACTATACCGAGGCCAATGCCTGGCAGTACAGCTTTTATGTGCCGCAGGACGTGAGCGGCCTGACGGACATGCTCGGAGGCCCCGACAAGCTGGTCGGCAAGCTCGATTCGCTTTTCGGGCAGCATGCGGCCACCACGGGCAGGCATCAGGCCGACATCACCGGCCTTATCGGGCAGTATGCCCACGGCAATGAGCCGAGCCACCACATGGCCTACCTTTATAATTATGCCGGGCAGCCCTGGAAGGCACAACAGCGGGTCAGGCAGATCATGGACGAACTGTACGGTCCGGGTCCCGACGGCCTTTGCGGTAACGAGGACTGCGGACAGATGTCGGCATGGTATGTGCTCAGCGCCATGGGGTTCTATCCGGTTGCGCCCGGCGACCCGGTCTATGCGATCGGGAGCCCCCTTTTCGACGAGGCTAAAATGAACCTGGAAAATGGAAAGACCTTCGTCATCAGGGCCGAGAACAATTCACTGGAGAACAGGTACATCCAGTCGGCCCGCCTGAACGGGGACGAATACACCAGGTCCTACATCCATCACCAATCGATCATGGAGGGAGGGGAACTGGTCTTCGTGATGGGTCCCGCACCCAGCAAGTGGGGCACGGGTGCGGATGACCTTCCGGTTTCCAGGATCAGTGATCACCTGATCACCCCCGTGCCTTTTGTTGTGACCGGCGAAAGGACCTTTGTGGAGGACACCGAGGTTTCGCTGGGGAGCACCACCGGTGGCGGTACCATTTACTATACCCTGGACGGCTCCGACCCCAATGTGTCGTCGGAGACCTATACAGTTCCGTTCACGCTGGACCGTTCTGCCACCCTCAAGGCCTTGGTGGCAGGGGAGGGCATCCCGTCCAGCGGCATCCTCACCGCAGAATTCCACAAGATCCCGGTGGGCCGGTCCATCACCCTGAACACGGCGTATGCCGGTCAGTATTCAGGCGGGGGCGACCTGTGCCTCATCGATTTCATACGCGGACCCCTCAACTTCAGGACCGGTGCGTGGCAGGGTTACCAGGGCGTGGACCTCGATGCGGTGGTGGACCTCGGCAGCATCCAGCTCATTACCCGGCTCGAGGCAGGGTTCCTGCAGGATGTGGGGGCCTGGATCTTCATGCCCGAGGAAGTGCGTTTCTACGTTTCATCCGACGGAAATGAATACCAGGAGGCGGGTATGGTAAAAAGCGATGTCTCGCCCCGGTCGCTGGGTGTGAACATCGAGAATTTCACCCTGAACATGAGCACCAAGGCCAGGTACGTGAAAGTGGTCGCAAAGAACCGTGGCACCTGTCCCGACTGGCATGTGGGGGAAGGACAACCGGCGTGGATCTTTGCGGATGAGATCGTTATTGAGTAAAAGTCAAGGTTGTTCTTTTTGATATTAAGTGCCTTGCGATTAAATCCCAAAAAACAAAAAAATAAATCCCAAACAAATCCCAAACAAATTCCAAAATACAAGCACCAAATTCCAAACATCCCTTGATTAGACGAGAAATGTTTATTGCCAGGCATCACTCCGATAAGAAGAAATCAAGATTGGGCTTTTGAGAATTCAGGGGAGGTTTGGAGCTTGAAAATTTGGTCATTGGGATTTGTTTGGGATTTATTTTTTTGTGATTTGTGATTTCAAGAATAATTTATAGAGAAGATTTCAAACTATGAAAAAGGTTTATAAAGTCGAGATCTGTGCCAGTAACATCCAGTCTGCCTTGTCAGCTGAGGCCGGAGGTGCCGATCGCATCGAACTGGTGGACAACCTCTTCGAAGGGGGTACCACGCCCAGCTATGCCATGATCAAAACGGCCCTCGAGATGCTGAGCATCGGCATCATGGTGATGATCCGTCCGCGGGGCAGCGATTTCTGTTATTCCGACCTCGAATTCGGGATCATGAAGGAGGACATCCGGATGTGCCGCGAACTGGGGGTCAAGGGGGTGGTTTTCGGCATCCTTTGCCCGGATGGCATGGTGGATACGGAGCGCACCCGTGAGCTGGTCGACCTTGCACGACCCATGGAGGTCACCTTTCACCGGGCGTTCGACGTGACCCCCGACCCTTTCATGGCGCTCGAGTCGGTCATCGGGTGCGGCGTGGACCGTCTGCTCACCGCGGGGCAGCGAAACACCGTGCCCGAGGGGATGAAGCTCATCGCTGAGCTGGTCGCACAGGCCGGCGGCAGGATCGCCGTCATGCCCGGAGGCGGCATCCGGGAGTCGAACATCAGGACCATCCGCGATGCGACCGGGGCCCGTGAGTTTCATCTCACTGCCCGCGAACCGTTGGAAAGCGTCATGACCTTCCGGAAGGGGGACATCTTCATGGGGGGCTTGCCGCAGATACCGGAATATAAAATATTTGTATCCAGCGCCGACAAAATCAGAAATGTCGTAACTTTGGTCAACAACCCCTGACCAAAGCGCTAATGACGATTCCACTGCCCGCTTACATTCCTGCGTTCAAGGAAGGCATTCTTCAGCAACGGGCTGAATATGCCATGTCGCGCCTGTCGGATTGCGACCTTTGTCCGCGGAAGTGCCATGTCGACAGGAACGCGGATGAGGTGGGCACCTGCCGCACCGGCCGCCTGGCCAAGGTGGCCAGTTATTCCCCGCATTTCGGGGAGGAGCCGCCGCTGGTGGGTACCCATGGTTCCGGAACCATCTTCTTCACCAACTGCAACCTGGGCTGTAATTTCTGCCAGAACTGGGACATCAGCCATGAGGGCTACGGAGTGGAGATCACAAGCTCGCACCTGGCCCGGATCATGATCAACCTGCAGCACCTGGGCTGTCACAACATCAATTTCGTCACCCCCACCCACGTGGTCCCCCAGATCCTCTCGGCCCTGGTCATCGCGGTGAAGGGCGGGCTGACCCTGCCGTTGGTCTACAACAGCAGCGGCTATGACGATCCTGAAACCCTCCGCCTGCTCGATGGCATCGTGGACATCTACATGCCCGATTTTAAGTTCTGGGATCCCGGCATAGCAAAGCAGACCTGCAATGCTCCTGATTACCCCGAATATGCCAGGAATGCCCTGCGGGAGATGCACCGCCAGGTCGGCGACCTGGTGATCACCAACGGCAAGGCGGTGCGGGGCCTCCTGGTCAGGCACCTGGTCATGCCCGGCAACCTGGCCGGGAGCGACAGGGTGATGGAGTTCATTGCGCGGGAGTTGTCGCCCGATACCTACGTGAATGTGATGGACCAGTACCGTCCGTGCGGCATGGCCTATGATTCGGAAGGCCTTGACCGGGCCATCACCCGTAAGGAATACCGGGGCGCCGTCCGGGCTGCCATCCGGGCGGGGATCAGCAGGAGGCCATAAAAAAACCCGGTGCGTGACCGGGTTCCTGATTTTTAGATGGTGGGATAGCGCTTGAAGATCTCCTCCGAATTCATGAGGATGTCCACGTACTGTGCCCGCTGGTATGCGAAGGGGTCGTCGATGTTGTCCTTCGACATCTTGCCCCTGAAGTCATCCAGGGTCGCGTACCCCTTGGAGGTCATCCACCGGTCCATGTCCGTGAGCATGGAGGCGATCTGTTCGATCCTGTTCTTATAGAGGGTGCTGACCACCTGCACGGTGTCGGCCCCGGCCAGGACCATGGCGATCGCGTCCTCACCCGTGAAAATGCCACGGCTGCTGCAAACGTCGGCGTTGATATTGTTATAGAGGAGCCCGGTGATCCGCAGGGGAAGCCGGTTCTCATCCGAATGGCTCAGGTTGTAGGGGAACCTCATTTTCTCCTCATCGATGTCGATCTCGGGCTGGAAGAGCTTGTTGAAAAGGACAAAGGCATTGACCCCCAGCTTGTCCATCTCCTTGATCACATAGAGCGGGTTGGTGTAGTAGGGGCTCAGTTTGACCGCGATCGGGATCCTGATGGCCTTGCGCACGGCCTCGATGATATCGAATTGCTCGCTGACCATGGCCTTTCCCATGATCTCGAAATCGGTGGGCAGCGAATAGAGGTTCAGCTCGATGCCGGCCACGCCGATCTTCTCGATCTCCTGGGCATATTCCACCCACGTCTCGATGTCGATCGCGTTGAGGCTTCCGAATACCGGGATCTTCACCGCCATTGTGGCCCGCGCCAGGTTGTGGAGGTATTCCTCCGGTCCGGCATGCTCCATGTCGGGGAACAGGTTCCTCATTTCGGCATTCCGCTCGGCGAACTCGCCCATGTCCTCCATCATTTGAAGGTTCTCCAGCTGGATCTGCTCCTCGAACAACGAACGGTAAACGATGGCGCCGGCACCGGCCTCCTCCATCCGTTTCAGATTATCTGTTTTTTCCACCAGGTTGCAGGCACCAACGATGATCGGAGACTTCAACTCAATGCCCATGTATTTGGTCGAGAGATTTGCCATATCTGTTTATGATTTAAATGCTTGACTTGTGAAATTTACTCGGGTTCTTGTGCCGAGCAAATGTATAAAATTTTTCCCTTAGAATTCTGAGCCCCGGGCTTATCTAAAAGCTTTCTAAATAAGACATATCAAGGTGCTGAAAATATTAATTTAGTAATTTCGCCAGCGCCTGAAAAGGCCATTTTAAACACGAAAAAATTAAGGATCTTTAAAAATATTGTCCTATGGCTAAACAGAAAAAATTCATTACCTGCGAGGGGAACTACGCCACTTCTCACATTGCCTACATGTTCAGTGAGGTAGCTTGCATCTATCCCATCACCCCTTCGTCTGATATGGCCGAATATGTCGACCAGTGGGCCGCCTATGGCCGTAAAAATATATTTGGCGAGATTGTAGACGTGCGCGAGATGCAGTCGGAGGCCGGTGCCGCCGGCGCCGTGCACGGATCGCTCCAGGCCGGGGCCCTGACCAGCACCTATACGGCTTCGCAGGGACTCCTCCTGATGATCCCGAACATGTACAAGATATCCGGTGAACTTCTGCCGGCCGTTTTCCATGTCAGTGCCCGGAGCCTTGCGGCCCAGGCCCTGTCCATCTTCGGCGACCACAGCGATGTGATGAGCACCCGGCAGACCGGCTTCGCCATGCTGGCCACCGGCGGCGTGCAGGAGATCATGGACCTGGCCGGCGTGGCCCACCTGGCCGCGATCAAAACGCGCGTGCCCTTCCTCCATTTCTTCGACGGTTTCCGGACCTCCCACGAGATCCAGAAAGTGGAGGAGATGCAGATGGAGGACCTGGAAAAGCTTGTCGACCATGATGCGCTGCAGCGGTTCCGCGACAATGCGCTCAACCCGGAGCACCCCGTCACGCGGGGAACGGCCCAGAACCCCGACATCTACTTCCAGGCCCGTGAGGCCGGTGCCCGGTTCTATGACGACATCCCGGACATCGTGGAGGATTACATGAAGGAAATCAAGAAGATCACCGGTCGCGAATACCATCCCTTCGATTATTACGGAGCCAGCGACGCCGAGCACATCCTCGTGGCCATGGGCTCGGTGACCAACACCATCAAAGAGGTGATCGATTACCTCCTTGCAAAAGGGGAAAAGGTCGGCCTGATCGCCGTCCACCTCTACCGGCCCTTCTCCGAGAAATATTTCATGAAGGCGTTCCCGAAGAGCGTGAAGCGGATCGCCGTGCTCGACCGCACCAAGGAGATCGGCGCCAACGGCGAGCCCCTCTACCTCGATGTCCGCGACCTGTTCTACGGCAAGCCCAACGCCCCCCTCATCATCGGCGGACGCTACGGCCTCAGTTCCAAGGATACCACCCCGGCCCACATCCTGGCGGTGTTCGAGAACCTGAAGGAGGAAAAGCCCAGGAATAATTTCACCATCAGCATCGTCGACGATGTGAAGAAAACATCACTGCCCCTGCTGCCGGAGGTGAACACCTCCTCCAAAGGCACCTATGAGGCCAAGTTCTTCGGCCTGGGTGCCGATGGCACCGTCGGGGCCAACAAGAACTCCATCAAGATCATCGGCGATACCACCGATAAGTTTGCACAGGGGTATTTCGCATACGACTCCAAGAAATCGGGCGGCATCACGGTATCCCACCTGCGCTTCGGCGATGTGCCGATCCGGTCGAGCTACCTCGTGAGCAACCCCGATTTCGTCGCCTGCCACGTACCCTCGTACCTGACGAAATACGATGTGCTGAAAGGGCTGAAGAAAGGAGGTACGTTCCTGCTGAACAGCATCTGGGACGAGGAGGAGACCAAGGACAACCTGCCGGATCACATGAAGAAGTACATGGCCGACCATGACATCAAGTTCTACATCATCAACGCCACCAGGATCGCTGCCAAGATCGGCCTGGGTTCCAGGACCAACACCATCATGCAGTCGGCCTTTTTCAAAGTGGCCAGCGTGATCCCCTATGAGAAAGCGGTCGATGAGATGAAGCGGGCCATCCAGAAGACTTACGGCAAGAAGGGAGACGTGATCGTCAATATGAACAATGCGGCCGTCGACCAGGGTGGCGACGTGACCATGATCAAGGTCCCCGCTGAATGGTCGAAGATCAAGGTCAAGGAGGAAAAAGATACCCGCGACCTGCCCGATTTCATCCGCAATGTCTTCGAGCCCATCAACAAGCTCAAGGGCGATTCGTTGCCCGTGAGCGCATTTGCCGGCCGCGAGGACGGTTCATTCCCTGCCGGGAGCACCGCTTTCGAGAAGCGGGGCATCGCCGTCAACGTGCCGGAATGGATCCCCGAGAACTGCATCCAGTGCAACCAGTGTTCCTACGTTTGTCCCCACGGCTGCATCCGCCCGTTCCTGCTGGATGAGAAAGAGGTGAAAGGACTTCCGAAGGATGTGGCTACCCTGGAAGCCAAGCCCAAGACCTTCGACGGGTACCGCTTCAGGATCCAGCTCAGTCCGCTCGACTGCACCGGCTGCGGCAACTGCGTCGAGGTATGCCCTTCAAAGGAGAAATCGCTGGTGATGAAGCCCCTGGGCAGCCAGATGAAGGAGGCGGATGTGTGGAATTACATGGACAGCAAGGTGACCTACAAGGACGACATCGTCGAGAAAGATAAATCAGTCAAGAACAGCCAGTTCGCACAACCCCTTTTCGAGTTTTCGGGTGCCTGTGCGGGATGCGGGGAAACACCCTACGTGAAGCTGGTGACCCAGCTGTACGGGGAGCGGATGATGATCGCCAACGCCACCGGCTGCTCCTCCATCTATGGCGGTTCGGCCCCCTCGACGCCCTATTGCCAGAGCAAGAAGACCGGCCGCGGCCCGGCATGGGCCAACTCCCTCTTCGAGGACAACGCCGAGTTCGGCTTCGGGATGGTGACCGGCGTCAACAAGATGCGGGACCGGATCAAGCAGAAGATGGAAGGGGCCAACGGCTCACTGAAACCCGAGACCAGGGAGCTTTTCAGGGAATGGATCGAGAGCAAGGAGGATGGAAAACGCTCCGACGAGGTCTCCCGCAAGCTGATCCCTCTCCTGGAGAAGGAAAAAGACCCCCTGGCTGCCGAGCTGCTCAAGCTCAAGCAGTATTTCAGCAAGAAGTCGGTCTGGGTATTCGGCGGCGACGGATGGGCGTATGACATCGGCTACGGCGGACTGGACCACGTGCTGGCATCGGGCGACAACATTAACGTGCTTGTGCTGGATACCGAGGTGTACAGCAACACCGGCGGGCAGGCCTCCAAGGCCACGCCGGTCGGGGCGGTGGCCAAATTCGCGGCGTCGGGCAAGAAGATCCGGAAGAAGGACCTGGGCGCCATGGCCATGACCTATGGCTACGTATATGTCGCCCAGATCGCCATGGGCGCTAGCCAGTCGCAAACCCTCAAGGCGATCCGCGAGGCCGAGGAATATCCGGGCCCGTCGCTGGTGATCGCCTATTCCCCCTGTATCAACCATGGCCTGAAGTATGGCATGAGCAAGACCCAGGAAGAGGAGAAACTGGCCGTCGAGTGCGGATACTGGCACCTCTACCGGTACAACCCCGCGCTGCAGGACGAAGGAAAGAACCCGTTCGTCTACGACTCCAAGGAACCCGACTGGACCAGGTTCCAGGAGTTCCTGGGAAGGGAAGTGCGGTATACGTCCCTCAAGAAGTCATTCCCCAGGCTGGCCGCAGAGCTGTTCACAGCAGCCGAGGAGAACGCCAAATGGCGGTATGAAAGTTACCAGAGAATGGCAACCATGGACTATTCCAAATAGGAGGATCGAAATATTGACTAATTTTATGGCCGGACACCTGTTGTCCGGCTTTTTTTATGTTTAAAAAACGTGCGATGAAAAGACCCCATCATTATTTCCTGATCATGCTCCTTTCCCTCTCCATGATGGAAAGCCATGCCCAATCGGCCGGGGCGGCCGTGCAACAAGAGCAGGGAACGGAAGCTTCCTTTCGTGTCGAGCATCCGCAGATGTATGCCGTCCTGTACCAGCAGACCGCTGCCGAATACCGTGCCCTGTGTTACCAGGCATTCAACATGGCCACCTTTCAGCTCGACAGGATGCTGGAGGGCTACAAAGAGGCCCGGCCGGCGTCGGTGGTGGTCGACATCGATGAGACGATGCTCGACAACAGCCCTTACGAGGCCCGGTGCATCGTGGAAGGCATGTCCTACCCCGAAGGCTGGGACCAGTGGGTGAACGAGGCCACCGCCCGGGCCGTGCCGGGGGCCCTCGAGTTCCTGCAGCACGCCAAGTCAAAAGGTGTGCGCATATTTTATGTCAGCAACCGCAAGGAGAATTTCATCATGGCCACGATGCAGAACATGAAGCAACTGGGCTTCCCGTTTGCCCAGCCCGATCACATGCTCTTGAAAAGAAATGAGGACAGCAAGAAGGGCAGGCGCGGCCAGGTAGCCGAAACCACCAACATCATCATGCTGATCGGTGATAACCTGGCCGATTTCTCCGAGGTCTTCGAAGGACAGGATATCCCCGGAAGGACCGAGTCGGTCGACCGCTACCGGGACAAATTCGGCTCCCGCTTCATCATACTGCCCAATGCCATTTACGGCGACTGGCTGAACGCCGTCTATACCGGGGCGCCCGGCGCCAGCGTTGAGGAGAAGGCGGAAATGATGAAGAATGCCCTGATCACCCAGTAAGTTCCCCACCATGAAAGTCCTCCACGGCCTGGTCCTGGTTCTCCTCGTGCTCCTGCTGGTGGCCTGCAGCCCCAACAGGTTCATCTCGCTCGACCATGCCCTGGCCAACAAGCGGTGGGCGAAAGTGCTGAACCTGAGCCGCGACAGGCTCACCGAAATACCCCCGGAGGTATTTGAGCTCTATAACCTGGAGGAATTGGTCCTATTCAAGAACAAGATCCGGGTGGTGCCCGGCGATATCAAGAAGCTCACGAAGCTGAAGCGGCTGGTCATCAGCAGGAACGACCTCGACAGCATCTCTCCCGACATCGGTCAGCTGGAGAACCTGGAATACCTCTCACTTCACTTCAACAACCTGCGGACCCTGCCCGGGGAGATCGGCGACCTGGAGAAGCTGAACGAGCTGAACCTCGAGTACAACCAGCTGACCGAATTGCCGGCGACCATCGGGAACCTGAAGAAACTGGAATTTCTTTACACCGGGAACAACCAGTTGAAGACCCTCCCCCCCCAGATCGGGGAGTGCGTAAACCTGGTCACTTTTCACATCGGCAAGAACAGCATGGATTTTCTGCCATATTCCCTTGGAAACCTGGTCAACCTGGTGGAACTGGACATCTCGACGT
Source organism: uncultured Bacteroidales bacterium (assembly GCA_964386225.1). Lineage (GTDB taxonomy): Bacteria > Bacteroidota > Bacteroidia > Bacteroidales > JAADJA01 > JAADJA01. The sequence goes on from CAYLTG010000037.1 coordinate 11,727, forward strand.
CCGGGCCGCTGCTCGTCCTTCCCGAAAGCATCTGCAACTGCCTGCGGCTGGAATACCTGTATGTGGACCGGAACACGGTGGTGCCCTATTGCCTGCAGGGTTGGAAGAATCCCCGGTTCAACCTGATCATCCGCTGATCAGGCCTCCAGGGTGAATCGCCAGGCGCAGAAATAATCGGCCGGGTGCGGATCGGGCGGGCAGGAGATGCATTCGGTCCGGATCCTGGGGTCGATGGATTCCGCAAAGGTGGTGTATTCCACCAGTCCGCCCGACTTGCAGGGGTAATCGTCCAGTCCTTTCCGCTGCCGCGCCGCCTGCACGCGGCATTTGTCCATCCTGAACACGAACCCGGTTTCCGTCTCCTCGTCGAAGGATTGCTCGTTGATGAAGGCGTAAAGCCTGAACTTCAGTGCTTTTTTAAGCCCTTCCAGTCCTGCTTTCCCCGGAAGGCCGAGCATCTGTTTGATGGACCACCCTTCGAACGGGGAGAACTGAGCCCAGCAGGAGTCGTTGCACCGCTTGGCATCGTTCATGCCGCGGGTGAACTCCACGGTCTGGAACCAGACACCGTCGTTGGCCAGCCAGTTCACGGCCAGTCCTTCCCTGAGCTTGTCCAATGTTTCGACCGGAAGGTCCAGCAGCGGTTTCGGCAATCCGTCCTCCATTTCGAAACCCAGGACCTTGGCTATGCGGGTCATCTGGATCGAAGAACTTTTGGCCCAGGCCTCTTTCATGGCCTCCAGCGCCTTGTCCTTGCCAAGCTGGTGCTGTACCTCCGCAAACCAGAGGGCATGGTGCATCATGGTGCGGTGGAAGAAATCCAGGATCAGGCGGACATTATCGTGTTTGGTGAGTTGATCGGGGTTGTCCATATGCTCTTGTTTTGTACCCCAAATATATCACTATTATCGGTTTTTCTTTCAGGCTTTTTTCAGGCCCTGGTAGATGGAGGCGATCCCGAAGGTGAGGGGGATGTGGCGGCCCTCGCGGAAGCCGACCTTGGCCAGGATGTCGAGGAATTCCTGCCCGGCGGGGAATGCGCCCACCGAATCCGGAAGATAGGTGTAGGCCCCTTTGTCGCCTGATATCAAGCGGCCGAGGGTGGGCAGGATGTACCTGAAGTAGAAATTGTAAAGCTGTTTGATTGGGAATTTCCCGGGTTTTGAGAATTCAAGGACCAGGATCATCCCGCCCGGTTTCAGGACGCGGTGCATTTCCGAGAGCCCTTTTTCAAGGTCCTCAAAGTTGCGGACCCCGAAGGCCACCATGGCGGCGTCGAAGGTATGGGCATCGAAACGCAGGGCTTCCGAGTCGCCTGACTCGAGGGTTATGACGGATGCCAGGCCTTTCTTCCCGATCTTTTTGCGGCCGATCTCCAGCATGTCGTCGGCGATGTCGATGCCAACGATCCTTTCGGGGCCGATCCTGACGGCCTCGATGGCCAGGTCGGCCGTGCCGGTGGCCACGTCGAGGATGGTGGCAGGGTGGGCCCTGCCAAGGAGGCCGACGGCCTTGCGGCGCCACGAATGGTCGATGCCTGCCGACAGGAAATGGTTCAGGAAATCATACCTGTGGGCGATCTTGTTGAACATCGTCCGTACTTGCTGCTTTTTGCCTTGCGTCACCGTGAGAGCTTTGATAAGTTCATATGTTGTTCCCGGCATCCGATAACACCGTTGCGGCCGGATTGTTTACAGTCCCATCAACACCTTTGCATAAAGCCATGGGCTTTTCAGCTTTTTCCTCTGCTCCAGGTCGGTCATGGCCCGGCTCAGCCTGTCGCGGAGCACCTTGCTGCCTGCCGCCCTGTCCACCATCCCGTTGAACAGCCAGGCGTGCCTGATGAACCGGGGCACCTTGCTGCTGATGCTGAGTTCGGTCCCGATCTTGGCATAAAGCTCGCGGTCATATTGCGCCATGAATCCGGCCGAATAGTCCCCTGCCTGCAATGCCCGTTCCGCCTGGCGGGCGGCAAACATGCCGCAAAGGGCAGCATGGCCCATCCCTTCCCCGGTCACCGGGTCGATCAGGCCCGCCGTATCGCCGGCCAGCATGAACCGTTCGCCCGAGATCGTCCTTCTCCTGTCATACAGAGGCAATGGGTACGCCTGTACCTTGGAGATCCGTTCAGCCGTTTTGAACCGGTCGCGCAGGTGGGGCTCCCGAAGGATGGCCTCCTCCATCAGCGTCCTGAGGTTCAGTTTTTTCCGGGCGATAGTCTCCTGGTCGAGCCCCACGCCCACGTTGGCCTCTCCCCCCGGTAGCGGAAATACCCAGAAGTACCCGGGCAGAAGGTCCTTCAGGAAGTGGAGCTCCACGTAGTTCTTCTCATGCATCCCGGTGATCCCCTTGTAATAGGCCTTTATGCCGGTCATCGTGTGCCGCTTCCCCTTGACGATCCCGCCGGGATCCTTCATGAACCCCGAGTTGGCCCCGCTGGCGAAGACCACGAGCGATGCCCTGATCTCATCCCCTTGCGCGGTGGTGAGCACAGCCTCCCGGGTGCCCGGCCGGAAACCGGTGACCTCGGTACCCTCCAGTACCGTAACCGATGACCTCTGCCTGGCTTCCCCGACCAGGAAATTGTCGAGCTCCACACGCTTGCACAGGTAACCCGGCGGGATCTCGGGTGAAACAGGATTGGTGTCGAGGAACGGAAGTTCCAGCAGCCGGCCTTTCGGCGACGAGATCCTCATCCCGTGGGAGTGCAGGAGAAAAGGCTGGCGGTTCAGCTTCAGGAGCAGGTCCGGGTCGAGTTCGGCCAGCACGGACACCACCCATCCGCTCAGGCCGTCGCCGCAGATCTTGTCGCGCGGAAAATGCGACTTGTCCGCCAGGATGCAGGAGATGCCTTTCCTGGCCAGGAACAATGCGGTGAGGGTGCCTGCCGGGCCTGCACCCACGATGCACACATCGGTATGTAATGCCTTTTGCTGCATTGAAGTGTCCAAAGATAGACCATAAAATCTGAAAATTTGTTTAATAGTGGAAGGCAATGATTAAACATTTATTTCATTGCGTTGTTTGATTGAGTAATAAAACGAAAAGTGTATCTTTGCAGGCTGAATTTTGCAACCTGTTGGAATCACGCAACTTAAAAACAGATCAGGTGAAAGAAAAAGAAATCGTATGCGGATTTTCCAAGCTCTCGAAAGCGCAGAAGCTCGAATACATTTCCGGCCATTTTGAGGATCCTTCCCAATTTGTACGGGAGCTGAAAAGCTTTTTCCACGACGATGAGGAAAAGCAAAAGGTTTTCGATGAGTTCAGCGAGAATACCATATCCAACTTCTATTTCCCATATGGCATCGCGCCCAATTTCGTGATCGACGGAGAGGTCTTTCATGTGCCACTGGTCATCGAAGAGAGCTCCGTGGTGGCTGCCGCCGCAAAAAGTGCCAAGTTCTGGTCGGACAAGGGCGGCTTTCACACCGAGATCATCTCCACGACCAAGATCGGTCAGGTCCACTTCATATGGCACGGCAACGTGGACAAGCTCCGCCGGCTGATGCCCGACCTCAGGGACCGGATGATGGAGCGCACTGCCTCGATCACCGCCAACATGGAAGCAAGGGGAGGCGGCATCCTCGACATCGAACTGGTGGACATGACCCGCGAGATACCAGATTACTACCAGATCAAAGCCTCTTTCGAGACCGTCGATTCCATGGGTGCCAATTTCATCAACTCCTGCCTGGAGGAATTTGCAGCCGAACTCAAGGAATTCTTCAACGAGAGCCCATACTTCAAGGAAGAGGAACGCAATGTGGAAGTGATCATGTCGATCCTTTCCAATTATACGCCCGATTGCCTGGTGCGGTCCACCGTGGAATGCGCCATCGACGACCTGGATGGCATCGACGAGGAGCTGACGGGCGAGCAGTTCGCCTGGAAATTCCAGAAGGCGGTGGAGATCGCCCAGGTGGACACCTTCCGGGCCACCACCCACAACAAGGGCATCTTCAACGGCATCGACGCCGTGGCCCTGGCCACAGGCAACGATTTCCGCGCCATCGAAGCCTGCGGGCATACCTACGCCGCACGTGACGGCAGGTACAGGAGCCTTACCGAAGTGGAGGTCAGGGACGGGCGATTCCGTTATTCCCTCACCATCCCGCTTGCACTGGGAACGGTCGGCGGACTCACCACGCTGCATCCCCTCGCGAAAATATCCCTCGAAATGCTGGGCAACCCCGGGGCGCACGACCTCATGCGCATCGCCGCCTCGGTGGGTCTGGCCAACAACTTCGGGGCACTGAAGTCACTGGTCACCAAAGGGATCCAGAAGGGCCACATGAAAATGCACCTGCTCAACATCCTGAACAAGTTTGGCGCCACCATCGAAGAGAAGGTCAAGGCCAAAGTGCATTTCGAAACACAGAAGGTCTCCTTCAATGCCGTTGAGAAGTACCTGGAGATGCTCAGGACACCGACAGAGATACCGAAAGTAGTATACATCAACAAATAATGAAGTTCTTCTCAAGGGGCAAGCTTTTAATCTCCGGGGAATACCTCGTATTAAAAGGTGCCACTGCGCTGGCCTTGCCGCTGAAGAAGGGACAGTCGATGCAGGTGAGCCGTTCCGGCGACGAGGGGCTGACCTGGGAAAGCAGGCAATACGGCGAACCCTGGTTCAGGGCCGTATTCCGCAGGCCGTTCTTTGAAGTTGCCGAGACAACGGAACAGGGGGTGGCCGACAACCTGGCCAGGCACCTGCAGGCTTTGACCGCGATGAAACCCGGGGCGGAAAGCATGATGTACGGACGAAGGGTCATCACCGACCTGGGGTTCGACAGGCAATGGGGGTTCGGAAGCAGTTCAAGCCTGGTGTCGAACCTGGCCTACTGGGCGGGAGTGGATCCGTTCAGGCTACACAGGCGCGTATCGGAGGGATCGGGCTACGACGTCGTCCTCGCCAGGGAAGACGGGCCGGTCTTCTTTACGCTCAAGCGCCAGACGTACCAGAAGCAAGAGGTTGACCTCCCCAGGAATGTCACCCGCTACCTCTATTTTGTATACCTCGGTGCCAAGCAGGACTCGTCCGTCCAGGTAAGCCAATTCCTGGCCGGTGGCCGGTCGTACCGGGTGGAGAAAAGGATGATCACGGAACTCGGCCGCCACATGGCCAACGCCGGTACCGTGGAGGATTTCGGGTTTTACATGAAGGAACACGAGCAGGTGATCTCCTCCATCCTGAAGGTGCCCACGCTCAAGGAAGGGATATTCAGTGACCTTCCGGGCGAGGCCAAGTCGCTCGGGGCCTGGGGCGGTGATTTCGCCCTGCTGACATGGAAAGGGACCCGTGCCGGGCTGATGGAATACCTGTCAACCAGGGGGTTGAACATATTTTTTTCATACCATGAACTGATACACGTGCGATGAATCTTGCCGACCAATACCTGAAGGAAGGGGCGCAGCTCCGGGGTGCCGGGGATTTCCGGGGCGCCGGAGCGCTGGGCTGGCGGAGCCCTTCGAACATCGCCCTCATCAAATACTGGGGCAAGAGGCCGGTGCAGGTCCCCGGCAACCCGTCGCTCAGCTTTACGCTCAGCAGCTCATACACCGACACGACCCTGGCATTCGACCTGCAGGGGTCGGGAAAGTTGAAGATGGATTTCCTTTTCGAGGGGAAGGAGAACCCGGGGTTTGCCGCGCGGGTGAAGGGGTACCTGGATTCCCTCGCGCCCTACCTCCCCTTTCTTGACCGGCTGTCGCTGAAGATCAGCAGTTCCAATTCGTTCCCCCATTCCTCCGGCATTGCCAGTTCGGCGTCGGCCATGTCGGCCCTGGCCCTCTGCCTGGCCGGGTTGGAGAACCACTTGTTCGGCACACTTGCCGACCGCGACGCGTTTCTCCGGAAAGCGGCCTTCCTGGCGCGCCTGGGATCCGGGAGCGCGACCCGTTCGGTCTACGGCGGATTCGTCCTGTGGGGCCGCACCCCGGCAGTGGCGGAAAGCACCGATGAGGCCGGCATCCCGGTCATGCTGCCCGATGGCAATCCCATGCTCGGCATCCGTGATGCCATCCTGGTCACCAGTGCGGGAAAGAAGAAGGTCAGCAGTTCGCAGGGTCATGGCCTGATGGATGGGCATCCCTGGGCTGCCGCCCGCTATGCCCAGGCCGGAACCAACCTCGAAATGCTGCTGAAGGCGATCGGGGAACAAAATGAGGAAGAAATTATCGGAATAATTGAAAATGAAGCCTTAAGTTTGCATGCGCTGATGATGAGTTCACGCAACGGTTACCGGCTCATGAACGAACAAACCTGGGCGGTCATCGACAAAGTGAGGCAGTACAGGCGTTCGACCGGCACCTTTGTCGCGTTCACACTCGACGCGGGACCCAACGTTCATCTTCTCTACCAGGGGAAGGACCGCGACAGGGTGCTGGCATTCATCCGCGAGGAACTCGTGGCGCTCTGCGACAACGGCTATTGGATCGACGATTCGCTGGGGCAGGGGCCGGCAGCATTGAAAGAGGCATAACCATGGTACAGAAGGTCAGTGACATATACTACGGAAAGATCATCCTCTTCGGGGAGTATGGGATCATATTCGATTCCATGGCGCTGACCATCCCCTTCACCCATTTCCACGGCGAGCTCAGTTTCAACAACCGGTACAACAAGTACAAATACACCGATTACGATTTCGCCAACAACTCCAATGCCCAGCTGGAGGCCTATTCGTTCTACCTGAGAAGGCTGATCGACCAGGAAAAACTGGATATGGAATTCGATTTCAATTCCTTTGTCAGGGACCTCGACAACGGCCTTTACTTTGAGTCCTCCATCCCCCAGGGTTTCGGGCTTGGCAGTTCCGGGGCGCTGGTAGCGGCGTTGTACAACCAGTATGCCGTCAACAAGATCCAGGGCGGTCGGTCGGTGACCAAGGAAGAGACGCTGCAGCTCAAGCAGATCTTCTCGCAGATGGAGTCGTTCTTCCACGGCAAGAGCTCCGGCATCGACCCGCTGAACTCATACATACAGTTCCCCCTGCACATCAAGTCAAAGACTGACATTGAGACGGTGGGCATCCCCAGGAACAAGATCAACGGTGATTCCGCCATCTTCCTCATCAATACCGGGAAGCCCGGCAAAACGGAACCGGTGGTCAACCTTTTCCTGGAGCACTGCAAGGACCCCAATTACTTCAGTGTCATCACCAACAGGTTCATCCCGCTCAACAACAGCTGCATCGAGAACCTCATCGCCGGCGACCTCAAGCCCTTTTTCAAAAACATGGCGCAGTTATCCGAGCTTCAGTACACCTATTTCCGTGACATGATCCCCGCCGACTTCCTCGACGTATGGAAGAAAGGGCTCGAAGGTAACGATTTCAAGCTGAAGCTCTGCGGTTCGGGCGGAGGTGGCTACCTGCTCGGCTTCACCGAGAACCTTCCCGCGGCCCAGGCTTTTTTCGCCGCGAAGGAGATGGAACTTGTCACCGTGTACAAGAGTTCGAAGGATTAATCCCCGTTTTTTCAAAAAAAAACTTGACTTTTTGCGATCATCGCATAAATTTGTTGCTGTAAAGAAATTACAGATGATAGGCTTTTTGCGATTCTTACTATCCCACCTTTTCCTGAACATCAAGCGCAGGGACGAATTCCATTTTTGATTTTCATTTTTCGATCATAGATTCCGGGATATCCTTCCCGCGATCACATCATTCATCTTCAAATAAGAAAAAGAAAGTCAAAAATCAAAATTCTATGGACCTTCCATTCGCAGAATCCTACAAGATAAAAATGGTGGAGCCCATCCGCCGGAGCACGCGCGCGGAGCGCGAAAAGTGGCTGAAGGAAGCCTATTACAACCTGTTCAACCTGCGCAGCGAGTACGTGTACATCGACCTGCTGACCGATTCCGGCACCGGCGCCATGAGCGACCGCCAGTGGTCGGAGATGATGCTGGGCGACGAGAGCTATGCCGGCGCCTCCTCCTACCTGAAGATGAAAGCCGTCATCAAAGAGCTTTTCGGATTCAACGATTTCCTTCCGACCCACCAGGGGCGGGCTGCCGAGAACGTCCTTTTCTCCCTGCTGGTGAAGAAGGGCGACCTGGTGCCCGGCAACTCCCATTTCGACACCACCAAGGGGCACATCGAATTCAGGCATGCCCGGGCCGTCGACTGCACCATCGACGAAGCGTTCCATCCAACACAGTACCACCCGTTCAAGGGGAACATCGACCCCGGCAAGCTGGAGCGGGTGCTGAAGAACAACCCCATTGAAAAAATACCCATGGTGGTCGTCACCCTCACCTGCAACACCTCGGGCGGCCAGCCCGTCTCGATGCAGAACCTGAAAGAGGTCTATGCCATGGCGAAGAAATACGGCACCCGGGTCATCTTCGACTCGGCCCGGTTCGCCGAGAACGCCTATTTCATCAAGACCCGGGAGGAGGGCTATGCGGATAAGACCATCAAGGAGATCGTGAAGGAGATGTACTGCTATGCCGACGGCATGACCATGAGCAGCAAGAAGGACGCCATCGTGAACATGGGGGGCTTCATCGGTTTCCGGGAGCGGAAGATGTACGAGGAAGCCAGCGTCTACAACATCATGTTCGAAGGTTTCGTGACCTACGGCGGCATGTCGGGCCGCGACATGAACGCCCTGACCCAGGGCTTGCTCGAAGGGACCGAGTTCGATTACCTCGAAACGAGGATCAAGCAGGTGGCCTACCTGGGCGAGAAGATGAAAGCCATGGGCATTCCCATGCTGGAGCCCTTCGGGGGCCATGCCATCTTTTTGAATGCGAAGGAGTTCCTTCCGCATGTCCCCAAGGAAGAGTACATCGCCCAGTTGCTGGCCGACGAGATCTACCTGGAGGGGGGGGTCAGGGGTGTGGAGATAGGCACCCTCCTGGCCGACCGCGATCCCGACACCCGGGAGAACCGTTACCCTGAACTGGAGATGGTGAGGCTGGCCATACCGAGGAGGGTGTATACCAACAGCCACATGGACTATGTGGCCGCCGCCGTGGGCAACGTCTTTGCACGGCGCGACACCTACCGCAGGGGCCTCAGGATCCTCCGCGAGGCACCGATCATGCGGCATTTTACGGTGGAGCTGGACAGGTTGACCTGACAATTTATTGATGCTTTTAATTTGGGTTTTTGCCAGATTGTGTATATTCGCAAACCATAAGTGTATTGAGGACGCTTGCAGTCACTCTGGTTGTTGAATGAATCGAATTGCCAACCCGTTATCCTAAAAGCCATAGATGGAGTCAATTTACCTCATCCTGGTCATCATTCTATTCGCCCTTGCTGTTTCGGACCTGGTCGTTGGCGTGAGCAACGATGCCGTTAATTTCCTGAATGCTGCCGTGGGTGCCAAGGCCGGTCACTTTCGCTGGATCATGACCGTTGCCGCCCTGGGCGTGCTGGTTGGGGCTACCTTCTCCAGTGGCATGATGGAAGTGGCGCGAAAGGGGATCTTTCATCCCCAGCATTTCTACTTTTCAGAGATCATCATCATATTCCTGGCAGTGATGATCACCGACGTGATCCTGCTCGATCTGTTCAATACCTTCGGCATGCCCACCTCCACGACGGTCTCCATCGTCTTCGAATTGCTGGGTGCCGCAGTGGCGGTCTCCCTCATCAAGATCACCAACGATCCCGATGCCCTGGACCTGAGCAAATACATCAATTCAGCAAAGGCACTGGCCATCATCTCAGGGATCCTCCTTTCCGTGGTGGTCGCATTTTCTGTGGGGGCCCTCATACAATACATCAGCCGGCTGGTGTTCTCTTTCGATTATGAGAACAGGCTCCGGTATTTCGGTTCCCTCTGGGGCGGATTGGCCATCACTGCGATCACTTATTTCATTCTGATCAAGGGGGCCAAGGGGGCATCCTTCATGTCGGACGAGGTCAAGACATACATCAGTCAGAATTCATGGAAGATCATCGGGCTCAGTTTCGTCGCCTGGACCGTTTTGTTGCAGGTCATGGTCTGGCTTACCCGGCTCAACATTCTGAAATTCATTGTTTTTGTCGGAACATTTGCGTTGGCCATGGCCTTTGCAGGGAACGACCTGGTCAATTTCATTGGTGTTCCGCTCGCAGGCTATGAGTCGTACAAGGCATTTATCAATTCACCGGTCACGGATCCCAACGCTTTCCTGATGACGGACCTGGTGGGCCAGATCAAGACCCCCACCCATTTCCTGCTCCTCTCCGGCCTGATCATGGTCATCACCCTCTGGACCTCCAAGAAGGCAAAAAGCGTGGTCAAGACTTCCATCGACCTGGGTCGCCAGGAAGAAGGGGAGGAACGTTTTGGTTCCACGCTGCTGGCGCGGACCCTGGTGAGGAATTCCTCCAACTTCAATAAGACGATCAAATCCAGCATGCCGCAATGGATGCAGCGAAGCATTGACAAACAGTTTGACCAAACGCCATTCATCGAACGGCAGAAGCAGCTGGGCAGCGATGCCCCCGCTTTCGACCTGGTGAGGGCCTCCGTCACGCTTGTGGTGGCCAGCACGCTGATCGCGTTCGCCACGTCCCTGAAGCTGCCCCTTTCGACCACCTATGTCACCTTCATGGTCGCCATGGGCACATCCCTCAGCGACAAGGCATGGGGGCGCGAGAGCGCCGTCTACAGGATCACCGGGGTGATCTCCGTGATCGGGGGCTGGTTCCTTACCGCCTTCTTCGCGTTTGTCGCCGCGTTCCTGGTGGCCTATGTCATCCACCTGGGCAGTTTTGCAGGCATCATGATCCTCATGGTGATCGTGGTCATCGTCATATACAGGACCCATATCCTGCACAGGAGGAAAAGCAAGCAGGCTGCCATCACCGACAACAACAGGGATGAGCGGTTTTCCGGCATCAAGATCGCCACCCAGTGCACGAAAAATGTGATCGACTCCCTGGGGAGGATCAGCGTGATCTACGAAAGGACCATCGAAGGAATTGCCGCCGAGGATTACAAACTGCTTAAAAAGGCCCACAAGGAGGTCGAACAGGTCAACAAGGAGTCCAAGGACCTCAAGGCCGGGGTAAGCATCACCATCACAAAGCTGGAGGAGAACTCCATCGAAACGGGGCATTACTATGTGCAGGTCCTCGATTACCTGCGGGAGATCGCCCACAGCATGACCTTCATCAACAAGCCCTGCATGGAACATGTCGGCAATCACCATAAAGCCTTGCTTGAGGGGCAGTCGAGGGACCTGAGGGAATTGTCGGCCCGGGTCCGCAAGTTCATCCACGGCATCAGCCTCACCATTCATGACGGGGATTACAGCAGATTATCCAGGAACATCGAAGAGCAGCAGGGCCTCCTGGGCTTCCTTGACCTCATCCGGAAGAACCAGATCAAACGGATCCGCGCCAATGAAGTGGGAACGCGAAACAGCATGCTCTACCTGAACCTGCTTGCAGAGACCAAGAACCTTCTCCTGCAGGTAATCAACCTGGCAAAGGCCCAGCGCGACTTCTCCGAATTCATCACCAGAAACTCAAAAGCCTAGAAATCGACCTGGACCCGTACCTGGAAGATGTTTATGTTGCCTGAACCCCTGAGGTTTGCGAGGATATAATTGAACATGAACCGGGTGGCCGGGTTCAGGTACCAGTTGATCCCCGCGGTGATGTTGGCCACGTTGCCCCCTTTGATGTCGGTATCGTCGAGGTCGATCTCCGAATAGCGGAGGCCCACCTCCCAGGCGCCGGCCCCCCCTTCCTTGCCAAAGTTCTTTTTGGGTTTCACCCGGTCGAAGGTGGTGATGGAGGGTTTGTAGTTCCGGTGTTCCCCGGTCACGAACCAGCTGACATAGGCGTAATAGGCCATGAAATCATAGGTCCTTTTGCTGAGTTCCGACTTGTAGGAGGTCAGGGCATGGGCCTGGAGGTACTCACCCTGGAACGAGAACGGCCCCCGCACCCAGGCGGCCTCCAGGCCGAACTGGTTGACCGCTTTGGCAAAATCGATCTCGGCCACGGCGATGGGTTGGATCAGGTGGCTTTCAGGACGCGTGCTGAGCGTATATGCGGAGTTGTTCTGGTATTGGTGGGTCAGGGAGAGGCCCAGGTGCAGCACATGGTACCGCTTTTCCGTATCGAATACCGGCAAACCCGAGATGCGCCCGGTGAGATGGTATTTACCTCCCACATACTTCCCGAAATTATCGGCCGGCACGAAATAGCCCAGGGCCCATGAAAACCGTCGGTTTCCGCTGTGGTTGAAGGCCATGACCCCGGTATTGCGTTCCGGGGTCAGGGGGTCGGTGAGCCCCCTTTCCATCAGGGTGATGTACTTTGAGCTGCAAAGCAATTCCAGCCCGATGGGTTCCTTGAAATGACCGAACTGGATGTTCCCGATGCCCGGGATCTTTGTGATGGTGACGTAGACGTCCCTGATCTGGGCCTGGCCCCCTGCGAAATCGAACTGGAGCTTGTACAGGATGTTGTTGTAGATCTGCCCGGCGCTGAAAAACCGGATCCGGCGGAACTCCACGCCGAACCCCTCCTTGATCAGGGTGTCGATAATGCCGTTGTGCTCCGGCCAGTCCGACAAAGCATCCAGGTTGATCCTTCCGCCGAACTTGATCTTGTAGTCCTTTTCGGGGTTCTCCACGATCATGCCGTTGTCCCACTTCACCTCGCCCCAGTCGCTCTGGGCCGACAGGAACAGGTAGATCAGTGACAGGGATAAGAGTAGGGTAATTTTCTTCATGCGCTGTAGTTTGATGATACTGGCGAAGGTAAAAGATAAATTCCCGGGAACTGAATGCCGAAGACCTGAAAAATCAACAGAACGGATCCTTTTCTTAACATTTACTTAAGGTTTATTTAGTTATTATTTAATTAATCCTAAGAATTTTACAATCCAATATGTATAATTTTGTAAGATCAATTCAAAAAGAAGATGGAAACTATTTACCTTATCCTGGTCATTGTTCTTTTTGCCCTCGCCATTTCCGACCTTGTGGTGGGAGTCAGCAATGATGCCGTCAATTTCCTGAATTCCGCGATCGGGTCCAAAGTGGCCCCGTTACGGGTCATCATGGTGATCGCCGCACTTGGAATCCTGGTGGGTGCCACCTTCTCCAGCGGGATGATGGAGGTGGCGAGGAAGGGTATTTTCCATCCGCAGAACTTCTACTTTTCCGAGATCATGATCATATTCCTGGCGGTCATGATCACCGACGTGATCCTGCTGGACACGTTCAATACATTCGGCATGCCCACATCCACGACGGTATCCATTGTTTTCGAGCTGCTTGGTGCCGCCGTGGCCGTGTCCATGATCAAGATCTACACCGAAGAGAACGCGCTTGCCATCAGCGAATACATCAATTCGGCCAAGGCGCTGGCCATCATCTCGGGCATCCTGCTGTCCGTGGTGATCTCCTTTACCGTGGGTGCCCTGGTGCAATACATCGCGAGGCTTATCTTTTCGTTCAATTACAGGCGCACCCTCATGTATTTCGGGGCTATCTGGGGCGGGTTCGCCATCACGGCCATCACCTACTTCATCCTGGTGAAGGGAGCCAAGGATGCCTCGTTCATGTCGGAGGAGGCGAAGGAATACATCAAGAACAACTCCTTCCTGATCATCCTCTACAGTTTCCTGGGCTGGACCATATTGCTGCAGTTGCTTACCTGGCTCACCCGGTTGAACATACTCAAGCTGGTTGTGCTGGTGGGCACCTTTGCCCTGGCCATGGCCTTTGCCGGCAACGACCTGGTGAACTTCATCGGCGTGCCCCTGGCGGGCTATGAGTCCTTCAAGGCCTTCATGGCCAATCCGGGCGCTGACCCCGGAACCTTCCTGATGACCAGCATGGCAGGCAAGGTGAAGACCCCCTCGTTTTTCCTGGTCATTGCAGGACTGGTCATGGTGGTCACCCTCTGGCTTTCCAAGAAGGCGCGGTCGGTCACCAAAACGGAGATCAACCTGGCCCGGCAGGATGTGGGTTACGAACGTTTTGGTTCCTCCCTCCTTGCCCGGTCCATGGTGCGTGGAACGAACAACATGGCCCGGAATTTCAAAAGCCTGCTCCCCGAAGCTCTCCAGCAGGGGATCGAAAAAAGGTTCGACCAGACCGAATACAAAAAGCAAAAAGCAGCCCTGGGGAAGGAAGCCCCCTATTTCGACCTCATCCGCGCTTCGGTGAACCTGGTCGTAGCCTCCATCCTCATCGCTTTCGCCACCTCCTTGAAACTGCCGCTCTCCACCACCTACGTCACCTTCATGGTGGCCATGGGCACGTCCTTGAGCGACAAGGCCTGGGGCCGTGAAAGTGCAGTCTACAGGATCACCGGGGTCTTTTCGGTGATCGGAGGCTGGTTTTTCACGGCTTTTTCGGCCTTCACCGTGGCTTTCCTTATTGCATTGATCATCAATTACGGCGGATTTGTCGCCATCCTTGTGCTGGTCGGCCTGGCTGTCTATTTCGTCTACCGCACGCACAGGATCCACAAGCAAAGGTATGCCACCTCCGAAGCCGAAGAGGC
>CAYLTG010000038.1:0-26204 GCA_964386225.1 uncultured Bacteroidales bacterium
TGATCCGGCCGATGCGTTCCATCTTGCCTTTGGTGCTGTTCATGATCTGCATGCCGCTCTTGAGCTGGCCGGAGAAGATCCGGATGAAGGTCTGCTGTCCCACATAGGGATCGTGGATAAGCTTGAAGGCCAATGCAGAGAACGGGTCATGGGTTGACGGGTTCCGGGTGTGCGATTTTTCGGGATCGTCGATGTCAATGCCAACAACCGCGCCCACATCCACGGGGGAGGGGAGGTAGTCAACGATGGCATCCAGCAGCAGCTGCACCCCTTTGTTCTTGTAGGCGGCACCGGTGAATACCGGGGTGATGTAGAGCTTGTGGGCCGCCCTCCTGGCCACGCGCTTCAGCGTTTCCACCGGGATTTCCTGCTCTTCGAGGTAAAGCTCCATGAGCTCGTCGTCGTATTCGGCGATCTTTTCCACCAGGGCTTCCCTGGCTTCCTGGCACTTGGCCTTGTATTGCTCGGGAACTTCCATTTCCTTCCGCTCGAACTCATCGAACACGTAAGCCTTTTTCTCCAGGACGTCGATCACCCCCACGAAGTCGTCTTCAGCTCCCATGGGGATCTGGAAGGGGAGGGCGTTGGCATCCAGGTATTCGTTCATCTGCTTGAGCACATCGTAGAAATCGGCACCGGTCCTGTCCATCTTGTTGATGAAGGCGATGCGGGGCACCCGGTAGCGGTCGGCCTGGTTCCACACCGTTTCGCTCTGGGGCTCGACGCCACCCACGGCGCAGAACAGAGCTACCATGCCGTCGATCACCCGCAACGACCGTTCCACCTCCACGGTGAAGTCCACGTGCCCAGGGGTGTCGATGATGTTGATGTTGTTGTCCTTCCACTTGGTGGAAATCGCAGCGGAGGCGATGGTGATGCCGCGTTCCTGCTCCTGCTTCATGAAGTCCATGGTGGCCTGCCCGTCATGCACTTCACCCAGCTTGCGGGTCACCCCCGTATAAAAAAGCATCCGCTCTGTGAGGGTTGTCTTGCCCGCATCGATGTGTGCCGCGATCCCGATATTTCTGAGTTTCGTAAGTGTCATTCTGTAAGTAGTTGATATTGTTTGCGTTAATTTAAAATTTGGTAAAAATGGGTGCAAAGATACGGCAATTAATTTAAATACCTTCAATTGTGTGTTATCATTTCCTTAATTTTGAATGAAATGCCGCGGGAGCAGGTCCCCGGGGCCAAAGCATGGAGGGTCGCCTGACCGGCATTACTCTTCTCCTGGTCGCGCACCTGTCATTTTCAAGATACCTTCGGTGTAGGAGGTGGTCTTGAATTTATACTGGTTGTCGAACTTGCTGCTGTCGAACATGTAATCGCGGTCGTATTGATAGAGCATTTCCCTGAATTCGCGCATCAGGGGATTGAACAGGCCCAGGACAGCGACCATATTTTTGCCGGCCACCTGGTAGCGCGGGGCCACATCCAGCTCTCCTGCGATGGATTCGATGATCTGTTTGAGGGTGAGGGGTTTCTTTGCCGTCGGAAGGTGCCAGGCCTGGCCGAACGCATTTTGATCGTTGCCGAGTATGGCAGTGGCCCTGGCCGCATCGGGGGTCCAGATGAAAGAGTGGGCCTTGTCGACGCTGCAGAACCAGTTCGCCTTCTTGCCTTGCTGAAGCGGTTCGAGGACGGCCTGGTTCAGGGCCCCGTTGCGGATCCCGGGGCCATAAAAGTCGGGAGCGCGGGCGATGAGGGCATTGACGGCGCCTTTGGCCACCGCTTCCTCGACCATGTGGGCGATCTTTGCCCTTACCTTGCCTTTCCTGCTTCTGGGGTTCACCGGGGTCGATTCGGTCATGTGCCCCACCTTGTCAGGCTCATAGAGGTACACGTTATCGAAGAAAACAAGCCTGGCCCGGTGGATGCGGCAGGCTTCGAGGGTGTTTTCCATGATCACGGGCCACATCTGTTCCCAGGACCTGGCATTGTATGGCAGGCCAGCCATAAGGTAGACCACCTCCGAGCCCTTTACCGCATCGATGACCTTTTGCTTCTGCAGCAGGTCGGCGCTGAAAAGCTCGTCCCGTTTGTTCACTTTCACAGGGTTCCGGCTCACCAGCCTGATCCGCCTGGCGTACCTGGTCAGCTCGCGTGCCAGGTCTTTACCGATCGACCCGCCTGATCCTAATATCGTCTGCATGTATGTTGGTGCATTTTGAGTTCACAATGGATGAAGCAGGGACCGCGGAAGCGCAGCCAATGCTGGCGGTACTCTGCGTCCTGCGCGCTGCAAAATTTTCTTCAGCCCCTGTCACCTGTTTTTTCTTTCCTTTTCTTTCCATGAAATATCGACACGATCTTTTCGTCGATCCCGCGCAGTGCAAAGTTAATAAAGACTATGACAAAAGTGGCAATGGCGGTCTCCAAATAATAGCCTGCCGCGGCAAGGCATCCTACTGCGGAGCTGCACCAGATGGTCGCTGCGGTGGTCAGCCCGCGCACTGAGAGGCCCTGGTGCAGGATCACACCCGCACCGATGAAGCCGATCCCCGTAACCACCTGCCCGATGATCCGGGTGGGATCGCCCGAAACGTCGTCGGTCACTTTCATGGAGATCAGCACAAAGACTGCCGATCCCACGGCCACCAGCGTATGGGTCCTCAGGCCTGCTTTTTTCTGCTGCAGCTCCCTTTCGAGGCCGATGAGCACACCCGCCGCAAGGGCCGCCAGGATCCGGATGGTGAAAGTGGTGAGTTCCATTGGAAGATTATCTTGAACAGTTCCCAATCAAGTTTTGGAACAAGGCTAAATTAGACAATTCCTGTGAGAAAGTCAATCTTTGCAACCGGTGCGCCGGTTCATGGCACACGGCGAATGGGGTTTGCCGATGGGCCCCTGTCCGCTGTTACTGGGTGAAGAATTCGTTGAGGGGTGCGAAATAGCTTTCGTTCCATCCCTGCAGGAGGTCGTCGAAGTCTTCATCGGGGACATTGGTCTGATGCATCTCAACCGAAGTCCCCTTTTTATGGGGATGCAACTTGATGGTGACGATCGACCTCTCTTCCCTGTCACCGAAATACCACTCCTGGACAATCAACTGGTCGGGCACGAACTCGATGTTCTTTCCTGAGATGCTCCCGTTCCACATGGAAAACTCCGACCCGGGCTCCGTCGACATTTCAGCCTTCTCCCCGGTCCACAGCTGGATGGTGAAGGGGTTGGTCAGGGCCGTATACACCTCCCCGGGGGAGGCGTTGATGATGTAATACCTTTTGAGTTCTTTCATCTTGTTAAGAATTTGTTGTTTGTCCAATCCGGCACACCGGCCACGTCAGCCGACGGTGACAGCTTTCCTGGCTTGTTTTCTGACTTCCCCGACGATGGCGGCAGCGGGATGTCCGGCTTCCTGCAGTTCCTGCAGTATGACACCGGCCTCGCCGGCCTTCACGCACATGAGCAACCCCCCCGAGGTCTGCGCATCGAACAGGAGCATCTTCTGGTTATAGGACACCGTATCCCCGAAGGTGACATCCGGCGTGCAGAACTCCTGGTTCCTGAATGCGGCGCCCGGAATGCAGCCAAGTTCGATCAGGTCCCGCACATCGGTCATGGTCGGCACATTGCGGGCCTCCAGGTGGATGCTGACGCCGCTCCCCTGGGCCATTTTCATGGCGTGGCCCAGGAGCCCGAAGCCGGTGATGTCGGTCGCTGCTCTGATGCCATGGCGGTTCATGATGCGGGCGCCCTTGTCGTTGAGTGTTTTCATGTGGGCCACGGCCTCCTGGTATACCTCTTCCCTGACCAGGTTGTTCTTTCTGCCGGAAATGATGATGCCTGTGCCGAGGGGCTTTGTCAGGATTAACAGGTCGCCGGGCTTAGCGTTGCTGTTGGTGGCCACCTCATCGGGGTGGACCCATCCGGTGACGGCCAGGCCGTATTTGGGGATGTCGTCGGCGATGGTATGACCGCCGAGGATCACCCCGCCGGCCTCGTCGACCTTTTCCTGTCCTCCGCGGAGGATCTCCCTGAGCACGCTAAGTGGCACCCCGGCGGGGAAGAGCACCAGGTTCAGCGCGGTCAACACCCGCCCCCCCATGGCATAGACGTCGCTGAGGGCATTTGCGGCTGCGATCTGACCGAAATCATAGGGGTCGGAACATACCGGAGGGAAGAAATCCGTGGTCTGTATCAGGGCATAGTCGTCACGTATCTTATATACGCCGGCGTCGTCGTGGGTGTCGATATCGACAAGGATGTTCTCGTCCTTGCTGCGCGTGAGGCCGGAAAGGGCATTCCTCAGCTCTTCGGCCGAAAGCTTGGCGGAGCATCCGCCCTGGTCCACCAGTGTCAACAGGTCGATCATGTCAGAAGCTGATCACTTTTCCTGAATTCCTCATCACCTCCACGATCTCGAACATGTTGGAGACCCTGCCGATGGCCAGCTCGTCGGCCTTGTTGAAATAGTTGAGGCACGTGCCGCAGGATATCATCTCCACGCCGTTGAGCTCAAGCTCGACAAGCGCCGGCAGGTGGGCGGATCCCCTGGTCACCATGTGAATGCCTGAGTTCATGAAGATGATCTTCCCCGGCCTGACATCCTGCGCTTTCAGTGATTCAAGGAGCGAGCCCACCAGCTTTTCACCCAGTTCGTCCGATCCTTCCCCGATCCTGTTCTTGGCAAAAAGCACTACGTAATTGGTTCCTTCCGGCTTGGGTACCTCGCAATAATCCTCGGGGGTGGTGTTTTCAAGGCGCTCATTGCCCCGGTCGACGGTGAGTTGCCAGGAGTCGCCCTCCCTGGCTGTGGTGACGGCAATCCCGTTGTCCTCCAAATAGTGGGTGACGTTTTTGACTGAGGTCTCGTTGTCGATCAGAATGCGGATCGATTCGCCATCCGCTGTATCCATCAGGGCTTTCTTGGTCTCTATCAAAGGCATGGGGCATTTCAGACCCCTTGCATCCACAACTTTCATGATGTATGTCTTTTATATGTTATTAACCATTCAACTGCAGGGATTGTTTTCCCTTTTCCGTGATCAGGATATAGAAGGTGGGTTTCACCACCAGGCCTTTTTCGATGAGCAGCCCCAGCATGACCTGGGCAAATTTCCTCGTGGCGCCGATCAGTTCCCTGAATTCTTTCTCATTGATGCCATCCTCCTTGGCGGCCACTATCTCAAGCAATTTTCGCCGGACCTCCGCCACGATCGATCCGTGCACGTGCGTGCTTTCGAAGAATTCCATCTTGCCGGCGTCCGTCAGGTACCTCAGGAGCATCTTGAACCGCTCCTTGTTCATTTTTCTTTCGTGGACCTTTTCTTCTATCTCTTTCGCGTTCGGGATGTCCATCCCGAACACCCGGTAGATATCCTCGACCCACTTCAGGTCCTCTTCCGTCTTTTTATCGATCACTACTTTGTGCCCGGCCATGGCCCAGCTTCGCTGTCTCCTGGCAAGGGTGCCCTCCCGGGCCATGCGATCCATGAGGATGTCGAGGTAAAGCCGACCGGCCTCATTCTTCGTGAAGCCGAATTTGCCGCTGAGCTCCTTCGTGGTGAGCCCCTCTTCCAGGATGGGGTACTTTTCGTGGCAGGCTGTGAGCTCATCGGCGACCATCCTGGCGTATCCCTTGTCCGCTTCCGGGGTGAGGAGGATGGTCTGGCCTCCCGTTTCAAAGAACAGGATGTTGTCGTTTCCCTTTTGTTTCAGTTCGTCCAGGATCGCTTCCTGGTCTGCCTTCAGCATTGCGGCGACCTCCGTGAGCAGCATAGGGCCATTCACCTTGTTGAGTTCGAGCTTCACCAGGCTGGCCATGTTTTCGCTGTGCAGGGTCGCCTCCGCGAGGTCATTCAGTTCCCTGACCAGTTTCTCCGTGCGCTTCCTGTGATGGAGGGGGTTGATGTCGATGATGGTCCCGCCCCCGATGGTGCGGTCATTGGATGAGTTCCGGAGGATGAACTTGTCCTTTGCCGAGAGCACGGCCGGTTTGTTCAGGTGCATCTGCACCAGTCCTGAATCACCCGGATGCAGTTCGTCCTTGTCGAGCAGGTGCATGCGGGCCGAGGTTTCGAAAGTCCCCGAGATGAAAAGCACATTGGTCCATACCGGAAGCACGAGCGTGGGGTCGAAGACCTTCAGGGTGGCATCCACCAGCCGGGTGTCATCGAGCTGCTTGCTGGCCAGCATCATCCCCCGGGTGTAGTCTTCCTGTTTCAGTCCTGCCAGGTTAAGGGCGGCGCGGTCGCCCTGGAAGACCTCCTGCACCGGTTGGCCATGTCGTTCGAGGCCCCGGACCTTCACTTTTTTCGATCCCCCGGGCATGAGGAACAGGTCCTGTCCCATCCTGACGGCACCTTCCAGTACCGACCCGGTTACCACATACCCCATTCCCCTGACATTGAATATGCGATCGATGTACATCCTGAAGACGGAGCTCGTCTTTTTATCTCTGACGCCGGGGATGATTCCCTGGATGGCGGTTACCAGTT
Organism: uncultured Bacteroidales bacterium; assembly: GCA_964386225.1. Taxonomy (GTDB): domain Bacteria; phylum Bacteroidota; class Bacteroidia; order Bacteroidales; family JAADJA01; genus JAADJA01. The sequence goes on from CAYLTG010000038.1 coordinate 6,441, forward strand.
CTTCCAGCCCCTGGCCGGAGATGGCCGATACGGCCACCACAGGAGCATTCTCCAGCGGGCTGCCGTGGAGATAATCGGTTATTTCCAGCTCGGCCAGCTCGAGGGTCTCTTCATCCACAAGGTCGGCCTTTGTGAGGGCCACGACACCGTTCTCCACCCCCAGCATCTCCAGGATGCGAAGGTGTTCTTCGGTCTGCGGCATGATCCCGCTGTCGGCTGCCACCACCAGGAGGGCAAGGTCGATGCCGTAGGCACCGGCCACCATGGTCCGGATGAAGTCCTTGTGCCCGGGCACGTCCACGATGCCCAGCGAATCGCCCGAGGGCAGGTCCAGGTGGGAGAAGCCGAGGTTGATGGTGATCCCCCTTTCCTTCTCTTCTTTGTGGGTGTCGCAGTCGATGTTGGTCAGGGCTTTCACAAGGGCTGTTTTCCCATGGTCCACGTGACCGGCTGTGCCTATGATCAGATGCCTCATTTCAGTCTTCTTTTTGAATTGCCTTGTGAATGATGTCAGCAACCTGCTCCAGGTCCTTTTCCGGAAGTGTCATTACGTCGAACAGCAGTTCACCCTGCCGGAGAACGCCCACCACCGGCGGGTCGCTCCTGAGCAGGCGGCGGAAGGTCTTTTCGGCAAAGGCGGACCGCTGACGTCCTGAGGTAAAGGGGAATTGAAGCTGGACCGCTTTGCTCGGGATGGACTCGCCCGGAAGGGCCCCGCCGCCGCAATATCCTTCGTTGTCGACGATGGAGGAGAGGATGTCGCGCTCGTTCAGCAGTTCCTGGAGGCGCCTGGCCTTGTGCAGAATTTCCCCGCCGCTTTGTCCGAGGGTGCTGAAGATGGTGTTGTGTTTCAAAAGGGTGTCGTCATCAAGGTAATACCTGAGGGCAGCTTCCATGAAGGCCAGGGTCGTTTTTCCGACACGGAGGGCCCTCACCATGGGTTCCTTTTTCAGGATGCGGATCAGTTCAGCCCTGCCGGCGATGATCCCGGCCTGGGGCCCTCCGATGAGTTTGTCGCCACTGAAACATACAAGGTCCACGCCCGTTTTCAAGGTCTCCCTCACGTCGGGTTCTTCCCTGAGGACATTGATGGTGGTTTTCCTGAGCAGTCCCGACCCCATGTCGTAGACCACAGGCAGGTTGTGTTTCCGTCCGAGCGAAACAAGTTCGTGGAGGTCCACCTCGCGGGTGAAACCGCGGATCACATAATTCGACTTGTGAGCCTTGAACAGGAGGGCTGTCCCCTCGTGAATCGCCCCCTCATAATCCCTCAGATGGGTCTTGTTGGTGGTGCCGACCTCCTTCATGATGCAGTCGGAGGCGGCCATGATCTCCGGCACCCGGAACGAGCCGCCGATCTCGATGAGCTCGCCACGGGATACGATCGCCTCTTTGCCTTTGGCGAAGGTCCTCAGGATCAGCATCACCGCCGCTGCATTGTTATTGACGACCAGCACATCCTCGGCACCGGTGAGGTAGCGAAGTTTGGCGGTAAGGTGATCGTGACGGCTACCCCGTTCACCCTTTTCCAGGTCGTACTCGAGGTTGTTGTACCCGCGGAGGGTGGCGGAGGCCTCCTCGAGCAGCGTGTCGCTGAAGGGGGCCCTGCCCAGGTTGGTGTACACGATGATGCCGGTGGCATTGAACAGGGGGCGGAGGCTGTTGCGCGTCAGTTTGTCCAGCTGTCCGGCAATGGAGGCGACCACCGACCCGTAGGCTATTTCCTTCGGAGGATGGGAACGGATCCGGGCAAGCGTGTCGCGAATGGCAAATTTGACCAGGTCTTCGTTATGCCAGGCGATCAGCGCTTTTATTTCAGGATCCTCCAGGAGCCTGTCGACCCCGGGAAGATTTCTGAGTACTTCCTTGTTGTTGCTCATCAGAATGATCGTGTGCTGAAAATAAAAAGCAGAGAGGGCAGGAATCGAACCTGCCACAGCCGGTTTTATCCGTCTGCTACTGGTTTTGAAGACCAGTTGGAACACCAGTCCCGTCCTCTCTAAAAAACAATGACCCCGGCAGTGAGTGGTCCCGTTTCGTCCGGCCGGGTTCGAACAGTAAAAGTACTAACAAATCATTCCGAACCGTCTGGCAGGAAGACTATTTTTTTAGTCTGAACAGTCCTGCCGTCCCGTATGGTGCAAATGTAGTACCCGGGTGGAACTGCAGTGCCGACATCATTGTCACCGTTCCAAAAGATCTCATGTGTTCCGGCCGGGAACCTGTCATCGGCCAGGGTGGCGATCAGATGGCCCTGAAGGTCATGAATGCTGACGGTCACCTGTTCCTGCCGCGACAGGGTGAAAGTGATGGCAGTCCGGTATCTGAAAGGGTTGGGGTGCACGCTTCCGGCAAAGATGTCAGTCATGTTTTCCGTCAATGCAGTCACAGGGTTGTATCCCAGGAAATAATTGACGAACTCGCCCAACAGGTATGCTTTGATGTTCAGTGAATCAGCATTGGCAATGGCACCCATCACCACCGAAGAACTGATGACCTTGTAGCCGGCATCCTCATGAATGAACATCCTGCCATAGCCTTCCTCGCTTTTCAGGAGCATGGCGGCACCTTCCGATTCCAGCCGGTCGACCTTGTAGTGCGGGCTGACGCCCCCGAGGTAGTAATACTTCAGGAGCTCTGAACATCCGGCACAATTCCCTTTGAGGGTGATTACCTCGTAATCGTCGCCATCATCTTTCAAACTCACTCCAAGATAGTCAAAGAACGTCGTGTACTCATGGTCCGACCCGATGTTCACCCCCTCGATGTACAGGTTGCCTCCGTTGTCAAGGTACCCGGTCAGTTTTGCCTGGTTTGCTGCGTTTACATAACCAGGCGGTGTGCCCCCTCAGCTGAGGCAATAATTCCCCAGCGTGGCGATCACGATGTCGTAATCCTCCAGGTTTTGCGGGAGGTAGCTGTAAAGGTCATAGTCCAGTCCTGCATCATTCAATGCCCTGGTGAGGCCCGTGATGGGGGTGACCAGGTCACCATACTCCGGGCAGATGATGCTTTGGATCCCGTTGTCATTGTCCCACACCAGGATGGAGTAATCGATGTCGGGCTCAATTCTGAGGAAGACCCCTTTCGACAGGTCGTTCCCGGTGAACTGGTCCCCGGCTGCAACGACCTTTCCATACATGGCCGTGTTGTATGCGGCATTGGGGGTCCAGCTGAAACCGTAAACTTCGGTGTCGCCTGGCTGGAGCGTGTTGCTCTCGGTGACCTGGTCCACGATACTTCCTGATTTGGCGTCCACCAGGTTGACCACATATCCGTTCATGGGCTCGGCACCCCTGTTGGCAACCTCGACCAACCAGTCGCCGCTCTGCAGCAGTTCAACCTTCTTGGGGCCGGAAATATTCGTTACCATGAGGTCGTAATTGTATGTGGCATGGATGGCGGCCTCAAAGACCTGCCAGCTGGTCCAGTTGAATGTCGTTTCGCCGTAGGTCCTGAAAATGACCTGGACCGTTTGCCCTTTGAAATCATCCAGGGAGATGGTCAGCTCGGACCCGGAGGAGTTGCCCCAGTTGCCGTTGGCCAGGCTGTAGTCCCAAACCACGAAATCGTCCTCCTGGGTTGAGATGATCACCTGGGCCTGTTCGTTTTCCGTCGGGTTGTAAATCAGCAGGCTTTGCGTAACAACGAGCTCTGTCACATTGCTGTCAAGCATGATCAGCGGCGAAACTGCCAGCTTGTCAAAATTGTAGATCGTGGGATCCCAGCTGAACTGGAGCACCCCGCCCTCGATGGTCCAGTTTGCTTCTGTCGTCCATCCTTCGGGATCTCCGAAGTCTTCGGCCCAGAATATGGTCTGGGATGTGCCCGCCGCCGGGAAGATCGATAGGGCGATCAGCGTAATGAACAAGTGCAACAAGTGTCGGATCATGGTTTTTCCGTTGAGCAGCCAAAAATAATCAAAAATATGTACATAAGACAATATCCGGATGACTTGGGTTGCCCGAGCCCCCGCATTAAGTTGCCGGAAGGCCTTCATGCATGCGGGTGGGGAGGTTATCAACAATCTGCGTTTATAATAAACGTTTACCCTGGAAACATTCAAATTCATAATCACTATTTTTGCAATCCGGTACCAGAGACTGCTGATGAAAAATTATTCGTTCGGGACGACATTTCTTTTTCCCCTGTGGGTGTTGCTCCTTATTGCAACGTTTGCAACGGCCTCCTTTTCGCAGAACCGGGGATACCGGATCGACATCCGGATCGATGGAATGCCCGATTCGGTGTGTTACCTGGCCAACTACTACGGCGACAAGACCTACCTTGCCGATACCGCCTTCGTGGATGCCGGCGGATCCTTCGTTTTCCAAGCGGATACGGCACTCCCCGGCGGCATTTACATTGTAGCCGGCCAAAGCAACAACAAGTATTTTGAATTGCTGGTCGACTCGGCCCAACAATTCAGGGTTGAAACCAGCATGTCGGGCATTCCTTCGGAGATGTATTTCGAGGGCTCGTCCGACAATCGCCTGTTCTACCACTATGTGAATGAGAATATCCGCAGGAGGCAGGAGATCGACCGACTGACCGGGGAAATGAAGGGAATGGACCCCCGGTCCGAAGAATATCGAAGGGCTGAGGAGCGGATCGGCACCCTCTACGACGGGCTTAACATGTTTGAGGACAGCCTGATCGCTGCTCACCCCGGGACCTTCGTCTCTGCCGTCCTGCTGGCCAAGCGTGAGCCGCCACTGGCACCACCCCGCTACCTCGCCGATGGCAGGGAGGATTCCATTTTCGCTTACCAGAGTTACAAAAAGCATTATTGGGACAACCTTGATCCGGCCGATGCCCGGTTGCTGCGCACCCCGCTCTATCACAAAAGGCTTCAGCGGTATTTTGAAGAGGTAGTCTATCAGGATCCCGACACCCTCATCCGCGAGGCGGACAAATTCATTGCCCGTGCCGGCTCCGACAGGGATACGTACAAATACGCGGTGTGGTACCTCACCTATAAATTCGAGACTTCCAATATCATGGGCTTCGATGAGATCTTCGTGCACCTTGTCGACAGTTACTATGTGGCAGGGAAGGCTTACTGGACGGAGGAATCGGTTGTGAGAAGCCTCCGTGAACGGGCCGATGAATTGAGGAATGTGCTCATCGGGAGCCAGGCACCCAACATGATCCTGCTGGACACTGCAGGAGGTTTCCAGTCCCTCTACTCGATACCGGCCACGTACCTCATCGTTCTGTTCTACGAATATGGATGCGGCCATTGCCGGAAGGAGATCGCTGCCCTGCAGCAATGGTATCCCGAAAATGCCCATGGGGTGAAGGTTTTTGCTGTGAATACCGATACCTCCCTTGCGGATTGGAAGAGATACATCCGCAAGCTCGATGTCGACTGGGTCCACGTGAACGGCACCCGCAGCATCACACCCGATTATCATACACTGTACGACATCAGCGTCACCCCCACCATTTACCTGCTCGACGACCGCAAGAAGATCATCGCCAAGCGGTTGAAGACGGAGCAACTGATCCCCTTCATCGAACAATATGACAGAAGGCGGTCGCGGGATGTTCGATGAGCCATACTGTTAAATAATGCGGCAAATAGTAAAACATTATGCATTTCAAGCCGTATACCACATTTTGATAATACAATGCATCATAAGAGAATGATGAAGAACGACATCCAGAGAAGAAAAGTGAAAAATGCAGTCTCCATGGTCATCCTCCTGTTCGGCATGTTTTCAGGAGCGGGACATGCGCAGAATGTTACGGCCGACTTTACATACGTGCAGGACTGCGCTACGGTGACCTTTACGAACGAATCCGGAGCTACTGGCGGCATAACCATCATTGACCAGCTATGGGATTTTGGCGATGGCATCACATCGACGGAGTGGAGCCCGGTGCATGTGTTCTCCGTCGGAGACGATTATACGGTGACGCTCACCATATTCCATGACGGACCGGGAGGACAGGAAGTGACCTCCCAGGTGGTATCTGTCTGGGCACCCACCGCAAATTTTACCTCCAGCGAGGAGTGTCAGGGGGTACCTACGTTGTTCACCAGCACCGCTGAAGCACCCAACTCCGAGATCGTTTCGTGGGAGTGGGATTTTACCGGTGACGGGGTCACGGATGCCACCGGGGAAACGGCCAGCTGGACATTCCCCGACCAGGGCCCGCATCCGGTTACGCATACTGTCATCAATGCCCTGGGATGTGCCGATGAGAAGACTGAAAATGCCAATGTGAAGCCAAACCCGGAGGCCGACTTTTCCTTTACGGTCGTGTGCGCCGGCAATCCCACCAGTTTCGAGGACGAAACCGACCCCCAGGTCGGTACCATCCAGAACTGGGCATGGGATTTTGACAATGACGGTAACCCGGATGCTTCCACCGAAACGGCAGAATATACTTTCCCGGCCGGCGGCATGTACCCGGTATCCCTCTGGGTGGAGACCAACCAGGGCTGTTCCGATGAGGTCGTCAAAATGGTGCAGGTATACCTGTTGCCGGAGGCGTCGTTTGTGACAGACCCGGGATGCCCGCTGGAAGAGACTGCTTTTACAGATGCCTCCCTGGAGGGGGACGCCGGGATCGACAACTGGCTCTGGAACTTCGGCGACGGTTCCCCGGCTGCCAACGAGCAGAATCCAGTCCATACCTACCTGGTGAATGGCACCTTCGATGTCCAACTGACCGTGACAGACGACAACGGCTGCCAGGACGATACGATTCAGGAACTGGTCCAACAAAAGCCGGTGGCTGATTTCTCCGCCGACATGGTCTGTTTTGGGGAACCCACCAGTTTTACGGATAACTCCACTTTCGAGCCCGGATATGACGTGGCGGCCTGGCAATGGGATTTTGGCGACGGTATTGGGACCTCCGGCTTGCAGGACCCGCAATATACCTACCCCGCGCATGGAGAATACGAGGCTGAACTCATCGTGTTCAATGCCCTGCTCTGTTCCGATACAGCGGTGCAGACGGTCCTCGTCGATACCCTTCCCGTGGCTTCATTCAGTGCCGCACCAGCGTGCGTGGGGCTGCCCACATGCTTCACCGACGAATCCGTGGCCAATGCCAGCAGCATCGAGTCGTGGCAATGGGATTTCGGCGATTTCAACAATTCAAGCCTCCAGAATCCCTGCCATACCTACCTGGCCAGCGGAAGTTACGAGGTCACCCTGACGGTGGTCAATTCCGATGGATGCGTATCGCAGCCGTTTGTTCAGACCATCTTCGTCAGCATGGCGCCGGATGTGGACTTCTCCTTCGACGATGTATGCTTTGGCGATACCACCTTTTTTGAGAACCTGACCGATACCTTCGGCTACCAGATCGCGTTCCTGGAATGGAATTTCGGTGACCCGTCATCCCCGGGAAACACATCGGGCGAGTTCAACCCGTTCCATGTCTACAGTACTCCGGGCACTTATGACGTCAAACTGGTGGTCGGGAATGAATACGGATGCATCGATTCGGCAATCCATCTGGTCACGATCGATTCGTTGCCGACGGCCTTTTTTACTATGACCGATACCATTAGTGTCGGCGTCGAGTTTGGCATCACAGATCTCTCCGAACCTCATGGTTCGCCCATTTTTACCTGGTACTGGGATTTCGGGGATGGCAATACCGGCACCAACATCAACCCGGTGACACATGAATACAATGAAACAGGCGATTACGTGGTCTGCCTCACAGTGACCGATTTCAACGGATGTGCCCATCAGTACTGTGATACGATATATGTGGCCGGCAGGCCGACGGCCGATTTCGATTATGCATCGGACGTGTCGCTCGAGACATACTTCACGGATGAGTCGCAACCCGGATATTCCATCATCGACTGGTATTGGAATTTCGGGGACCCCACCACCACGCTCGACACGGTTTCCGGCACTCCGGAGCCAACCTGGCAATATGCCACAGAAGGCTGGTATTCCGTGTTCCTTGAGGTGGAAGACAGCTATGGCGGGGTACATGATACCACCAAGCTCATCTTCGCAGGGAATGCGGTAGTGCCGGAGTTCGAGCAATACGGCCAGTGCGTCGGCGATACCACTGTCTTCCTCGACAACAGCTACAGCCCCATCGCTTCCACTTTTGAAACGTGGTACTGGGATTTTGGCGATGGTTCCGATACAACCTACTCCGAAAAGGCCGACACGATCCTGCATCATTACCAGTTCCCCGGCATTTACCCGGTGAAACTGGCCGTGTCCGCCACGGTGAATGGGTTCTTTATGACCGACACCCTGATGAACCTGGTGAGCATCTTCGAGAGCCCGGCAGCACGGATCGATACCACCGGCCTGAACGTATGCCTGGGAACCATTATCCAGTTCCAGGACGCCACTCCGGCGATCCTGGACCCCATCGTGGATTGGATATGGACTTTCGACACCGATGCCGGTGATTCGGCCTTCATCCAGAACCCGGAATTCCTTTATGCCGACACGGGGGCGTACAATGTGAAAATGGCGATTACCACCGAGCAGGGATGCTCCAGCATCGACTCGGTATATGCCCACGTCAATGTGTCTCCCAATTTCAGTTTCATCATCGAGAACAACTGTGTCAATTCCCCGACGCAATTCATCCCGCAGTACGACAGCACATCCATCACCATCACCAAATGGAACTGGAACTTCGGGGATGAACTCTCTCCCTCCAACACCTCAACGCTCGCAAAGCCGACCCATGTGTACGACCGTGTGGCGGAATATACCATCACCATGAAGATGGAGGCCTTCGGATGTGCCGGTGAAGCGCAGGAGACCATCCTCGTTTACCCGATCCCCTACAGCCAGTTCTCGCTCGAACCGGATTTCGGCGGTGTGCAGGGAAGGACGAAATTCACCAACAGTTCAATTTATGCCACCTCGTACCTGTGGGATTTCGGGAATGGGAATACGTCCACGGTCCCGGACCCTGTGGAGGTGTATGAATATGACAGCACCTATACCATCACGCTCATTTCCTACAATGAATATTTCTGTGCCGATACCAGCCGGTCGGAACTGACCGTCTTTTTCAAGGGACTCTATTTCCCCACGGCCTTTTCGCCCAATAATCCCAATATCGAGATCAGCGTGTTCCAGCCCAAGGGGATAAACCTGAAGGAATACCTGGTCCAGGTCTTCGACATGCGCGGAAACCTGATGTGGGAATCCGACAAGGTGGATGAGGCGGGGACGCCGGTGGAAAGCTGGGATGGCTATTACAACGGCCGGATCATGCCCCAGGGCACCTATATCTGGAAAGCCGCTGCGAAATTCAGGGACGGGTCTGTTTGGGAAGGACAGTCGTTCGACGGGACCAGCCCCCAGACCAATGGCGTCGTGACCATCGTCCGGTAGACGTGGTTTTCAATGGTTGACTGACAGGCAGCAGGAACATTCCTGCAGGATATCCTCTCAAAGGCCCTGCCTGTCTGCAGCGAGTTCTTCAACACCACGAGGGACAATCGAATACAGTTGAATGTCAAGGATAGACCTTCCAGGGGTAGACCTTTAAGTCCTATATGGTATCCTTTATGATCCAATGTGGTTTACTTCAAATGATCCAGTGGTATCCTTTAGGATCCGTTGCGGTTAACCACCTCTATGGTATTCCCTTGTTTTATTAATGGACGGCAAAGAAGCAAATGGATAATTGTTCCTAGCAGTCAGGCGCAGGTCCCGTTTCCATGACAGGGTGTCCGGCTCCTGGTCGGAAACTTCTGCTGTACCCTCGTCCATGGATCGAATGGTCGCTGTGGTGGTGAGGGCGAACAGCAACAGGTACTTGCTTGATCCGGGAAGAATGGAGTATATGTAAAGTCCGCAGGGGATTACAGGATGTCAGGTGACCGTGAGCGGAACCTGCAATGATCAGAAGACCACAGGGTCGTAAATGATGGGGAATTCGTTGGCGAACGCGTTCTTGCTCTTTACAAGGTGGATCTGGTCGAATTCGAACCGAAGGGTGATCTCATGGGTGCCACCATTGCCCTTCATCTGGTTGACGCTGATGTCATAGCTGTATTGGAGCTTCATGCGGGCGTACTGGTTCACCATGGGGATGTTGATCCCGGCCATGATGATCATTGCCTGGTAGTTGTATATCTGCGATTGCCTGTTGCGGTACCACATGCCCGCATAAACGACCGACCTGGAGATATTGGAGCCCAGCGTGAAGGTGTTGAACCCGGCCTGGTTCTCGTACAGGATCCCGGGATTGAACCTGAACCCTTTCTTGGGGTTCCTTCTCTGGAAGATCACAAAGTCGGTGTGGACCACATACCTGCGGGGCACCCTGGTGTCAAAGTCATAAAAGGACTCATTGGGTTTCAGCAGGTGGTGCACCGCGGCACCGAAGGTCATGCTGAGGTATTCCTCCTCGTAGTTGATCACACCTCCGATGCTGATGTCGGGGTAGGAGACCACCTGGTTGGCGAAACCTCCGAACGATGAAGTGGGATGGAGCAGTCCGTGGCGGTCGTCGAGCTGGTCGCCCCAGATCAGGTCGTCGCTGTCGATCTGTTTCTGCACATAAGCAGCCATAAAGCCCAACTGGCTTACCAGGTTGCGGTTCATCCTGATCCTGGTCGAGGCCAGTGCTCCGATCATGTTTTTCTTGATGAGTCCGCTGCCCTCCTTGTTTGTATTGAAAATAAGTCCGAGTCCCCCGGCGCCGGGCATGAACCGTTCTGCCACGTCCATGGAGAAGTGATAGCTCTTGAGGTCGTCATTGTATTGCGGCCACTGGTTCCTGTACATCAGCCTCACCTTCAGTCCTGAATTCAAACCTACCATGCCCGGGTTGTAGTAGAGCGGGGTGTTGAAATACTGGCTGTAGTAAGGGTCCTGCGCCCTGGCAGCAGGCAGCAGGAAAAGGATGGCCAGCAGGAAGAGCAGCTTATAGGCAGTATGTCGGATCATTTTGCTCACAACTTGAGTGCGAAAATAAATATTCTGTTTCAATTCTTAAGCTTATACCTCAATAACGGGGTATTGTTACACAAAAGACAAGGGAAATCGATGCTAGCGTCCATGTCGGGTCAAGATCCCTTTGAGCGGGTCCTCCTGCTCTGCGAACGGATGGCTTTCAGGAGAAGGAAGATGATCACCAGCATGAAAATGATGGCGGCCCCCGAAGGGATGTTGAGGTAATAGGCGGCCAGCAGCCCGGAGAGCGACCCGGCGAACCCGATAAGGATGGAATAAATTAGGATCAGTTTGAAATCCTTGAAAAAGATGTTGGCCGTGGCCTGCGGAATGGTGAGCAGTGAGATGATCAGGATGATCCCGGCGACCTTGATGCTGAGCACGATGGTGAGGGCGATGAGCACCATGATGATGTTGTTGATCACGGCAACCGGCACCTTGCGGGTCCGGATGAAGTCACTGTCGAACGAACCATAGAGGATGGGTTTGTAGTACACAGCGAAGAAACCGACGATCAAAAGGGCCAGTGCTGCGGTAAGGATCAGTTCGGGCGATGTGACCGTCAGGATGCTCCCGAACAGGTAGCTCATGAGATTGGGCGCGTACCCGGGTGTCAGGTAGATGAAGATGATGCCCACGGCCATGCCGAACGACCACATGATGGCAATGGCCGAATCTTCCCGGATGTCGGTCCTCCGGGCCATGTATTCGATCCCGAGTGCCGAGAGGACGCTGAAAACGGCAGCCCCCACCAGGGGGTTTATGCCCAGGAAATAACCGATGCCGATGCCGCCGAAGGAGGTGTGGGTGATCCCGCCGCTGATGAATACGATCCTGCGGCTGACAATGTAGGTGCCGATGATGCCGCAGGAGATGCTCGTGAATATGACGGCCAGCAGTGCGTTCCTGAAAAATTCATAGGCCAGTAATTCCATCGTTTCGTGATTTAATGATCATGTTTTTCGAGCACGGTATGGGGTACATCGCCATGGGTGATGAGTTGGATCGGGCAGTTGTATTCCTTGAGCTGGGCCTGGCTGATCACGTTCGACCGGTGATAGTGAAGTTCCCCGTTGACGCAGGCGATGGTCTTTACGTAGGCCGAGATGGTGCCGATGTCATGGGTTACGATCATGATGGCCATCTTTTCGTTGAGCTCATGCAGCCGTGAATAGAGCTCACTTTCAAAGGCGTTGTCGACAAACGTATTGGGTTCATCCAGGATCAGTAACCTGGGAGAGGATACGATCGCCCGAGCTAGGAAGGCGCGCTGCAACTGGCCTCCCGACAATTCGCCGATGGGCTTCTGACGGAGCCTGTAGAGGTCCATCTCCTCCATGATGCGGTCGGCCTGCCTTTTCTCGTCCGCGGTGAACCTCATGACGGTCCTGCCCCTGTTCATCAGCCCGGAACGCACCACTTGCCTCACCGTAATGGGGAATTTCCTGTCGATGTGGCTGATCTGAGGCAGGTAGCCGATGGGCTGCGATTCCCGCCCGGTGTCCATGAAGTTGCTCACTTTCCCCCGCATGGGTTTCAGTAATCCCATGATCACCTTCACCAGGGTGGTTTTCCCGCCTCCATTGGGGCCGATCACCCCGATGAAATCGCCGTCACAAACCTGCATGTTCACATTCGTGAGCACCGCCCTTTCGTCGTAGCCTGCATCCACCCGGATGAGTTCGATCAGCTTTTCCGGTTGCCCTGGTTTCATTTTGTCAACGCTTTTTTAAGTTGTCCTGCAATGAGTTCCATCTGCCCCGTCCAATTTTCGTCAAGAGGATCGATCACGATCAGGTTGCCTCCGATCTCCTTTTCGATGGTCCTGGCCTCCTGCTGGCTGAATTGCCGCTGGATGAGGATGGCTGTGATGCTGTCGGCGGTGGCCCTGTCAATGAGTGTGCGCATGTAGCGCGACGTGGGTTCCTTGCCTTCCTGTTCGATGGGGAGTTGCTCCAGGCCATAGTCCCCGGCAAAATAGGTGAGGGCGGGGTGGTAGATGATGAACTGCCGGCCGGCCAGGCCCTGCAGTTCCATGCGGATGAGGCCGTCGAGCGCGTCCAGTTCCCTCTGGAATGATTCCAGGTTGCGGGTGTATGTCTCCCTTGCGCCGGGGTAGGCCTCCTTCAGGGCTTCAGTCATGTTGGATGCAATCTGCTTCACCCTCGGCACCGACATCCAGATATGCGGGTCTGCGCCGTGGTGCGCATGGTCGTGCCCTTCGAGGTCCGTCTGTTCCAGTGCCACGCCCTCAGAGGTGTCGATGAACCTGATCCCGGGATGGTCATCGGCCATTTTCCTGATCCAGGCTTTCTCAAACTCGATGTGTCCGATGAGGAAATAGATCGCCGACCCGGACATCTTCACCATCTGCTCCGGTGAGGGGTCGTAGGTGGCGGGGCTCTCCCCGGGAGGGATCATGACCGTGATGTCGAACTGGTCCCCGGTCAGCTTTTCCAGGAAGAATTTCTGGGGAAGGATGCTGACGGTGATGGAAGGCTTTTCCCCAAGGGTGCCGGCATTCCTGCACCCGGCCAGGGCGAGGGTCATCAGGGCCGCCACAAGGAAGTGGCCGGAGGACCGGGATATGGCTCTTGTGATGGCTTTCATAGGTTACAGGATCTGCAGATTCCGGTGACAAGGAAATTGGTGTCGTACTGGACAAAGCCTTCCGGGAGGGTATAGGACGAAAGGCTGACCGCGGTCATGCAAAAGACCCTGTCACAGACCGTGCACTTGAAATGAAGGTGGTTTTCAGGGGCTTTCTTGATCACATACCGGGTCGACAGGTTCTCGGTGATCACAGGATGCACGATCCCCTTGTCGGTAAAGGTCTTCAGGTTCCGGTACACGGTGGCCCTGTCGGCCTGCCTGTCGAGCCGGGCCCTGATCTCCTTTTCCGAGAGCGCGACCTGGCTTTCGAGCAGTACCTGCAGGATGCGGGTGCGGCTGGAGGTGATGCTCAGGTTCTTTTCCGAGAGTATTTGAGTGGCCTGCATTTTTTTTGCGACTTTGTTGCAAAAATACATGAAAAACGATCACCAGGGCGCACCTGATAAAAAAAAGTGGGCGCGGTACGGATCAGGAGATCTTGCCGGCCAGGAAGGTTGCCGTGTAGGATCCGGAGTGGCCGGCCAGTTGTTCGGGAGTCCCCTCAAAGACCACGTTCCCGCCTTTTTCGCCGCCTTCCTTGCCGAGGTCTATGATCCAGTCGGCATACTTCACGACGTCCATGTTATGCTCGATCACGATCAGGGAGTGGCCTTTTTCGATGAGGGCATCGAACGCATGGAGCAGCTTGGAGATGTCGTGGAAGTGAAGGCCGGTGGTGGGTTCATCGAATATGAAGAGGGTGGGGGTCTCGGCGGAGCCCTTCGACAGGAAGAGGGCAAGCTTGACCCGTTGGGCCTCGCCGCCTGAAAGGGTGCTCGACGACTGGCCCAGGCCCAGGTATCCGAGCCCCACATCCTGCAGCGGTTTCAGCTTTTCCACGATCTTCAGCTCGGCAGACGAGGGATTGTCATCCATGCCGAAAAAATCGATGGCCTGGTTCACGGTCATGTTCAGCACGTCATGGATGTCTTTCTCCCGGTATTTGATGTCAAGGACCTCTTCCTTGAATCGTTTTCCGGCACAGCTTTCGCAGGGCAGGTAGATGTCGGCCATGAACTGCATTTCGATCTTCACCACCCCTTCGCCTTCGCATTCCTCGCACCGGCCTCCTTCGATGTTGAAGCTGAAGAAGCCGGGTTTGTAGCCCCTGACCCTGGCCAGCTGCTGGCCGGCAAAAAGGGAACGGATGTCGTCGTATGCTTTCACGTAGGTGGCCGGGTTCGACCGCGAGGACCTCCCAATTGGATTTTGATCGACGAGCTCCACCTGGGTGATCTTGTCAAAATCGCCGTCGATTCGGTCGTATTTGCCCGTCTTCTCTCCATAGCCACCGTGCATCTTCTTCAGGACGGGGTAAAGGATCTGCTTGATCAGGGTAGTCTTCCCCGATCCGCTCACCCCGGTGATGAGGGTCAGGGCATTCAAGGGGAACTTCACCTGGATCCCTTTGAGGTTGTTCTCCCTGGCCCCGGTGAGCAGGATGTGGTCCTTCCATCTCCTTCGCCTGCCCGGCACAGGGATGCTGAGCTTACCGGTGAGGTATTGCGCCGTCAGGCTGTCCTGGCTGTCCTCCAGCATCCCGATGGTGCCCTGGAACACCAATTCGCCTCCATGTACCCCGGCGGCGGGCCCGATGTCGATGATCTCGTCTGCTTCCCGGATGATCTCCTCGTCATGCTCCACAACGATGACGGTGTTCCCGGCATCCCTTAGCTGCTTGAGCACCTTGATGAGGAGGTGGGTGTCGCGGGGATGGAGCCCGATGCTGGGTTCGTCGAGGATATAGATCGAACCCACAAGGCTGCTGCCAAGCGATGTGGCCAGGTTGATCCGCTGTGATTCGCCTCCCGACAACGTATTGCTCAACCGGTTTAGGGTCAGGTATCCCAGTCCCACGTCCACCAGGTATTGCAGCCGGGTTTCGACTTCTTTCCGGATCCGTTCCGAGACCTTCCGTTCATAATCCGACAGCTGCAGCTGCCTGAAGAAGGCCAGCACCTCGGTCAGCGGCAGCTGGACAAGGGCGGTGATGGACTGGCCCCCGACCTTCACGTAGCTGGCGTCCTTCCGGAGCCGCGTCCCCTTGCAATCCGGACAGGGTGTCTTGCCCCTGTACCTCGACAGCATTACCCGGTACTGGATCTTGTAGGTTTGCTCCTCCACGTATTTGAAGAAGTCGTTGAGTCCGTAGAAATGTTCGTTGCCGGTCCACAGGAGCTCCATCTGTGCTTCGCTGAGCTCATAGACCGGCTTGTGGATGGGGAAGTCGAACTTATAGGCATTCCGGACAAGTTGGTCCTTCCATTCGCCCATCTTTTCGCCCTTCCAGCATACGATGGCCTCTTCGTAGACCGACAGGCTCTTGTTGGGGATGACCAGGTCGGGGTCGATCCCGATGGTGCTGCCGAAGCCTTCGCATGTTTTGCATGCGCCGTAAGGGTTGTTGAAACTGAACAGGTTTTCGGTGGGCTCTTCGAACTTGATGCCGTCAGCTTCGAATTTATTGGAAAAGCTCTCGGATTTCCTGTTTCCCTCGTATTCGGTCTCCACGGTGCAGGTGCCATGACCTTCAAAAAAGGCGATCTGCACCGAGTCGGCCGCCCTGGCCCTGAGGTCTTCGTCCTCCCTGCTCACCACCAGTCGGTCGATGACCAGCGAGATCCTTTCCGGGCCGGCATGCTTTTCCTTCAAGGCCTCTTCGATCCGGTAGAGGGCGCCGTCGAGGATCACGCGACTGAAGCCCTGTTGCAGGAGGATCGAAAGCTGGTCGCTTAGGGACCGGCCGTTGTTCAGTTTGGCAAGGGGAGAATGGATCATGGCCGTCGTCCCCTCGGGTTGGTTCAGGATGTGCTCGGTGACCTGGGTCACCGTATTCCGTTCCACCACCTTGCCGGAGATGGGCGAATAGGTGATCCCGATCCGGGCGAACAGCAACTTCAGGTACTCGTAAACCTCGGTGGAGGTGCCTACCGTGGAACGCGGGTTACGGGAATTGACTTTCTGCTCAATGGCAATGGCCGGGGCGATGCCCCGGATGTAATCCACTTCCGGCTTGCTCATCCGCCCCAGGAACTGGCGGGCATAGGCGCTCAGGCTCTCCACATAACGCCTCTGGCCGTCGGCGAAAAGCGTGTCGAAAGCCAGCGAGGACTTGCCCGAACCTGAAAGTCCTGTGATCACCACCAGCTTGTTCTTGGGGATGGCCAGGTCGATGTTCTTCAGGTTGTGCATCCTCGCTCCCTTGATGATGATGAACTTGCGGGGATCGTATGCGGAGATGTCCTGTTTTAACATTTTTTAAAGATGGGCGGCAAAATTATCAATTATATTTGCATAAGTAAATTTAAAATGTTAGTTTTGCATTAACTAGTGTTAGTAATTGTTTCAAGTTTTGTCTAACTAAATCAACGGAGGGACGCCTATAGATTAGCAGATATCTACCACTTTAACGGATTTAAGTAGGAGGTACATATGAAAGCTCAGGTTATTGCTGATAAGGAGCTAATTGGTAGGTATTTGAAAGGTGATCACAACAGTTTAGAGAGACTCATCCACCGCCATCAGAACCGTATTTACGCATACATTTTAATGATCGTCAAGGACAAGGACCTTGCCGACGATCTATTTCAGGATACATTCATTAAAGTCATCAATACCCTTCGCTCCGGCGCTTACAACGAGGAGGGCAAATTCCTTCAGTGGGTCATGCGCATAGCGCACAACCTCATCATCGACCATTTCAGGAAGTCCAACCGCATCCCGGTGATCAGCAATTCAAAGAACGATGATTTCAATATCTTCGATACGATCGAGATCACTGACAAATCCATCGAAGAGCAGATCATCACCCAGCAGATCCACAAGGACCTCCGGCGGCTGATCGAGTACCTGCCTCCCGAGCAGAAGGAGGTGTTGTACATGCGCCACTATGCCGAAATGAGCTTCAAGGACATTGCAGAGGTGACCAACGTCAGCATCAATACCGCCCTGGGCAGGATGCGGTATGCACTGATCAACCTCAGGAAGCTCATTGCCGAGAAAAATATCGTGCTGACCCAGTAAAAGTTACTGGCTATCAGGGAGCTTTTTCGGGTTTTCCATTTTCTTTCCTCTTTTTGTAAAATATTTCTGACGGATCTTTCGTTTGGATATTTGAATTTATTAAATGAATCAAATTTGCCTATGAAAGATTCCTTTACCCTTGATGATTATTTTCTTTTTTCCAGGCGAACAGGAACGGACAACGGAGGCGACATGGTAGACGAACGGAAGCACACGGCTGTGACTGAAAAAGTTGGACCGGATAAGAGGATCATCGACAACATCCTGAGTTATTCACGGGCACTGTCCGTGATGAAGACTAAAGGAGCAGGACATATCAACCTGCTGTTGAACTAGGAAAAAAGTTTACGGTAAAACCCTCCTCACCGGAGGGTTTTTTCTTTTTACCCTGGCCGGTCTGACCAGCGGGCAGGTTTCACCGCGTGGTTTCCCCGGATGTGACTATTTTTGCCCGTGAATACTTCAATATCCTGAACGATGACCATTCAAGAGCGCTACAGGCAGGTGCTGGCCTGGTTCGAGGAGCACAATCCGCTGGCCGATACCGAGCTGGAATATGACAATCCCTATGAGCTTTTGGTGGCTGTGATCCTGAGCGCCCAGTGCACCGACCAGCGCGTGAACCTCATCACACCCGCCTTCTACAGTGCCTTCCCCGATGCCCAGGCCCTGGCGGGGGCGACACAGGAGGATGTGTTCGCCCTGATCAAAAGTTGTTCCTATCCCAACAACAAGGCGAAGAACCTGCTCGGCATGGCCCGTAAGCTGGTGTCGGAGTTCGACGGTGTTGTCCCGTCGGACGTGGATGAATTGCAGAGGCTCCCCGGGGTGGGCCGCAAGACCGCCAACGTGATCGCATCGGTGGTTTACAAGAAACCGGCCATGGCCGTTGACACCCATGTGTTCAGAGTGTCGGCCAGGATCGGGCTCACCCGCCATGCCCGGACGCCGCTGGAAACTGAAAAGCAGCTGGTGAAGCACATCCCCGAGGAAAAGATACACAGGGCACACCACTGGCTGATCCTCCACGGACGCTATGTGTGCCAGGCCCGGAAACCAAGGTGCGAAGCATGCGGCATCCGCGACTGGTGCCGCCATTATGCCCGGACCAGGCGGAGGGATTGAATGTCGAGAAGTTTTCAACAATGCCCCCCCTTGCGCACCTAAAATTGTATTTTTGTCAATCGACAAAAAACGATGATTATGACTAAATTGAAGGTGGGAGACCCGGCTCCCGACATCAACGCCGCGGATGAAAAGGGAAATCCCTTAAAACTGAGCGACTACAAAGGCAGCAAAGTGATCCTCTTCTTTTATCCGAAGGCCAATACCCCCGGCTGCACAGCGGAAGCGTGCGACCTTCGCGACCACTACGCCGAGCTGTCCGGGCGCGGGTTCAAGATCATCGGCGTCAGTGCCGACAGTGAAAAAAGCCAGAGCAACTTCGCCTCGAAATTCGGGTTTCCGTACCCCCTTATTCCCGATACGGAGAAAAAGGTGATCAGGGACTATGGCGTCTGGGGAACGAAAAAACTATACGGGAAGGAGTACGAAGGGATCAACCGGACCACCTTCGTCATTTCGGAAGACGGGAAGATCGAGCATATCTTCACGAAAGTGAATACCAAGGAGCATACCAGTCAAATTTTAAGCGAGTATTAACATCAAGAAAGGATCAACTTATGGCAAAAGAGAATCAAGACGCGAACAAGGAAAAGCTGAAAGCCCTGCAGTTGACGCTGGACAAGATCGAGCGGTCGTATGGGAAAGGTGCCATCATGAAACTGGGTGACTCCGCGGTGGAGACCGTGCCGGTGATATCGACCGGTTCCATCGGGCTGGATGCCGCGCTGGGCATCGGTGGCCTGCCCAAAGGAAGGGTGATCGAGATCTACGGCCCCGAAGCCTCGGGAAAGACCACCCTGGCCATACATGCCATCGCCGAGGCGCAGAAGATGGGGGGCATCGCCGCCTTCATCGATGCGGAGCATGCATTTGACCGTTTTTACGCCCGCAACCTCGGGGTCGACATCGAGAACCTGCTGGTGTCGCAGCCCGACAACGGCGAACAGGCCCTGGAGATCGCCGACAACCTGATCCGGTCGGGGGCGATCGATATCATTGTGATCGACTCGGTGGCTGCCCTCACGCCCAAGAGCGAGATCGAAGG
>CAYLTG010000039.1:0-26101 GCA_964386225.1 uncultured Bacteroidales bacterium
CCAGCCTTTACCAGTGTCTGCTGGGTCTGGAACCCTCCGGACAGGGTATAATGAATTACCAGCTCGGCATCATTCACCTGCCCGAAATCACCCAGGCCGGAGATCTTGATCCCGGTAAAGGGAAGTCCTCCCTGCGTGGGTCCCAGGTTGATGCTGGCATTCACTGTGTCGCCATCCACATAGGCCACAGCCGAGACGTTGGAATAGGTTCCGGGGGCCGCTTCCAGTCCCACGTAACTCACATTCTTGCAACCCGGTCCGGGACATCCGTTGAAATAAATCGATAAAGTGATGGCATAATTCTGGTCGCCCAGGGGGACTATGCTTTCAACAGTGGTGGCATATCCCAACCCGTTCTCGACGGTGAACTGACAGTCAGGGTCCTGTGCAAAACTGCCGACTGAAAGCAGAGGCAATGAAATAATCGTAAAAAATCTGAAGAGGGCTCTCGTCAATGTAAATTTCCGTGTATCCATGGTGGTCAGTATTAATTCGTTCGTTTGGTATAGTTTTGCAATCCACTTTTAAACACGCATCACCATCGCGTTATCCGCCATGTGATCACACATCATGGCAAATAACAATGAATTGGCGCAAAAAAGTTAAAATGCTAGTTCTGTTGTGTAACTCCCGGCCCTGATAATAAAAGTAAGAATTGATAACGTCCTGTTTGCTAGCCGGTTATCTACTACACAATCAAAAAATTTGGTAAGCCCGGTACAAATATACCCAAAAGAGAGGCAGAATCAAAAAATTAACAGTTAATTAACAAAAGAAATTCCCTGGTATTTCGGTGGCAAATTACTGAAAAATACTGTTTTGACTGTTCGGACCTCTGTGTCTTCCCCCCTCTCATCCGGCCGTCCATCCCCGGTCTGAATTCCACGTGAACAAGCCCGGGACCTTTAAGAACACGCAGCATAAGAGAAAGTTTCTTTTGTGCATCACATTCTGAGAAATTATAATCTCCCCTGCTGCAAGGGCCAAATTGTCGGATCAAGGACCCGGCCCGAAAAAGGATGGTCACCCGGCGAAGGACCTGGATCGATGCACGACAAAAACGAGGGCACTATTTTTGGATTCTGTCAACCAGGGTCCTCCATCTGTAAACTGAAAACTGAATTTCAATAAAATGGACTGATTTAAAGGATGATTTTCGATCCCCTGGGATCGATCCCGGTATTCCGGAAATGTGGAGTGGCTCATGCCAAAATAAATACCTATTATTCTGTTTTTCAATTGATTATACTAAATAACAGGCCATCATGCTCCTTTGCCGGCCACTTATTGCCTGTCGGCCGTGCTGTCCAAAGCCGAACAAAACGATTTGTCACCGGACATATCCCATCGCAAGCCCTCGCTCATGGCATAGCTATACACCTGTTATTCTGATCTTTACAATTTGAGGTATCGAATTTGCCACCGTATAGGAACCGGCATGCAATGACCCGGGGACGATCGGGAGACCCGAACTCAAAGAACTCAAAAATGGACTGTGGGATCACAACAGGAAAAAGGACTAAACTACCCGTCCGTTCATTCGTTTCCCCGGAAAGTGCGCTGATCATCGTGATCTGCCTCCTCTCACCCCTCCCCAGACAAAGGAAACCAAAAACTCCAAATAAACATTTCATTCTTTCAAACCAAACAAACAATTTAAACCATGAAAACTGCTAAATTTTTTGCCGCCGCGACCCTGGTGGCAGTGGCAATGATCTTCGCCAGCTGCTCCAAGGACGAACTCGACACCCCCTTCTACACCGCCGACAATGGCGTATCGAAAGAGCTGAGCAGCCTTGAAAAGGCCGGTCTCCTCAACCTGCTGGAGTCTGAAAAGATGCAAAAGGACGTTTACGAATGGATCTACAGCCAGTACCCCAGCGAAGTGTTCGCCGACATGGCGTTCCAGGATGGCCAGGCCATGGAGCTGCTTTCCATCAAGGTGGACAAATACGGGCTCGAGAACCCCATTCATGGCAAGCTCCCCGGTGAATTCACCGATGTGAATGTGCAGAATGAGTACAACGATTTTGTAAGGACCACCGTGGGCAACCTGGAAGCCATGATCGAACAGGCCCGGTGCATGGAGGAAGCTTTCATCACCAAGGTGCAGGAGCAGGAGTCGTTGCTCAGCGGGAATGCCGACATCCGGATCATATACCAGGACCTCATCACCACTTCGTCAATGCAGATGAACTCGCTGGCCGACAACAAAGATGGGCTGATCCATTTGTATGCTCCCAAGAATGAGATCCGTGAAATGTAACGGTCCAGATCCCGGTCAGCCATGGAATTGACATCCGGCCGACGGGAACAGCTTTGAATTAGGTGATGGCCCGCCCCGGTTGGGGCGGGCCTTTTTCTTTCACTCGCTCCGGAAGTTCAGGGGCTGGATCCGGAAGGAGGCCACATAAAAATTCTCATCCACCTGGAACTCCGCAACGGTGTCGTCGAGGGCGGCCGTGGTCCACTGCGTGGTGGGGCGCAGCCACACGGGGTCGCCATTTATCCTTGCCCGCACCGGCATGTCGAAGCCGGCAATGCAATTGTTCCAGCGGTATTTCATCTCCTTTCCGTCGACCTCGTATTCAAAAACGGGCACCCGCACGTCGCGAAGGTACTGGTCGAAAAAGGCCCCGAGCTCCAATCCCGTGAACCCGGAGATATAATCCTCCACCTGCCGGGTGGTCACGGTCTGGTGATAGAACCTGGCGTTGAGCCCGCGCAGGAGCGCCCTCCATGTGGAATCGCTGTTCACCAGTTGCCTGAGGGTATGAAGCATGTTGGCTCCCTTGGGGTACATGTCGCCCGATCCTGCCCGGTTCACATCATACCATCCGATGATGGGCCGGTCGTTCGAGATGTTGGCGCGGGTCCCCCTCACATAGGCGTAGCCCGCCTCCCTGCCGAAGTGATACTCGGTGAAAAGGCTCTCGGAATATGCCGTGAAGCTCTCGTGGATCCACATGTCAGCGATATCCTTGTAGGTGATGCTGTTGGCGAACCATTCGTGGCCCGACTCATGGATGATGATGAAATCGAACCGGTCGCCCCAGCCGGTATGACTCACGTCGCGGGTCATGAACCCGTTCCGGAAAAGGTTGCCGTAGGTCACCGAACTCTGGTGCTCCATCCCCGGGTAGGGCACCTCGACCAGCTTGTACCCGTCCTCGTAAAAAGGATAAGGCCCGAACCAGTGTTCAAAGGCCTCGAGCATGCGTGGCACGTCGAGGAACTGCCGCCTGGCCTTCTCCAGATTGTAGGGAAGCACATAATAGTCGCAGTCGAGCATCCCCTTTTCGCCTGCATATTGCTCCGAATAGTGCACATAATCGGCAATGTTCATGTTCACCCCGTAATTGTTGATGGGATTGGAGACGAACCAGTGAAACGTGCGCGTACGCGCCTTTCTGTCCTGGTCGGTCCCGATCAGCCGTCCGTTGCCCACCGCCACAAGGTCGCGGGGTGCCGTGATGCTGATGAGCATGCTGTCGGGTTCGTCGTACATGTGGTCTTTGCAGGGCCACCACAGGCTGGCACCTTCGCCCTGGCAGGCGGTCGCAATGAAGGGCTTGCCGTTCTCATCCCGGGTCCAGACGACCCCGCCGTCCCAGGGCGGGTTCCGGCTGATGACTGGCCTGCCCCGGAAACTTACCTCCACCTCCCGGGTGGTGCCGGGGGATTGTTCGCTTCCCAGCCTCAGGTAATAGACATTCCCGTCACGGGCATACTCCACGGGCACACCCTCCTGCTGCACCCCGGTTATTTCCATGGGTGGTTGCAGGTCGACCTGCATCACCGGATGGTCGGCCAGCACGAGGTAACGGATGAGCACCTTCCCCCGGAGACTGCTGTCGGATGGATCGGCCTCCACTGCCAGGTGGTAGTAGGTGAGGTCCCACCAGGCCCTTTCAGGCGTGACAGACCCGCGCAGGGTGTCCTGGCGGTCAAATGACGGCTGCTGGCCGCAGACCATGACGTGGACCATGACCGTCAGGATCAAAAGCAGGATGGGGAAGAATGGTCCGGAATATTTTAAACTCGAAGTGTTCATGGCGTATTTAATTGACAAGCAGCAAATTTAAACAATATGGCCGATCGGATGGCCGAAATTCCAGTTGCCCGGCAAAAGGGTCGGATCGGGATTTTTGGCTATTTTCGTAAAAAATAAGAACTGCACCATGAAGAATCCATTCCTTTTCCTGACTGCGCTGCTTTTTCTGTTCTCTACCGGCAGGGCCCTGTCCCAGGCCGACCTGACCTACCAGAAGCCCCCGAAGGCCATCGAGGACCTGGTCAATGCACCGCAAACACCATCGGTCTCCATCAATGCGACCGGCGACTGGATGATCCTGATGGAACGGCCCGGCTACCCTTCGATCGAGGAACTGGCCCAGCCCGAGATGAAACTGGCGGGGATCCGCATCAACCCCCGCACCAACGGGCAAAGCAGGGCCTACAGCTACACCGGGCTGAAATTCAAGAGCATCCGTGAGAACGAGGAACATACCGTGGCGGGCCTGCCTGACAGTCCGCGCATCGGCAACGTGAGCTGGTCACCCAACGGTCAGCGCATCGCCTTCACCAACACCCTCCAGAACGGCATTGAACTGTGGATGGCCGACCTGAACAGCGGCCAGGCGGCCAGGCTGACCGACGGAATCATCAACGATGCCATGGGCGGCCTGCCCTACCGCTGGCTCTCCGAATCCATGCTGCTGTTCAAGGCCGTACCGACCAGCCGTGGCGGGATGCCCGGTGAACCGCTGACCCCGCAGGGCCCGGTGGTACAGCAAACAACAGGGGATGTCGCACCGGTCCGCACCTACCAGGACCTGCTCCAGGACCCATACGACGAGGCGCTGTTTGAATACTTCGCCACCGCCCGGTTATACACCATCGACCTGATCTCCAAAGAGGTCCTCCCCTGGGGAGAGCCCGGCATATTCAGCCAGGTATCCCCTTCCCCCGACGGATCCTTCCTGCTCATCACCGAGATCGTGAAGCCCTATTCCTACATCGTGCCATACAGCCGGTTCACACAGGCCGCGAGGATTTACGACCGGGCGGGCAACCTGGTCAGGGTGGTGGCCGAGATCCCTGTGGCGGAGAATATCCCCAAAGGATTCGGGGCCGTCAGGACAGGTCCCCGTAACTTCACCTGGCGCGCCGATGTGCCGGCCACCCTCTACTGGGTAGAAGCCCTCGACGGAGGGGACCCGGCCAGGGAGGCGGACCACCGCGACCAGGCCTTCTATCTCGAAGCCCCTTTTGAAGGCGAGAAAATGGAAGACATCCGGTTTGTGATGCGGGCAGGGGGCATCACCTGGGGTGACGGCCGGCTGGCCATCGCCTCCGAGTGGTGGTGGAACACCCGGCAAATGATCACCAGCCGCTTCACCCCCGGCGACCCGGCCTCCAAGGAGGTGGTCTTCGAACGTTCCTTTGAGGACGCCTACAACGATCCCGGCAACTTCCAGACAGCCCCCAACAGCTACGGCGAACAGGTCCTGCTCACCGACAGGACGGGCAAGAAGCTATACCTGGCGGGCACCGGGGCCTCCCCCGAGGGCAACAGGCCCTTCATCCGGGAATTTGACATGGCCACCGGCGACACCCGGGAGCTGTGGCGCTCAGAAGCCCCGTATTATGAGTACCCCGTCCAGATCATCGACCTGAAAGAGAACCTGGTCCTTACCCGCAGGGAGTCGAAAGAGGATCCGCCCAATTATTTTGTCAGGGACATGAAAAAAGGCAAACTGACCCGGCTCACCAGTTTCCCGCACCCTTATCCCCAGCTGAAAGGGGTTGAAAAACAGGTGGTGCAGTACAAGCGCAACGATGGTCTTGACCTGAAAGGAGACCTCTACCTCCCCACCTCCTTCAAAAATGGTGATGACCCCCTTCCGGTGATCATGTGGGCCTACCCCGAGGAGTTCAAGAGCGCCGACGCCGCCGGCCAGGTGCAGGGATCCCCCTATGAGTTCATCCGCCTGGGCTGGAGTTCGCCGCTCTACTTCCTGACCCAGGGCTATGCCGTCTTCGACGACCCCTCCATGGCCGTGGTGGGCGAAGGGGATGAAGAGCCCAATGACACCTTCCGCGAGCAACTGGTCGCCAACGCAGCGGCAGCCATCGACAAACTGGCCGAAATGGGTGTCGGGGATCCCGGCCGCGTTGCTGTCGGAGGCCATTCCTACGGCGCGTTCATGACGGCGAACCTGCTTGCCCATTCCGACCTCTTCGCCGCCGGGATCGCAAGGAGCGGTGCATACAACCGGACCCTCACTCCATTCGGATTCCAGTCGGAAGAACGCACCTATTGGGATGCACCGGAGGTCTACTACACCATGTCGCCTTTCATGCATGCCGACAAGATCAACGAACCTCTTCTCCTGATCCATGGGGAAGCCGACAACAATTCAGGCACTTTCCCCATCCAGAGCGAACGCATGTTCGCCGCCATGAAAGGGCTCGGGGGCAATGCCAGACTTGTGATGCTGCCGCATGAAAGTCATGGCTACCGCGCCAGCGAGTCAGTCCTCCACATGCTCTGGGAGATGAACGAATGGCTGGAGAAGTATGTGAAAAACAGAGAGGAAGATCAATAACAATGGATCATCGGGGTGCTGGCACGATGAAAGGTGACCCGGCCCGGGAGCAAGGCTCCGCCGGGATCCTCATAGCCACGTTCCGGCATCATCCCGAATAAGCGCGACATGGCCTCAAAAATATTCACATCCCGCACCGTCCACATCGGCGAGGTCCCCCTCGGGGGAGGCCATCCGGTGCGTGTGCAGTCAATGACCTCCACCAATACGATGGATACTGAGGCCACCGTGCAACAATCGGTGCGGATGATCGAGGCGGGTTGCGAATATGTGAGGATCACCGCACAGGGCGTGCGCGAGGCGGAGCACCTGGCGGTGATCCGGGATGAACTGCGGTCAAGGGGATACCATACGCCGCTGATCGCCGACATCCACTACCAGCCCGCAGCTGCCCTGGCAGCTGCAAAGCATGTGGAAAAGGTGCGGATCAACCCGGGCAACTATGTCGACCGGAAACGGGGCCGCATCCGCTATTCCGACGACGAATACCAGGCCGAACTGCAGCACATCAGGGAACGGATCAAGCCCCTGCTCGATGTCTGCCGGGAGCATAAGACCGCCCTGCGGATCGGCAGCAACCACGGGTCGCTGTCGGAGCGCATCCTGCTGCGCTATGGCGACACCCCCGCAGGGATGGTGGAATCGGCGCTGGAGTTCGTGAGCATTTGCCGCGACCTGGATTTTCATGCCCTCGTCCTGTCGATGAAAGCCAGCAACGTGAAGGTGATGGTGCAGGCCAACCGGCTTCTCGTGAAGCGGATGATGGAGCTGGGCATGGATTACCCCATCCACCTGGGCGTGACCGAGGCGGGCGATGCGGAGGACGGGCGCATCAAGTCAGCCGCCGGGATCGGGCCGCTGCTGGCCGACGGCATTGGCGACACCATCCGGGTTTCGCTCACCGAGGACCCCGAATACGAGATCCCGGTGGCCCGGAAGATCATCGCCGCCGCCATCCCCGACAGCCGTGAAGGCATGTACATGCTCGACGGCACGTACGGAACGGACCCATGCTCCTATACCCGCAGGCCGACCCGGGCCGCATGGGGCATTGGAGGCGGCAGCCCGCCCGTGGTGGCCGTCAGCAGTGACAGCACCCTTCCCGGGAAGTTCAGGGAAGACCTGAAGCCCGACCTTATCGCGGTTTCACCCAAAGAGTTGCAGTATCTTGAAGGGGACAGCCGGGGGGAAAGCACTTTCAGGCCCCTCTTCATCCGGAGCGGGGAAGACCTCCTCAGCGCAATCCCGTCGATGCGCAGCGACCAGGTGCTGGTCTTCGACCCCGGCACCAGCGCGGGGACCCGGATTACGCGACGCTGGTTCCAGGTTCTTGCCGAACGCGGGAGGACCAACCCCGTGATCGTCAGGATGGCGTATGGTGCGCTGCCGCAGGAGGAGCTGATGATCAGGGCCTCGGTCGATTTTGCCATGTTGCTGGTCGACGGGTTGCCCGACGGCATCTGGATCGACTGCCCGACAGCACCGGCGCACCGGCGCGCCGAACTGGCCTTCGGCATCCTGCAAGCCACCGGCGAGCGGATCAGCAAGACCGAATACATTGCCTGCCCCTCCTGCGGGCGAACGCTTTTCGACATCCAGTCCACCCTGCAGCGGATCAAAGAAAGGACCTCCCACCTGAAAGGGCTGAAGATCGGGGTGATGGGCTGCTGCGTGAACGGCCCCGGGGAGATGGCCGATGCCCACTATGGCTATGTGGGCGGCGCAAGGGGAAAGATCACCCTTTACAAGGGCAGGAAGATCATGAAAACCGGGATCCCGCAGGAAGAGGCCCTGGAGGAGCTGGTGCGTCTCATCAAAGAACAGGGCGACTGGAAATAAGAATTGGGTTATCTTTGGCGATGGATTCTCGCATAATATTTTTTGTGAAAACAAGTTTTACCTAAAACATTTATTCCAGGGAAGATGATGATGAACAAAATAAGGGGATGGACCTCCCTATTTCTATCCACGATCGCCCTTGCCTCGGCAGGCCAGGGGGTGGGCATCGGCGAATGGCGCGACCACCTGCCTTATGTGGACGGCATCTCGGTGGCCGTGGCCGACGGAAGGATCTATTGCGCCACCAATTACAGCCTCTTTTACCTGAACAAACAGGACAACACCCTGAACAGGCTCACCACCATCCAGGGACTCAACGATGTCGGCATCTCCCGGATCGGCTACAACGACCGGAACAATACGCTGGTCATAGCCTACTCCAACGCCAACATCGACCTCATCCGGAACAACATGATCATCAACATGCCCGACATCTACAACAGCACGGCCGTCACCCCGGAGGAGAAGGCCATCAACGGCATTCTGTTCATCGATGATCTCGCCTACCTTTCCTGCGGCTTCGGGATCGTGGTGATCGACCTGCTGAAGGAAGAGGTGAAGGACACCTATTACATCGGTCCGGATGGCATCCATCTGCAGGTCCTGGACATGACCTTTGACGAGGACACATTCTATGCGGCGACGGAAAGCGGGATCTACAAGGCCGACAGGAACGACCCCAACCTGGCCTTTTTCGGGGCGTGGACGAAAGACCTCGGGATCCCCGAGCCGGATGCCACCTTCAACCACATCATCAACAACGCCGGAACCATCTACACCAACAGGTACACAGAGACCTTCAAGGACGACCTGGTCTATTTTTACCGCGACGGCGCCTGGAATAACGGCCAGGAGGTCTTCGGCGAGGAGGATGTCCTGGACCTGGCCTCTCACAATGACCTCCTCTATGTGCCGCACGGTTACAACATGCTGGTCTTCGACGCCGACCACAACCTGGTCAAAACGATCTGGACCTACTACACCACCGGGCCCTCCATCAACGAGGTCGATTTCGACGGGGACATGATCTGGATGGCAGATGGCAAACTGGGCATGGTCAGTGAGCGGAACGAAAGTTTTTCGTTCTACACCCCCAACAGCCCCAAAAACGCAGATGTATTCGAAATGGACATTGCCGGCCAGCACCTGTGGACCGCCGCGGGGGGCCGCAACCTGAGCTGGGGCAACATCTGGAAGGGAGGCAGTGTTTCCTCCTTTATCGGGGACACCTGGACCACCATCGACCGCCAGACGGAAGGGGCCGGCGCGCTCGATTCGATCCTGGATATCGTCAGCATCACTGTAAACCCCTATGACAATGCACAGGTGTTCGCCGGCTCCTGGCACATCGGGCTGGCAGAATTTTACGACGGGAAGTACAAGCAGCTTTTCACCCCCGTGAACAGCTCCCTGGAATACAAAGCCAACCAGGGTCCTCCCATCTGCAAGGTTGGCGGACTGCAGTTCGATAATGCCGGCAACCTGTGGATGACCAACTCCGGGGCCAACAACATCCTCTCCGTGAAACTCAATGACGGGACCGCGAACGGCGAATGGCGCTCCTTCTACCTGGGTTCGCAGTCGGGCGGCAAGGATATCGGGAAGCTGATCATCGACTCCTACGGACAGAAATGGATCCTCTGGCGGGAACATTCCATCATCGTTTTCGACGATCGCGGCACCCCCAAGGACCCTTCCGACGACCGGGTGAAACACCTCTCCTCTGCCCAGGGTAACGGTGCACTGCCCGGCACCAAGATATTCAGCATCGCGGAGGACCTCGACGGCGAGATCTGGATCGGCAGCGACGAGGGCATCTCGGTGATCTATTCCCCCGAGAATGTGTTCTCGCAGTTCAACTTCGACGCCCAGCGCATCCTGATCCCGCGGAACGACGGTACCGGTCTGGCCGACATCCTCCTGGAGTTCGAGACCATCACCGACATCAAGGTGGACGGGAACAACAACAAATGGATCGGCACCGACCGGTCGGGAGTGTACCTGGTCTCCGAGGACGGCCTGAAGGAGATCCATCACTTTACCACCGATAACAGCCCCCTGTTCTCCAACAACATCACCAGCCTCGCCATCAACGGCGTAACAGGCGAGGTTTTCATCGGCACCGCCAATGGCATCATCTCCTTCAAGGGTTCCGCCACCTCCGGGGGCGACTCCAACACCGACGTGTATGCCTATCCCAACCCGGTGAGGCCCGACTATACGGGGCCCATTGCCATCAAAGGGCTCGTGAGCAATGCCGATTTCAAGGTGACCGACATCAACGGCAACCTGGTATTCTCAGGAAGGGCCGAAGGAGGCCAGGCCATTTGGAACGGGAACAACTTCGAGGGACGCAGGGCCATGTCGGGGGTCTATATGGTCTTCGTGACCGACAGCAGTGGCAATGAGACCCTGGTCACCAAGATACTCTTCATGAACTGATGTTACTCACGACGCGCGGCATCGTCTTCAACCAGGTCAAGTTCGGAGAAACCAGCATCATTGCCCGCATCTATACCGAGGACGGCGGGATTCAGTCTTTCCTTGTCCGGGGAGCGAGGAGCAGGCATGCCCGGATCCGGTCGGCCCATCTCCAGCACCTCAGCCTGGTGGAACTGGAGTTCAACCTGCGCGGCAACAAGGAGATCCAGCACCTGAAAAACCTTAAAATAGCCTACCCCTTCCGCGACATCCCCTTCAACATGAAGAAGAGCGCGATCGCCGTCTTCCTCAACGAGATCCTGTACAAGGTGATCCGCGAAGAGGAGGCCAACCCGGGACTGTTCGCCTACCTCTACAACGCCATCCAGTTCCTGGACCTGCATGCCGGCAGCATCGGCCTGTTCCATCACCTTTTTCTCATCGGGCTGAGCCGTCACCTGGGATTTTTCCCGCGCGACAACTATTCGGAGCACCATACCCTTTTCGACCTCCAGGAGGGCGAGTTCACGGGAAGCGGCGGCCAGGCCGAACTGACCGGCGGCCCAGGGGCAAGCCGGATGCTGCACGAACTGATGCAGATGAACTTCGAGGACCTCGGCGGCTTGCAGTCGGACAATGCCCTGAGGCTGGAGCTCCTGGAGATGCTGCTTCGCTATTACAGGCTGCACATCCCGGGATTCGGACATGTAAAATCCCACCTCGTGCTCACGGAAGTGTTCGGGAAATGATCAGTCCACCTGCTCGTATTCGAACCGGAAGACGCGGGCAAACTCCTTCGTTAGCCTGTCCTTTACCTCCCCGATGTCGACGGGGCTGCCCAATTCCTGCTGCATGCTGGTGACCCCCTTGTCAGTAAAACCGCAAGGGTTGATCAGGTCGTAATAGTGAAGGTCGGTATTTACATTGAAAGCAAAACCATGCATCGTCACATGGCGGCTCACCTTGACCCCGATGGCACAGATCTTCCGGGTGCGCCGTGGCACTCCGGCATCCAGCCAGACGCCCGTGGCCCCGTCGAGCCGTTCACCGGGAATGCCATAGGCGGCGAGGGTATTGATGACCACCTGCTCAAGGCTTGCGATGTATTCCCTGGCCCCCATGGAGAATGCCTCCAGGTCGAAGATGGGATAACCGACAACCTGTCCGGGGCCGTGGTAGGTGATGTCTCCCCCCCGGTCGATCCGGAAGAAGGTGGCACCCTTCTGTGTCAGCAACTGCTCGTCGACCAGCAAGTTGCTGTCGGAACCGCTTTTCCCGAGCGTATATACGTGGGGGTGCTCACAGAAGAGGAGGTAGTTGTAATTGACGGTCTGCTCACAGGCCGGCAGCTCGCGGTTGAACCGCTTGATCTCCTGCACCTGGGCCAGGAGTTGCTTCTGGTAATCCCATGCCTCGGCATAGTCTTTCGTCCCCAGATCATTGAAGATAACCTTTCTTACCATGATCTCCGGATGCTCGCCGATGGGCCGGCGGGTATATTGATGGAGGCTGGATCCTGCTCCATGAACTCAGTGTACATGTTTTTCGGCATGATAGGACGACCTGACGAGGGGGCTGCTCTCGACATACCTGAATCCTTTTTCAAGCCCTGCCAGCCTGTATTTTTCAAACTGTTCCGGGGCAATGAACTCCTTCACGGCAAGGTGACGGCGGGTGGGCTGAAGGTACTGACCGATGGTAAAGACCTCCACGCCGCGGAGCCGGACGTCGTCCATGGTCTGCAACACCTCTTCCTCCGTCTCCCCCAGACCCACCATAATGCCCGTCTTGGTGCGGACCCCCCGGGAAGCGAGGTACTCAAGGACGCCCAGGCTCAGGTCATAGCGGGCCTTGCTCCTGACGATGGGGGTAATGCGGCGGACGGTCTCCAGGTTGTGGGAGATCACCTCCGGCCCGGCATCGATCACCTGCTGGATCAGCGCTTCCCTTCCGTCAAAGTCCGGGATAAGGGTCTCGACGGTGGTGCCGGGATTGAGGGCTTTCACGCGACGGATGGTCATGGCCCAGATGGCAGCGCCGCCGTCGTCCAGGTCATCCCGGTCGACAGAGGTGATGACACAGTGCTTCACACCCATCTTACGGACCGAATCGGCTACCCGGTCCGGTTCCATCAGGTCCGCCGGCAAGGGTCGCCCGGTCTTCACGTTGCAAAACTTGCACGCCCGGGTGCAGATATCCCCCAGGATCATGAGGGTGGCCGTACCCCGGCCCCAGCATTCGGCCATGTTCGGGCAGTGACCACTGGTGCAAATGGTGTGCAACCTGTGCCGTTCCACGATCTCCCGCACGCCCAGGTATTGCTTGCCAATGGGCACCTTCGTCTTTAGCCACTCCGGCTTCCTAACTTTTATTTCTCCCATTTGTCAGGTCCTCTTCAAATAACGCAACAAAAATAGGATTATTCGATAAGTGTATCTGAATAAATGATTTTGCAGATTGCCGGATAATCCTATATTTGTGCATCTGATAACAATTGCGAATAGTAACTAAACACACGAGTATGAGAAAAAGTTTATTCATCCTTGCCCTCCTTTTCTCGCTATCGCTGACCGCCCAGGACGGTCCGGTGGAAAGGGAACTGACCAAGGGGATGGTAAAGGTCACCGATGATGTGGGTGACTTCACCATTACAGATTCCGATGGCAACACCTGGAACCTTTATGACCAGCTCAGCCTTGGCAAGACTGTCTTCCTGGACCTGTTCTTCACCACTTGACCGAGTTGCATCACATATGCCCCATTAATAGAAGAGGTATATGTCAACTACGGTTCCGGATCAGGAAATCTCCTGATGTGGGGCCTTTCCCCTTCCGATGGCAATGCAGCCATCAATGCCTACAAGGTTGCACAGGGCATCACCAATCCCTGCGCCGGCACTGAAGGTGGCGGACCCGATGCGATCGACATCGTCATCCAGGGTCAGAACTTCTACGGTTATCCGACCTATTGCGTGGTGTGTCCCGACAAGACCATGTATTTCGACATCTGCTGGCCGCCCAGCTCTGCCAGTTGTTTCGATCCCTACATCGAAGACTGCGGGTTTACAGCCATTACGGCGAATTTCACATCGGACGTGACCGAGCTATGCCAGTACGATGTGGTCGCCTTCGAGGATCAGTCGATCGGGAACATCACCACCTGGAACTGGACCTTCGAAGGGGGCGACCCGGCCACCTCCGCGGAACAGAACCCGGTGGTCACCTACAATGAAACGGGCACGTTCAGTGTGGAACTGGAAGTTTCGGACGGTACCAGCACCAGCAGCTTCTTTGCGGAGGATTATGTCACCGTGCTGATGACCCCGCCCGTCATGCTGCTGTCATTTGATGATGTTTGCCTCACCGACCCGCCGTTTGAACTGACCGGCGGCTCCCCGGCGGGCGGTATCTATTCCGGGGCCGGTGTGGATGATGGCTGGTTCGACCCGGCCGCCGCCGGCCTGGGCCTGCACACCATTACCTACACCTACATGGCCGCCAACGGTTGCGATAACATGGCGGAGCAGACAATCCTGGTGGACGAATGCACCGGCATGGAAGAGCAGCAGGGCCGCCTGCTGGAGCTTTACCCCAATCCCACCTCGGGAGTTGTGGAATTAAAACTCATCGCCGATGGCACCGTCAGGATCCAGGTCTTTGACATGCTGGGGGTGAACATCACCGACATAACCCTGACGGCCCGAGGCACCCTGAAGCAGACCCTCAACCTTGAACACCTGGAGGGTGGCATTTATTTCATTTCCGTTTC
Source organism: uncultured Bacteroidales bacterium (assembly GCA_964386225.1). Taxonomy (GTDB): domain Bacteria; phylum Bacteroidota; class Bacteroidia; order Bacteroidales; family JAADJA01; genus JAADJA01. Next base: position 14,640 of record CAYLTG010000039.1, read on the forward strand.
AACACCCGAACTCACCCGGACGGAAAAGATCAAGCTGCTCGACCATTGATGTTTCGGAACAAAAGCCCGGTTGACCGCCGGGCTTTTTCATTGATGGCAGTTTCATGTCGGGGAGGCAGGAAAAAATCCCAGAACACAGGCCGGTATTGAAAATCTTTTGTAAATTTAGTGGATCAAAACTGTATGATATGCGACTGACCTATAAATGCCCGCACTGCCAATCCGCCATCAATGCCAAGAAGAATATCATCCTGACCGCACACGGCCCGGGCTCGAGGGACAACAGGGGGCTCGCCCTGCTCCACGAGGAGATCGGGAACTACACGGTGGCCATGAGCGCAACACTGGAAGTGAATACCGGCGATGTGGTCGATTTCTTTTGTCCGGTCTGCAACGAAAACCTGGTCTCTGACAAGAACAAGGAAATGGCGCATTTCATAAGGGTCGACGAAATCGGGGAGGAGACCACCATCTACATTTCACGGACTTACGGTGAACGGTGCACATTCCAGGTCGACGATAAGAAACAGATGCGGTCCTATGGCGACAGCGTGAAGAAATTCCTGGACCCGGAATGGTTCAAATAGCGTTGCAGGATCACTCAAACTCGTTCACCAGCTTCCTTTTATATTTCTCATACAATTGAAAGATCAGCCCGTCGGCCAGTCCGATCTTGGGCACCAGGATGTTGTCGGTTTGGATGATGTTCATGATGAAGAGGAAGATCTCAGCCGCCGGCACGATCACATCGGCCCGGTCGGGCCGGAGGCCCAGCTTGTCGATGCGGTCCTCCAGGGTGAAATCCTTCAGGAAGAAGTAGGCGTCCTTCAATTGCTTGGTGGTGAGGGTATACGAGACCGGGTCGCCGAAAAGCTTGTTGATCTTGTTGATGTTCCCTCCGGAACCAATGATGTTCATCAACCCGAAGTCGCGGCTGTACTTTCTGAGCATGGTCTCCAGGCGCTCCCATTCCTTCTCCCTGACACTCTCCTTCAGGATGCGCAGGGTGCCGATCTTGAACGACTGCACATCCAGGATCTCGTGGTGGTCCATGACGGAGATGTCGGTGCTGCCGCCGCCCACATCCACATACATGGTGAGGTTGTCGGGTTGTTCGAAGCCGATCTTGTTGGTTCTGCGGATGATGTTGGCCTCCTCGATGCCGTCGATGAGGCGTACGTTGAATCCCACCTCGCTCCGGATGCGCTCCAGTACCTCCAGTCCGTTGACCGCTTCCCGCATCGCCGCAGTGGCGCAGGCGTCGTGATCGATGGGATCGTAAACCTCGATGAGCAGCTTGAATGCCTTCAGGGTCTTGATCAGCAGGTCGGCCTTCTCATCCGTGATGGAGTTTATGGAGTATACATCCTCCCCGAGCCGGGTAGGGATGCGCACCAGGGTGGCCTTTTCCACAAAGGTCTTGTCGTCCTTTTCGAACACGTTCGCGAAAAGCAACCTGGCGGCGTTGGAACCTATATCAACAGCAGCAAAGACCATAGACGATCGTATTATACCGTTTTAAGACGGAAATATTCATAAATGTCGAACTGGGAACGGGTCTGTTCATCAGTCCCGGTCTCCTTGTAGAAATTGATGCTCCGCTCGTCACTTTTTCGCGCCTTGCAATTATCGCTCAACTGTATGCGGAGCATGTCCCAAAGCTCTTTCCTGATCAAGGGGTCGACCACCGGGGCGATCACTTCGATCCTGTGGTCCAGGTTGCGCGGCATCCAGTCAGCCGACCCGATGTAATATTCATTCGCCCCGCCATTGCCAAAGACAAATACCCGTGAGTGTTCAAGGAAGCGGTCGATGATGCTCACCACATCTATGTTCTCGGAAATGCCCGGGATACCGGGCACCAGGGTGCAGATCCCGCGGACGATCATTCTCACCTTCACCCCTGCCTGGCTGGCATCGTAAAGCTTCCTGACCATCCGCCTGTCGACCAGGCTGTTGATCTTGATAATGGCCCACGCATCCCTTCCGGCACGGGCATGCTCCATCTCCCTGTCGAGCATGGATAGGAAAAAGTTGCGGGAATGGAAAGGAGAAACCACCAGGTTCTTGAACTCCGGCGGATAGTAGCGGGTCTCCATCAGGGAGAACACCTTGTCGACCTCGGAGGCGATCTCCTGGTTGGCGGTCAGCAGGCTGTCATCGGCATAAACATTGGCGGTGGACTCGTTGAAGTTTCCCGTGCTCACATTGGCATAGAACACATCCTCATTCTCTTCCCTGCGCTTGACACAGATCAGCTTGCTGTGTACCTTGAAGCCGGGAATGGTGGGGATGATCTTTACGCCCTCGTCGTATAGCTTGCCCGCAAGGGTGATGTTGGCCTCCTCGTCGAACCGGGCCTGTATCTCAAGGAAAACAGTCACCTTCTTGCCGTTTCGGGCCGCATTCACAAGGGCGTTCACCACGTTGGAATACTTGGCGGCCCGGTAGAAGGTCATCTTTATCTCCGTCACGAGGGGATCAATGGAGGCCTCCCTGAGAAAATCGATCACATAGTGGAACGACTGGTACGGGAAATGGAGCATGATGTCCTGCTTCTTCAGGAGGGAGATAATGCTCTGGTTGGGCATGATGTCCTTGTGGGGCAGGGGCGGGAACGGTGGGTAGAGAAGGTCGTCGCTGCCCACCCTGGGGAACGACATGAAATCCTTGAAATTATGGTAGCGGCCGCCGCTCCGCATGTTGTCCTGGTTGGTGATCTTGAGCTTCTTGGTGATCTTTCTTAGGAATGCAGTGGGGATGTCGCCATCATACACAAAACGGACAGGCTCCCCCTTCTTCCTTTTTTTCAGGCTCTCGCTCATGTTCTCCAGGAAACTCTTGGACACGTCATCGTCGACGTTGAGCTCGGCATCCCGGGTGATCTTTATGGTATAGGCATTGAAAGTATCGTAGCCGAAGAGCGCGAAGATGTCCTCCAGGCAATACCGGATCACGTCGTCCAGCAGGATGATGTATTCCTTGTCCCCCTTCCTGGGGAGGATGAGGAACCTGGAAAGCGACTTCTGAGGGACCTTGATGAGGGCGTAGTTATCCTCCAGTTCATTCCGTGAACAACTGAGCTGGATGGCGAGGTAGATGGATCCGTCCTTGATGGAGGTCAGGTGCTGGAAACTCTTGAGCATGATGGGGAAGAGGTACTGGCGAAGCTTCTCATGATAGAACCGCTTCACAAATTCGCCTTGCTCCTCATCCAGTTCATGCTCGTTGATGATGATGACATTGTGGTTCGCCAGTTCTTTGACGATGTTGTGATAGGTATGCGTGAACAGCTTTTCCTGCTCCTCGACGATCTCCTTGATCTGGTCGAGGACATCGCGGGCATTCTCCTTTTCCAGGGCATCGATGTCGGTCATCATCAGCAACCTGTTGAGGGAGGCTACCCTCACCCGGAAGAACTCATCGCGGTTGTTTGAGAAGATCCCGAGGAACTTGATCCGTTCGATGAGGGGCGTATTGGGATCAATGGCCTCCTGCAGCACCCTGGCGTTGAAGTGCAGCCAGCTGATCTCCCTGTTGATGTAGGGAAAGGACTGTTCGGGCCTGTTATTCTGACCTTCCATGGGCAAGTGATGACTTTTTTAGTTGTTGTTCCGGCGCTTCATCTCCCTCAATTGCCTGGGGGAGATAACAAATTTAGTCTTTCTTTTGGAATCGTGGATATTTTCCCATCCCTGCATGTCAAATGTGATGCAGACGATCCCCGAGGTGGGCAGGTTGTCGATCTTCTTGTCCAGGAAATAATTGGAAAAGGTGGTGAAGCCCGGATTATGCCCGACCAGCATCAGGGAATCGATGTCATCCGACAGGTCATAAAAGAGGTCGAAAAAGCTCTCGGGGTCACCGAAATAGAGGTTCTTGGAGACCATGATCCGGTCAGCCGGGTAATGGAGGGCATTGGCGATGATCCTGGCGGTGTCGTGGGCCCTCACGGCATGACTGGACACAATCAGGTCGACCCGGGCCTGGTCGTTGAGGAGATAGTCGATGACATACCGCGTGCGTTTCTTGCCTTTCTCCAGGAGGGGCCTTTGATGGTCCTCGAGGCCGGGGTGGTCCCACGACGATTTTGCATGCCTGACGATGTATAGTGTTTTCATGTTCCTTTAGTTGTGCCAATCAAAAGTAATGACGGATTTTCAAATATCTTATGATCTGCGGATCTTGACGATCACTTAAGGCCAGGGTAGGGCTGGCGCTTAAATAAAAACGCAATGACCGCATGAATGCGCGGGCCTAATCAAGCCGCGGAAAGTTGATCTCATCCGAAACGACAAATGCCTGCGGATAATCCGGATTGATGGCATGAAGGAAGCGCTCGGCCTCCATCTTGGTCCTGTAATCACCGACACGCACCTTGTAATAGGGCTGCTGGAAGATGAGGTATGATGGGACATCGGGATGCTTTTGCACAAATTCGGCCTTGGCCTCCATGGCCTGCTTTTTCGAGAGGTTCCCGGCCTCGAAGAAGATCTCGATCCGCCATCCCTCCGTCAGGGGATTGGCCTCGTTCACCCTGACGTACCTTGCCATCAGCGAGTCCACCCGGGGATCCTGGATCACCCGGAGCTCACCCTGTTCCGTTTCCTGCGACATGGCCGCCCCACCGACCAGAAAGGCCGTAAGCAACATCAACACCATTCTTTTCATAGTTCGATTTAACGTGATTGAATCCTTATGTATTCCTTGGCGTGAATGCTCAGGACCGGGATGGGCGAGTGGTTCACCATCTGCTGGGCATAAGCCCCAAGGAAAAGGTTTGCAGTGGTGGTCTCCTGTTCCGTCATGATGGAGATGACATCCGCGTTCACCCTGGTGGCATAACCAATGGTGGCATTCGTGATGTTCTCGGCATCCACTGCTTCCAGGATATATGGAACGTTTTCTTCTTCCAGGTATTTTACGACCTGTTTGGAATATTCGTCCACCTTGTGCCGCACCGCCCGGATGGTGGTGGTATAGAGCGATAGCACATGGACGTTCGCCTTGAAATACTTGGCCAGCATGGTGCTGAACGGGATCTTCTGCCTGGTCTCCAGGGTGCTGTCGATGGGAACCACGATGTTCTGCATGGAAGAATTGAAATCATACATCGTCCGGATGGTGATGACCGGGCAGGGAGCATACGTGACGATGCGGTAAGCGTTGCTTCCGATCCAGAATTCTTCAAAACCGGTGACGCCGTGCGTGCCCGCTATTACCATCAGGGCATCGCTGTATTTGGCCTGGTTGGCCACCTCGATGTGCACTTTCCCCTTGCGAATCTTGTAGGTGATCTCCCCCTGCTCGAGCATCGGACTGTATTTTTCGATGAGCTGGTCGAAACTGCCGGTGATCTCCTTGCGGTTGGTCTCGCCGGGCCCCAGCACCGACTCATCGGTCCGGGCCGCATCCACCCACACCATGGTGATCCCGGTCTTGAGGGTGTTGGATAGATTAATGGCATACTCCAGGGCATGCATGGAGCATTTGGAGAAATCGATGGCTACAATGATCTGTCGCATGGCTTTGAGTTTTATAGAATCCACCTGCTAAGATAAAAAAAATAATATCGCACCGGCGCATTAATCGACCGGGTGTATTTATTTCAGGCGACCGGGACAACGTGACAAACGGGTGGTGCTGAAGCTCCCGCCGACGGGAACTGCTTCCTGTGTTGGAAAGTGCTGATAAAGATGGGCGACAAGTCCGCCGAAATTGCTAATTTTGTATCAAGACTGACAATCTTAACTATGAACGAGAACCTGGATGCTTCAGGCAAGCACCTCACCAATACGGAACTGGAGATCGAGAAGGTGCTCAGGCCTTCCGAGTTCGGCGATTTTGCCGGGCAGCACAGCGTCGTCGAGAACCTGAGGATCTTCGTGCAGGCGGCCAGGATGCGCGGGGAGTCGCTCGACCATGTGCTCCTGCACGGCCCGCCGGGCCTTGGCAAGACCACCCTTTCGCACATTATCGCCAACGAACTGGGGGTGAACATCCGGGTGTCCTCGGGACCGGTCCTGGACAAACCAGGCGACCTGGCCGGGCTGCTCACCAACCTGGAGGAGAACGACGTGCTGTTCATCGACGAGATACACCGGCTCAGCCCCGTCATCGAGGAATACCTCTATTCGGCGATGGAGGATTACAAGATCGACATTATGATCGAAACGGGCCCCAATGCCCGGAGCGTGCAGATCGCCCTCAACCCGTTCACGCTGATCGGCGCCACCACCCGGTCGGGCCTCCTCACGGCCCCCCTGCGGTCGAGGTTCGGGATCAACGCCAGGCTTTCGTATTACGATGCACAGACCCTCACCAACATCGTCAAGCGGTCGGCAGGCATCCTCCGGGTGAAGATCGAGCCCGACGCCGCCGGGGAGATCGCACGCCGCAGCAGGGGCACGCCCCGGATCGCCAACCTGTTGTTGCGCCGCGTGCGCGATTTCGCACAGATCAAGGGGAACGGCACCATCGACATGGCGATCTCGCAACATGCCCTCTCCGCCCTCCATGTGGATAAGCACGGGCTCGACGAAATGGACAACAGGATCCTGCTCACCATCATCGAGAAATTCAAGGGCGGCCCGGTGGGGATCAACACCATCAGCACCGCGGTCGGCGAGGATGCCGGCACCATCGAGGAGGTGTACGAACCGTTCCTGATCCAGGAGGGCTACCTGATGCGCACACCCCGGGGCAGGGAGGCCACAGAGCTGGCCTTCGTTCACCTGGGAAAGATCAGGCTCCGCAACCAGGACAAATTGTTTTAACGACGAATCATCCCGGCACGGGGACCGCCATCCATGCAGACGCTTGCCACCATAGCCCTTACCAATGCCGTCAAAGCCAAAGCAGGTGCTTTGGGCTTCCATGCCTGCGGTATCGCAGAAGCACGCCCCCTCGTCGAGGATGCCCGGAGGCTGGAAGAATGGCTGGCATCGGGAAAACACGGGGAGATGCGGTACATGGAGAACTATTTCGAAATACGGACCGACCCCTCGCAGCTGCTCCCCGGGGCCAGGACGGTGGTGGTGGTGCTCATGAACTATTACCCCGGCAAAGTGCCCCCCGGAAATGACAACCTGAAGATCTCGCGCTATGCCCACGGCACCGACTACCACTTCGTGATGAAACGGAAGCTGAAAGATCTGGCCGCCTTCATCAACGGGCAGGCAGAAGGCTCGGCCTCCCGGGTTTTCGTTGATTCCGCACCGGTGCTGGAACGGGCCTGGGCCCGGGAAGCAGGCCTGGGCTGGATCGGGAAGAACACCTGCCTCATCACCAGGGAGCAAGGCTCCTTCTTTTTCATCGGGATCGTCCTCACCACTGCGGAACTGGCCCCTGACCGGCAGCAGGAGCCCGACCATTGCGGCGGCTGCACGCGCTGCCTCGAGGCCTGCCCCACCGGCGCCCTCAGCCGCCACGGAATGGATGCCAGGAAGTGCATCTCCTACCTCACCATCGAATACCGGGGCGAGAAACTGCCGCCGGAATTCAAGGGGAAAATGGACAACTGGATCTTCGGGTGTGACATTTGCCAGGAGGTCTGCCCATGGAACAGGCTGTCAGAACCGAACGAGGAGCCTGAATTCCAGATTCGGGAAGCACTCCGGGCGATGGGCCGTGAGGATTGGGAGAACCTCGGCGAAGAGAAGTTCAGGGAGCTTTTCAGGCGCTCGCCCGTGAAACGGACCGGCTTCGGGGGGCTGCGCAGGAACATCGCATTTGTCCTGCCCTCAGGGGGAAAATGAAGCCCCCCGGAAGGCATGGCTTCATCACTCTTCCTTCATCTCCACAAACCGGTCGGTGATCGTGGGATCAAGGGTCCTGTTCTCCCGGTTGTAATGCATGTAGTACCGGAGCCTCTTGTCACGGGGCCAGTGCTCCGCAACATAGCGGTTCATGAGGTGGTCATAGGTATACCCCGCATACCGGCGGCCGAAATAGGCGGCATAGCGGTAGATGATGCCCAGGTCGATCTCATCCAGGTCATATTTGTATTTGATGTCGCCGGTGAAGAGATTCTCGGTGAAATATCCGTACACCACATCATTGATGGTCTCACTGGCAAAGAAAAGCCTGTGGCTCTCCGATTCATCGTTCAGCCGGCTCAGCTCGAACCAGAAATTGTAAGTGACGGCGTTCAGGTCCACGTGCTTGTAATACGTGTAGTCGCCGAACTCCTGCTGGTCCTCGTGCAGGTTGTAATGCTCCTCCAGCTCGATCTGGGCGATGTTGAGAAAGTAGGCGGGCCCGGTCACGAAAAGAAAACTGTCAAGCATGGGCTCGGTGTATACCGTGTAGCCCAGCCGGATGAACTCATCGATCATGCTGTTCACGAAAGCCTCCAGGAAAATGGAATCGGAAAGGTCCTTTAGGAAAACACTGTTGGAAAACAACGCGGAATCCAGCGCGTCGGCCGCGAGCTCCTCGCTGCTCTCGACCTCATCCACCTTGAGGTTCTTTTTGAACACGTAATGGGCGGGCATGATCAGGATTGACACGTCAGGGCCCGAATCGATGTATGATTTGGCCAGCCTCCATTCCGGGTAGCAGGAAGTGAGCGCCGCCAGGAGCAGGAATACCAGTATGTAGGATACGCTTCGCAGATACATTCGGAATGTCGTTCAGGCATGCCTGCCCGGGTCAATATCAAACCGGCAGGACGTGGAAATGTTCAGTGCCGGCACCTGCGGCAAAGCAAATATCAACTCAATCTTCAACCTGCGCCTGCTCAGCTTTCTTCCCGGCCAACAGGGCATCGGCAAAGGACCGCCCATAGTCAATGCACTTCTGTTCTTCCTCGGCGTCGGGAGTGAACTTCACGAAGATCCCCTCCTCGAAGAGGTTAAGTTTCAAATTGCGCAGGTTGGTCTCCAGCATCTGTTTGTTCTCCCCGCTCCAGCCGTAGGAGCCGAATGTGCCGGCCAGCTTGCCCTTGTCCCTTAACGGGTTCACGAGGGCAAATAGTTTATAGATTGGCATGAGGATGTTCTGGTTGATGGTCGGCGATCCGACGATGAGACCGGTGCTCCTGGTGATCTGCTCGTCCAGCTCGCCCATGGAAACTTTCTCGATGTCCTCCACGACCACCTCGATATCGCCTTTGTCGCGGATGCCTTCGGCGATCTTCTCCGCAATGAGGCCGGTCTTGTGATAGGCCGACACATAGGGGATGTACACCCGGGGTTTCTCGGGGTAACGCACGGCATTTTCGGCATAGCTGCGCGACACCTCCACGTATTTCTTCCAGTGCGACCGGAGGATGGGACCATGGCCCGGACAGATCATGTCGATCTCCAGGGGCTCGATGCGCTCGATGGCCTTCAGCATGAACTTGCTGAAAGGCTTGAGGATCACATCGTAATAATATTTGAAGGCATCCTCGAAATCACCCACCCTGTCGTCGAACATCTCCTCATGACAGAAATGACAACCGAACGAGTCGCAGGTGAACAGCAGCCGGTCCTCTTTCAGGTAGGTGTACATGCTGTCGGGCCAGTGCAGGTTGGGGGCGCCGATGAATTGCAGGGTCTTGTTTCCCAGGTCGAGCGTCTGCCCGTGCTTGACGATCATGTGGGGAAAGTCGGGGCCGATGATGTCCTTGAGGTAGCGGATGGCGTTCACGCTGCCCACCACCGTGGCATTGGGCGCCACATTCAGGAGGTTCCTCAGGTTGCCCGAATGGTCCGGCTCGGTATGGTTGACCACGATGTACCGGATATCGGAAGGATCGGTGACGGCCTTGACCTTCTCCAAATAGTCGGGCCAGAATTTTTCCTTCGAGGTGTCGATCACGGTCTTCTTCTCGGCATCAATGAAAAAAGAGTTGTAGGTAGTCCCGTATTCGGTCTCCATCACTACGTCAAAGGTCACGATGTCGTAGTCCAGGATCCCGATCCAATGAACATCTTTCTTTACTTCGATTACACGTTTGCTGTCCATATCAACCTCCTGTTGGTAATTAAAAAGTCAGTTCCATCTGGTTTGTCGGCTTGTCATCATCGCCGCGCCCTTTTTTCGGCGATCTTTTCTCCTGTTTCGGTTCGCCTTCTGAGCCGGGAATTTTTTCCGGGGCCTTGCTGTCGCCGGCACCGGGAACATCGTCCGTTCCGGCTGCCGCTTCCGGATCCGGCTCATCCGCTTCCGGGGTCTCTTCCCCGCCATCCTCTTCCTCCTGCCCATCAGCTGTTCCGGGCACCTCGTCCCCGGGCTCCTCCGCTGAAGCCTCAGCGGCCTCCTCAGGATCTTCCTTCCCCTCCGTCCCTTCCGGTTCCACCTGTTCTTCTTCATAGGGCAACGGTTCGGCGAACTCTGCGCGGTCGACGATGTGGTTGGTCAGTCTTTTGCCCTTGGCCTTCTCGCCCTTCACACCGATGAACTCCTCGATGTTGATGAGCTCGTCCGCGAATTCCTTCTTGTTCTTCGCTTTGTCGAAGGTGACCAAAAGCTGCGGACGATGATCGAGGCTGAAGGCAAGCAGGTAGTTTCCCGGCTGGTCGCCGATGAAATCCACCCGTTTGTTTAGGCTGGCCCCGTCATCCACCTTGAAACGTTTCACGTAGAACCGCTCGATGGAAGCATCGTAATACACCACGGAGATGATCCGCTCCTCATCGAACTTGCTGATGTGCACCATGTCCTCATCGAAATGGTTGGTGAGCTCGTAGGTCATCAGCTTGTAATAACCCGACTTCTGGATGGTGAGTATCCTGTCATCCGATTTGAAGGCGCCGAGGTATTTCCCGCGTTCCTCGGTGTTGAGCCTTTTCACCGTGTCGTCGAACCAGATGTCGATGGCCCCCAGGGTGGAAACGCCTTCTTCCCGTTTCACGATCTTTTTGATGCCTTTCTTCGACAGGAGGTTCCCCTGTGTGTTCCTGCCCTTGATGTCGATGGTGCTGAAATCGAACTCAAAGGTCAGCTTCTTGAGCTTGGGCTTGGGGGCAAGGTACACCTTGATCACCTCCGCCTCACCGTTGGGGTTGGCTGTGAAATAAAGGACCTTCGACCCCTCCGTTCCGCGGGTCAGGTCGTATTCCTTGTCGCGGGTGATGCCCGTTACTGCGAACCGTTTGACCCGCACATGGCCTTTGCGGCCGTCACGATAAATGGCATTGTATATGGTCCGGTCATCGTTCTTCTTGAACACATCGATGTGAAGGACATTCTTGCCGATGAACCCCTTGGCCGCCACCTTGGTGACCACGTAGGTGCCATCCTCCCTGAACACGATGATGTCATCGATGTCGGAGCAATCGCACACGTATTCGTCGCGGCGCAGGGAGGTCCCGGCGAATCCCTCTTCCCGGTTGATGTATAGCTTCTGCGTGGCAGCGGCCACCCGGGTGGCCTCGATGACGTCGAAGCTCCTCAGCTCCGTCTTGCGCTCGTAAGCCGCGCCGTATTTCTTCTTGATCTGCCGGAAGTAATTGATTGCATAATCGATGAGGTGC
>CAYLTG010000040.1:0-25670 GCA_964386225.1 uncultured Bacteroidales bacterium
TTGATCATCCCCAGGATCCCTGCCACCAGTTCCCCGATCATCTCGATCATCCGCATGATATAATCCCGATGGTATGCCATGGCTGCTGTTGTTAATTCTGTCCCCGGGTCCGTTTTACCCAGGGTGAACAAGGATGGATGGGTATAAACGGGTGTATTGGTATACGGGTATAAAGGTATACGGAGCCAAGCCCCTGATTATCTGCTTATCCTACGGCAGGCCCCTCCCCTCATCAATCATCGATCATCAATCATCGATCACTATTCTGCGATCTGCTATCCCAGCTTCTTGTTGCCCCTGTGCCGCTCCCCATCCCTTTCCGACTTCTTCTTCAAATTCCGCTCGAAAGCCGCGGTCAGGTCCACCCCGGTCTGGTTCGCCAGGCAGATCAGCACCCACAACACGTCGGCAAACTCATCAGCCAGGTCAACCTCCCGGTCACTATCCTTGAACGACTGGTCCCCGTATCGCCGTGCGATCACGCGGGCCACCTCACCCACCTCCTCGGTGAGTACCGCCATGTTAGTGAGTTCGCTGAAATACCTGACACCGGTGGTATTGATCCAGCTGTCCACTGTTTCCTGAGCTTCCTTGATGGTCATCACATGAATGTTTTGTTAAGTTTACAAATATCCAAAATTCAGTGGATTAAATAGCGTACTTTTGCACACGTAAAACAAAGCGATGGATACACGCGGGAACGACTTCCGGATGGTGGCAAAAACCTTTCCCGGCCTCGAGAAAGTGCTGGCTGAGGAACTGCGTGTTTTGGGCGGCACCGACATCAAGGTGGCGCAGCGGGCAGTCGAATTCAACGGCAGCACCGAGACCCTTTACAAGGCCAACTACCTCTGCCGGACCGCCCTGCGCATCCTGAAGCCCATCGCCGAATTCCATGCGCCCGACGAAAATGCGCTGTACGAGGAGGTGAAGAAGATCCCGTGGGAGGATTACCTCGGCGCCGACTCCACCTTTTCGGTCGACGGCAACGTCAGCTACTCCCGCATCACCCACTCAAAGTACCTGGCATTGAAGACGAAAGATGCCATCGCCGACCGGTTCAGGGAGCTCACCGGTAAGCGGCCGAGCGTGGACAAGTTCAATCCCGTCCTTCGCATCAATACCAGGGTCTTCAAGGACTTCTGCACCGTGTCTATCGACAGCTCGGGAGAATCGCTCCACCGCCGCGGCTACCGCAAGGAGACGGGGCCGGCCCCCCTCAACGAGGTGCTGGCGGCAGGCATGATCCTGCTCACCGGCTGGAAGGCCGATTCCAATTTCATCGACCCCATGTGCGGATCCGGGACCCTGCCTATCGAAGCGGCCCTGATGGCCAAACGGATGCCTGCAGGGTATTTCCGGAAGGCCTGGACCTTCCAGAACTGGAAGGACTATGACAGGGAGCTCTGGGAAAAGGTGACCCGGGAGGCGGCCGCGGACATCAGGCCGCTGCCGGCACGGGTCGTGGCTTCCGACCGGTCCGGGAGGATCCTGCAGGTGGCCCGGACAAATATCTCCTCGGCAGGCCTTGGCGCCGATATCGAACTGAAGGTCGACTTCATCGGCGATGTGGTGCCCCCCGAAGGGGGCGGCCTCATGGTGACCAACCCACCCTACGGCGAAAGGATCAAAGCCGACGACATCAACAGGCTGTATTCCCAAATTGGAGACAACCTCAAACAGAAATTCAACGGTTACTCCGCCTGGATCATCAGTTCCCACATTGAAGCCACCAAACACATCGGACTGCGTCCGGCTGCACGCATAGCCCTCAACAACGGACCCCTGGTATGCAAATACCTGGGCTTCGACATCTACGAGGGCAGCAAGAAAGAAAACCCCGAAAGCCCTGAGTATCCCCGAAGAGAAAAGAAACAATACCGCAGAAGGAAGGAAAGGAAGAACGGCTGAGCGGCAGCACCGCACAGCATCCCCATATCAGGAGTACATCCGTCTGCGGCGCTAAACCATAAACAGACTGACAAATGAAAAAGATAAAGAAAATAGCCGTGCTCACTTCCGGGGGCGACTCCCCCGGGATGAACGCCTGCATCCGGGCGGTGGTCCGGACCGGACTCTATCACGACCTGAGGGTATACGGGGTCATGGAAGGCTACAATGGGCTGATCAAGGGCGAGATCTTCCCCATGAGAAGAAACTCGGTTTCCCACATTCTCCATCGCGGCGGCACCATCCTGAAGTCGGCACGCAGCAAGGAGTTCATGACCCCCGAAGGACGGCAGAAAGCCTACGAGAACCTGCAGAAACATGCCATAGACGCCCTCATCGTGATCGGCGGCAACGGCACATTCACCGGCGCCAGCGTTTTCATGAGCGAATTCGACTTCCCCATCATGGGCGCGCCGGGGACCATCGACAACGACCTTTACGGCACCGACATGACCATCGGCTTCGATACGGCCCTCAATACGGTGATGGAGGCGGTCGACAAGATCCGGGATACCGCCGATTCGCATAACCGGCTGTTCTTCATCGAAGTGATGGGTCGCGATGCCGGTTTCATCGCCCTGCGCAGCGGCATCGCCTGCGGGGCGGCCGAGATCCTCATCCCCGAGACCATCACCTACATCGACGACCTCATCGAGACGCTGGAAGAACAGCAGCGGAACAACATCCACTCGGGCATCATCATCGTCGCCGAAGGTGACGAGGAAGGGGGCGCCTTTACGGTGGCCGAAAAGGTGAGGGCGAAATACAACCATTACGACACCCGGGTCACCGTGCTGGGCCATATCCAGCGGGGCGGCTCGCCAACCTCCTATGACAGGATCCTGGCCAGCACCCTCGGCTACGAGGCGGTGAACGCCCTGCTCGCGGGCAGAAAAGGTGAAATGGTGGGCCTTGTCAATAAGGACCTGGTTTACATCCCCTTCGAAAAAGCCATCAAGACCCACAAGGTCATGCGCGGCGAGATGCTGAAAATGGCAAAAGTCTTATCTTCTTGATCACAGATGGACAGACTGACCCTTTTCGTGGATGTGCTGCTGCCCCTGCCCGTGCCCGGGACCTTTACCTACCGGGTGCCCCAGGAGCTCAATGAATCCGTCGGGAAATGGAAAAGGGTGGTCGTCCAGTTCGGCAAGAAGAAGATCTACACCGCCGTGGTCGTGGATGTCCACGAACGGCCCCCGCAACAGCATTCGGTGAAATACATCCTGGCCGTGATCGACCCCGTGCCGGTGATGAACGCCTTACAGCACCGGCTCTGGACCTGGATGTCGGAATATTACATGTGCGAGCCCGGAGAGGTGATGCAGGTGGCCTTCCCCTCCGCGCTCAAGCTCGCCAGCGAGACCCGGATCGCCCTCAACCCCGACTACGGGGGCGGCTACGACCACCTCCCTGAAAAGGAATACCTGGTGGCCGAAGCCCTCGACATCCAGAAGAAGCTGACCATCACCGAAGTGGAGCATATCATCGATCAGCGCAAGGTGATCCCCCTGATCAAAAGCCTGCTTGAGAAGGAGATCATCACCCTGGAAGAGGAACTCAAAGAGCGGTACAAGCCGAAAACCGAGACCTATGTGCGCCTGGCAGACGGCTACAACGATGACACTTCCCTGCAGGAACTGTTCTCCGAGCTGGAGAAAAAAGCCTTCCGGCAGGTGGAGGTGCTGATGGCCCTCATCACCCTGTCGGGCTTCGGCAAGGGCCAACCCAAGCCGGTGCTCAGGGGCGATCTGCTGAAAAAAGTCAAATCCGGCTCCTCAGCCCTTGCGGCCCTGCTGGAAAAAGGTGTCCTCGAGTCCTTCAAGGCCACCACCACCAGGCTGGAGGACCACCAGGCCTCGGCGGAGGCGGGCGACATCGTCCTGACGAACGACCAGGCCGAAGCCCTCGCTTCGATACGCCAGCAGTGGGATTCGAACCGCGTGGTCCTGTTTCACGGGGTGACCTCCAGCGGCAAAACGGAGATCTATATCAAACTTATCGCCGAAGCAATGGAACGGGGCGAACAGGTGCTCTACCTGCTGCCCGAGATCGCCCTCACGACCCAGATCATCAGCCGGCTGAGGAAATACTTCGGCAGCAAGGTGGGGGTATACCACTCCCGCTACAGCGAGAACGAACGGCTGGAGATCTGGAACCAGGTGCTCGGCATGAAGGGGGGCAAGGGAAAATACCAGGTGATCCTGGGGCCCCGGTCGGCGCTCTTCCTCCCCTTCCGGGAGCTGGGCCTTGTCATCGTGGACGAGGAGCACGATTACTCCTTCAAGCAGTTCGACCCGGCACCGCGCTACAATGCTCGCGACGCAGCCATCTACCTCGGCGGCCTCCATTCCTGCCCGGTGCTCCTGGGCAGCGCCACCCCGGCCATCGAAACCTACTTCAATGCCCGGACGGGGAAATACGGGCTGGTGGAGCTGTCGAAACGGTACGGCGACATCCAGATGCCCGAGATCTTCGTGGCCGACGTCAAGAAGGAGACACGAAGAAAGACCATGCGGTCCCATTTCAGCAGCTTCCTGCTGGAGCATATCGACCAGGCCCTTCAGAAAAAGGAGCAGGTGATCCTGTTCCAGAACAGACGGGGCTACTCCCTCCGGCTGGAATGCGACACCTGCAACTGGATGCCCGAGTGCAGGAACTGCGACGTGACCCTCATCTACCACAAACATAACAACCAGCTGGTATGCCACTACTGCGGGTATTCGCGCCGCGTCCCCGAACGCTGCGACTCCTGCGGCAGCACCTACCTGCGGATGAAAGGGTTCGGCACGGAGAAGCTGGAGGACGAACTGTCCATCCTCTATCCCGACGCCCGGATCCGGCGGATGGACCTCGACACCACGCGGTCCAAATTTGCCTACCAGGGCATCATCAGCGACTTCGAACAACGCCGCATCGACATCCTGGTGGGCACACAGATGGTGACCAAGGGTCTTGATTTCGACAATGTGCGGGTGGTGGGCATCATGAACGCCGACAACATGATCAGCTTCCCCGACTTCCGGGCCTATGAACGCAGCTTCCAGCTCATGGCGCAGGTGAGCGGCCGGGCAGGCAGGAAGAACAACCGCGGCAAAGTGATCATCCAGACCTACAACCCATACCACTCCGTCATCAGGGACGTGATCAACCACGACTACACCGCCATGTACCAGAGCCAGGTCCTGGAACGGAGGAATTTCAAGTACCCGCCTTTCTACCGGCTTATCCACATCAGCCTGAAGCACAAGGATGCCCGCACCCTGAACGAAGGAGCACGCGAATTGGCCCTCATCCTGCGCGACAAGCTGGGCAACCGCATCCTGGGCCCGGAATACCCGCTCGTGTCACGGATCAAGAACCTCTTCATCAAGCGGGTCCTGGTCAAGCTCGAACGCGACGAGCACCTGGCAGAAAGGAAAAAGGAAGTGATGGAAATGATCCACGAGTTCAACCGATCGTCGCGTTACCGCAACATTCGCGTTCTGCTCGACGTCGACCCGGTGTGATCAGGGCATGAAATAGGACCGTGGCCGAAGCACCCGATCGAAGACATAATACTGCAACAGCACAAAATCCTGCCCGTCGTTCACCAGTCCGTAGAGCCGGTCCACATCATAGGCATAGACATTGCCCTCCGTGTCGAATGTTCCGTCGGCGTTGGGCTTGAAAAAGGTCTTCACCCGGGTCTTATTGCCCTCCGCATCCACCAGGGTGAGGATGTTCATGGGTTCGGAGTTCACGATGGAATCCTGCACTTCCGGTTCGATCCCGGTGATCAGACTCTCGAAACGGAGATCGGTGAAGGCGGTGAGGAAATTGAGCATCCGGAGGGTGTCATAGGGCATGGGGGCATTGCCGGTGAGCCCCGTGAGGGTGATGCCCTCATCGCCATTGACCACGCGGTATGAGTTCCCGGGATCACGCGGGATCTCCATGGTCACCTCGCGGATGTCGTAAAGCTTGGTCTTGAACACGGTATGGTCGCGCCAGTCTTTCTCGAGGGTGGAATAGCGGGGCGCGACATAGCCCCGCAGGCCCAGCAACTGCACGACGAAAGGGAAATCAGCCCCATCCATGAGCATAAAGGTACCCATGTTGTCGGCCGTAGCCGACCCGACGTAATAGACCTTGGTGAGCTTTTCATGCGGGAAAAGCCTTACCCGGTCGAACAGGTCGATGCGGTAGACCTCCTGGTAAACCTCCACCTTCGTCGACTGGGAAGCCATCTGTGAGACGATGTTGTCGTGGGCGTTCTTCGGGACCGGGTACCGGGCCACCAGGTTGCGCATGGTCTCCAGCAGGAGCTCCACGCCCGACTGCCGCGCGAGGTAGGTGCCGTTAAGCCTCCATTCGCCGGCATTCACCCGCTCCAGCAGGATGGTCCTGTTCATTTTGTCGGCCAGAAAGATCCTGGTGACGGAAGCGGTATCCTTCACCGCAAAGGCCTTTTCCCTGTCGCGGAAGGTGCTGCTGGTCCTGCTGAAGTATAGCAGGCCGGCAATGAGCACCAGGATGAGGGTGATGATTATGATCAGGGTGTTCTTCTTCATTTCTTTCGTGTTGCATATTTGCGTTTTCTGCCGATGAACATGACGATGCCCAGCAGCAGGATAAGGAGGACCGGCGCCACGGTGTTGAGGACCTGCCAGAAAACCCTCTGCCCGCTCACTTTGGTCCTGTCGAGCAGGCGGAGCTTGATCTCGCGGGAGCGGATGGAGATGAGGCTGTTCTCATCCACCAGGTAGTTCATGGCATTGAGGATGAACTCCTTGTTGCCGAAGGTCTGGCCCGTATACCGGTCGTATCCCAGTGGATAGGGAAGCCTCCGCCCGTCGCTCATGCGGCTCTGGTTCTTGATGATGTCCCCGTCGGCCACCACGATCATCTTCGCCGGGCGGCTGCGGTCCAGGAAACGGATCTCTTCGCTGTCGCGGATCTCGGGTGGCACCCTTTTGTTGTAAAGCGACTCGAACGTGCCCTCCAGGAGCACGGCCACGGGGATGTGGGGCGTGGCATAGAGGCGGCGGTCGGGTTCCTTGCGGAGGATCTCGAGGCTGATCAGCACAGGCGTGTTGACGACGCGGGAATACGCTGACGAGGTGAGCAGGATGGTCTTCTTGACTCCCTCCGCCGCCACGGTGTCGATGCTCCCGATGAATTCCGTCTTGATGGCGTTCAGGTTCTTGACGATGGGGTGGTCGACAGTGGGGTTGAGCACCGGGAAGTAATACCAGGGGAAGAAATCGATCTGGGGAGCCCCGCCCATCTCGCCGGTCTTGAGGGGGATGGGAAGCGCGTTGATGTCCATCACCAGGTTGGTATTGAGCCGTACACCATACTTGAAGAACTGGTCGGAGAGGTTCACGTCGTTGATGATGCCCACCGTGGCATCGGAGAACTGGATGCTGTCCATGCTGGCGAACACCGGGTCGACGAGCCAGAGGACGCTGCCGCCCCGCATGATGAACTGGTCGATGATGAACTTGTCTTTTTCGCTGAATGCCGAATCGGGCTTGGCGATCACGACGGCATCGTACTTGTTCCGCACGACAATGCCCTGCTCCTCGGTCTCCTCGCGCTCGGTGAGGCTGTTGAGTTTTTCATCCATCCGGACGCGCTCCACGGAATAGTATTCCTGGAGGGCACGGATGATGTCGGCCGTTTCGAGGAGGCCCAGCTCGCCATGCCCCTCGAGGAAGGCGACCCTGGGACGCACCGTCACCGTGAGCTTCCTGATGGTATTGGCCAGGTTGAACTCCAGGTTCTGGATGGAATTGTTCAGCACCTCCTCAGGCGGGATGCCCATCTGGCTGACAAGCAGCTCCAGGGGCATCTCCTGGTTCTTGTAGGCGACGATGGCACCGGGGAAAATGATCTGCTGGCTCTGCCCCTCGTTGGTCTTCACCTGGAGGTCGGTGGGATTGAGGCCCCGCTCCACCAGCCGCTGGTAGATGGCGTTGCGTTCGGCCGGGTCGTCGCTGGCGGAGGGGTTGACGAACTCGTACTGGACGTTGTCGGAATAGGCCCTGAACTGGTCCAGCATCTCCCGGGTCTCCCGCTTCAGCCGCTTGAAACCGGCAGGAAACTCGCCGTCGAGGTAAACCTGGAAGTAGACCAGGTCGTCGAGGCCGCGCAGCAGTTCCTTGGTCTGGTCAGAGAGGGTATAACGCTTTTCGGCCGTGAGGTCGATGCGGGTGAAGAGGTAATAACTGATCACGTTCACCAGCAGGAGGATGACCAGCCCCAGCAGCACTTGCAGGATGTTGCTGCGCCTGATGTCCTTCTTTTTGTCGGTTTGCTTCTCCTTTGTCATACTACCACTTTCTGCTTTCGATTGACAACTTGGTGAACAGGAGGAACAGGACGATGATGCTGAGGAAATAGACCAGGTCGCGGGAGTCGATCACGCCGCGGCTCATGGCCGAATAATGGGCGCTGAGGCCCAGGGTCTTCACCAGCAGGTCCGCACTTCCGAACAGGTCGAGTCCGTAGATGAACTCGAAGCCGATGTAGAGAAAGCCAGAAAGCACCACGGCCAGGATGAAGGATATGATCTGGTTGTCGGTCAGCGACGAGGCGAACAGCCCGATGGCCACGAACGAGGCCCCAAGGAAGAAAAGCCCGATGTAGGACCCCCACATGCCCCCCGAGTCGATGTTCCCTTTGGGGAACCCCAGTTGGTAAACCGAAAAGTAATAGAGCAGGGTCGGCAGGATGGAGATGACCACCAGCGCCAGGGCAGCGAAATACTTGGCCATGATCACCTGCAGGTCGGTCAGCGGTCGGGTCATGAGCAACTCGATGGTCCCGGTCTTCTTCTCCTCGGCAAAGAACCGCATGGTGATGGCGGGAATGAGGAAGAGGAAGACGAAGGGGCCGATCAGAAAAAGCCCGTCGATGTTGGCATACCCGAAATCGAGGATGTTCGACTCCAGGGGGAAGACCCACAGGAACAGGCCGTTGACCAGCAGGAACACGCTGATCACCACGTACCCGAGCACCGAATTCAGAAAGCCGCTGATCTCCTTTTTAAAAAGTGTCCACATATTCTTCCGTTGGGAGGGCAAAAGTAATCAAACTTTGCCAAAGAAAAACTCCCATTGGTAAACCGTTTCCTGCGCCATTTATTGTATTTTTGATGGACAGAGACTATCTTAAACCGATTCCCGCCATGAGCAAGTTCTTAAGCGTTTTCCTTGTCTTCTTCATACCCTTCGAAGCATCCTGCCAGTACACCGAGCCCTGGTCCGACCCGGTCATGCTGACGGATGCGGAAAGCTACAATTCCAATCCCGAGGTGGTCGTGGTGGGGAACCAGGCATTCATGTTCTACGAGAAAAGGCTCACCCCCGGCGGGCCCTCCCGGATATATTACCGCGAGATCAAGACCATGGGGGAAGAAACGGAGTTGCTGGGCGATCCCGTTTTCTCATTCCGCAACCCGACGGTGGTGAAGTTCGAGTACCCCGACGACGGGTATTGCCTCTATTACGAGTCGGATATCGCCGGGAACTTCGACCTGTATGGGCTCCGTTTCGACGGGGGCCCGGTATTCGGTGAACCCGTGCAACTCACCTTCACCCCTGACGACGAAAACAGTGCCGCCTTCGATTACAATTATGACCACGCATCCTGGATCAACAACGGCAATCTCCTGGCCGCCAAAGTGATCCACGACCCCGACACCATCTATCTCGCGAATACCCAGACCATCGACTATACCGGCTGTGGTGAACCGCGATGCTGTGCCTTCCGGATCGTTTACCTGAAAAGCCAGGGCGACTCGGCTGCCGTATGGTATGCCGACTGGCAATGGGACCAGCTGCAGTGGGGCGATCCGGTCGTGCTCGATTCCATCGGGAACAACGGCTATTGCAGTTGCGACAGGACCAACTGGTTCATCTCATCCGAGGACTGCATCGTCTATGAAAAGGAAGGCAGCATCATCAACTGGTACTACGATGAGTTCTACCCCATCGAACCGACGGGCTTCGGGGAGGACATGCACCAGCCCAACTCCGCCCTGTACGACATCCCGGTGGAGTACTCGCCGGCCCCTCTTTTCATTACGTTTGCATCGGAAGCGGAGGGGTACAGTGACATTTATGCCTTCTGGATGATGGGAGAGCCTGTGGAGAATATTTCGCAGGACACCCTGCCGAATGCCAATCCCCTGTTCTTCTGGGGGTGGTTCGGGTCCAACCCCTGCTCACAGTACTTCCTGGATATCTGGGAGACGGAAGAGGGCGGGTACAGGCCCCTCTACATGTCGAAATGCGCTCTTTATGTGTGCGGGGGCACCGATGAGGCGGGCTCGGGCGGCGATCGACTTGTATTGTCCCCCAACCCTTTCGGCGACGTGCTTGCCATACGCTATTTCCCGGTCGAAAGAGGTGAGTATACGGTCAGCATACGGAGCAGCGAGGGAAAATTGCTCCGGCAGTTCACTCAAATGGCATTGCCCGGAGAGTGGAACGAGACCACCTTCCGGCCCGATGCGGGAACAGCCCCCGGAATGCTTGTAATCACTGTCGGCCAGAAGGGCAGGGAGTTGTTTAGAAAGGTTATTTATAAATAAAAAAACCAAGGGGATTCAACGATTTTCAGAAATGAATATCTAAATTTGCCCGTCGCATAACGTTTTACGATTAAAAGCTACTACCGATGGCGGATCTTAGTACGAATTACATGGGCCTTCAGCTGAAGAACCCCATCATCGTTGGCAGTTCAGGCCTGACCAACTCCGTGGAGAAGGTCCTTGAGATCGAAAAGGCCGGGGCGGGAGCCGTGGTGCTCAAGTCCCTCTTCGAAGAGCAGATCATGTTCCACAGCCACAAGAGTATTGCCCAGAGCGATGCCGGCGGATACATGTACCCCGAAGCGGAGGACTACATCAGCAATTATACCCAGGAGAACGACGTATCCGAATACCTGAAGCTGATCCGGGATTGCAAGGCCAGCGTCTCCATCCCGGTGATCGCCAGCATCAACTGCGTTTCCCCGGCCGAATGGATGACCTTCGGAAAGAAAATACAGGAGGCAGGTGCTGACGGGCTGGAGCTGAACATCTTCATTCTTCCCTCCGACCCCAGGCGCGGCAGCGAGGAGAACGAACAGGTGTACCTCGACATCGCCATGGCCATGGTCAAGGAACTTTCCATCCCGGTGGCCATCAAAGTGAGTTACTACTTCTCCGGCCTTGCCAAGACCATGCTCAAGCTCTCCTGGACCGGCATCAAGGGGGTCGTTCTCTTCAACCGGTTCTTCTCGCCCGACATCGACATCGACAAATTCGAAGTGACCGCCACCAACGTGTTCAGCACTCCGGAAGAACTGGCCCTCTCCCTCCGCTGGGTGGCCATGCTGTCCGATCGCCTCCATTGCGACATTGCGGCCTCTACGGGGGTCCATTCCGGCGAAGCGGCGGTCAAGCAGCTGCTGGCGGGCGCCAAATCGGTGCAGGTGGCCTCGGCGGTATACAAGAACGGACTGAAGGTGGTGCGCGAGATGACGACGTTCATGGAATCATGGATGGACAAGCATGGTTTCAAGACCACCGGCGACTTCATCGGCAAGATGAGCCTGAAATCCACAGAGAACCCCGGCGCCTACGAGCGGGTGCAGTTCATGAAGCACTTTGCGGGCATCGAGTAGTCCGTGAACGAATGACACATGGGAAGGCTGCCTGAGGGTGGCCTTTTTCGTGAACGGGAGCTGGCAATCTCTGCTAGGTCAATCTTTCCTGTGGTCCCTGGCAGCCGCCACGAACGCCACAAACAGCGGATGGGGCTCCGCCACCGTGCTGCGGTACTCGGGATGGAACTGCACGCCGACGAACCAGGGATGGTCCTTCAGCTCGATGATCTCCACCAGGTTCTCGTTGGGGTTGATCCCGACGCAGGACATGCCGTTCTTCTCGTACTCCTCCAGGTAGTCGTTGTTGAATTCGTAGCGGTGCCGGTGCCGCTCGTTAATATTGACCGTCTGGTAGATCCCGTAAACCTTCGAGTCGGTCTGAATCTTGCAGGGATAGCGGCCGAGCCGCATTGTGCCGCCCAGTCCTTTGATCTTCTTCTGCTCCTCCATCAGGTCGATCACCGGGAATTTCGTATCGGGGTTCATTTCGGTGGAATGGGCGCTCTTGTAACCGAGCACATTCCTGCCGAACTCGATGACGGCGCATTGCATCCCCAGGCAGATGCCCAGGAAGGGGATCTTGTGCTCACGGGCATAGCGGATCGATTCGATCTTCCCTTCGATGCCCCGCTCGCCGAAGCCGGGCGCCACCAGGATCCCGTCCAGGCCGGCGAGTTTCTCGCCGACATTGCTCTTATCGAGGTATTCGGAATGAATGAGTCGGATGTTGGCCTTGCATTCATTGGTGGCACTGGCGTGGACGAAGGCCTCGTTGATCGATTTGTAGGCATCCTTGAGCTCGACGTATTTCCCGACAAGGCCGATGTTCACCTCATTTTTCGGGTTGTTGAGCCGGTAAAGGAATTCCTCCCACTTCTTCAGGTCGGGCGCGGTTTCGATGGGGGTCCGGGTCTTGCGGAGCACCTCCACGTCCAGGTTCTCCTGGCGCATCAGCAGGGGTACCTCGTAGATGGTCTTCGCATCGAGCGATTCGATCACCGAGGAGGTATCCACGTTGCAGAAAAGTGCGATCTTGTCCTTGAGCCCGTTGGTAAGGGGGCGTTCGGTGCGGCAGACGATAATGTCGGGTTGCACCCCCGATTCCAGGAGGGTCTTCACCGAGTGCTGGGTGGGCTTGGTCTTGAGTTCGCCGGCGGCGGCCAGGAAAGGCACCAGGGTGAGGTGGATGACGCAGCAGTCGCGGCCCAGTTCCCAACGCATCTGGCGGACGGTCTCAATATAGGGCAACGATTCGATGTCACCTACCGTGCCCCCGATCTCGGTGATCACAAAATCGTAACGGCCGGTGTCGCCTAAAAGCTTGATGCTGCGCTTGATCTCGTCGGTGATGTGGGGGATCACCTGAACGGTCTGACCGAGGTAATCGCCCCGCCTTTCCTTCTCGATGACCGACTGGTAGATCCTGCCGGTGGTCACGTTATTGGCCTGCGAAGTGGGGACGTTGGAAAAACGCTCGTAATGGCCCAGGTCCAGGTCGGTTTCGGCCCCGTCCTCGGTCACATAGCATTCACCGTGCTCGTAGGGATTGAGGGTACCCGGGTCCACGTTGATGTAGGGATCCAGTTTCTGGATGGTGACGGAAAAGCCCCGCGACTGAAGCAATTTGGCGAGGGAGGATGAGATGATCCCTTTCCCGAGGGAAGAGGCGACACCGCCGAGGACAAAGATGTATTTTGCTTGAGCCATCTTGAAAATTTTTTACAAATATCTAATATTTTGCCTACTTATAAATAAAAAAATGGGCAACCTTTCGACTGCCCAATTCATGCGGCTAACGATCTTTTAATAATAGGTGTAGCGCTTCACCTTGGCGATGTGCTTGGCCAGCCGCATCACCTGCATGGTATACCCGAACTCATTGTCGTACCAGAGGTAGATGAGGATGTTCTTCCCGTCGGCCGACACCTGGGTGCTGGGACTGTCGAAGATACTGGCCACGGGATCGCCGATGAAATCGGACGACACCGACTCATTGGAGGCCGAGAACCGGATCTGCTCCACATACTTGCCCCTCAGGGCGGCATGACGCAACATCTCGACGATCTGCTCCACCGAGGTCTGGCGCTTGACGGAGAGCGACAGGATGGCCAGCGACACGTTGGCGGTGGGCACCCTGACGGCGTTGGCGGTGAGCTTCCCGGCCAGGCTGGGGATGGCCTTGGCAGCTGCCGAGCCGGCGCCTGTGGAGGTGATCACCATGTTCAGCGGGGCGGCCCTGCCGCGGCGCGGCTTCTTGTGGTAGTTGTCGAGGAGGTTCTGGTCGTTGGTGTAGGAGTGGATCGTCTCGATGTGCCCCTTCTCGATGCCCAGCTCATGGTCCACCACGCTCAGGGTAGGCACGATGGCATTGGTGGTGCATGAGGCGGCCGACCACACCTTGTCGCTGTCAGGATCATAATTGAGATGGTTCACGCCGTACACGATGTTGGGGATGTCCCCCTTGCCGGGTGCCGTGAGGATCACCTTGTCGATCCCCTTCGACTTGAGGTGGCGGCTCAACCCTTCGCGGTCGCGCCATACGCCGGTATTGTCGATGAGGATGGCATTCTTGATCCCGTAGGATTCGTAGTCGATCTCTTCCGGTGTGGAACCCTCGATCATCTTGATCAGGTGGCCGTTGATGTAGAGTGCCTGGTTCTCGAAATCCTCGATCACGTTGCCCCTGAAGGGCCCGTGGATGGAATCGTGACGGATGAGCGAAGCCCGCTTGGCGATGTCCTCGGGGGTCACCTTGCGGGTGACGACCGCCCGGGGGCGCAGCTGGGTGCCGTTGCCCTGGATGATGAACTCCCGCAGCAACAGCCGGCCGATCCTTCCGAACCCGTAAAGGACCACATCCACCGGTTTCTCGTACAGGGGCGGCTGGCCTATGATGTGCTTGAGCTTGCTGCCTACAAATTTCTTGCAATCATTGGCATATTTGGCCTTCTCATCGGTCCACTCCTGGTTGAGCCGGCCGATGTCGATCTTGGCATGGGGCAGGTCCATCTCGTAAATGGCCCTGGCGATCTCAAGGGAGTCCTGGATGTTCAGCTTCTTCCCGATGACGGTGAAGGCAAAGGAATGCTTGTAGAGGATCACGCTGGCGGAACGGTCGATCAGCTGCGACCTGAAGAAGATAAGCTCGATGGATTTGTCGTAAAACAACTTGCCGAGCACATCGATGAACTCGTTCCCGGCTTTCTCATCCTCGTGCCACTGGCTAAGAGAATCTTCATAAATGGCTGATTCTTCAGCAACTTTCTTACTATTTTTCATTTGTTTTTGAATATGAATGTGGGGTTAATAATCGCACTACAGGAGTCAAAAATAAAAGAAAAAGGGATTACTCCAAAAAAAGAAGCAATCCCTTTTCGATAAGATGTAATGTAAAACTACTGTCCGAGATAAGCTTTGAGCAATTTGCTCCTCGAGGTATGTTTCAGCCTCCGGATCGCCTTTTCCTTGATCTGCCTGACCCTTTCGCGGGTAAGGTCGAACTTGGCACCGATCTCCTCGAGGGTCAGCCCGTGCGGCATGCCGATGCCGTAGTACAGGTTGATCACGTCCCGCTCCTTTTTCGTGAGGGTGGCCAGCGAACGCTGGATCTCACGGGCGAGGGACTCTTTCATGAGGATGTCGTCGGTGTGCGGCGTGTCGTCCGAAACGAAGACGTCGAGAAATTTGGTCTCGTCGTCCTGTGTCAGGGGAGCGTCCATGGAAATGTACCGTGTGGTAATTTTCTTGGCAGCATCGATCTTGTAATCAGGGATCTCAAGCTTCTCCGCGATCTCCTCGGCCGAAGGGGCCCGCTCGAACTCCTGTTCCAGCTTGGAGGTGGCTTTTTTGATCTTGTTTAGCGACCCCACCTGGTTCAGGGGCAGGCGGATGATCCTGGACTGCTCGGCCAGGGCCTGGAGGATCGACTGTCGGATCCACCACACGGCATACGAGATGAACTTGAAGCCGCGGGTTTCGTCGAACCGCTTGGCAGCCTTGATCAGCCCGAGGTTGCCCTCGTTGATCAGGTCGGGCAGACTCAATCCCTGGTTCTGATACTGTTTTGCTACTGAGACAACAAATCGAAGATTGGCTTTAACTAATTTTTCAAGGGCTCTTTGATCTCCTTGCTTTACCTTTTGTGCCAATTGAACTTCTTCATCTGCCGTGATCAGCTCTTCCTTACCAATGTCCTGAAGATACTTATCAAGTGACGCAGTTTCGCGATTTGTGATCGACTTGGTGATCTTTAATTGCCTCATTCTGTAGTTTTAATTACTTAATTAACTGATTATCAATGACTTAATCAGCAAGGAAAAAAGTATACAAATATACGAAAATTAATCACGTCTTCCAAAAATATTTTGAGCGACATATCATGCTCCAAAAGTTAAAACTTTGTGGTTGTGATTATTATTGTGCTGATCAAATCCTTAATTTTCTTCCTGTGGATCCCCCTGTCAGAGGCCGATCCCGTAATAGGCCCGCTGGCCGTTTGAGTAGATCCCTTCGATGAGGGTCCCGCCCTTTTTGCCGCTGAGCACATACTTGAGCTCATCCACGGTCTTGACGGGGACCTTGTCGACGTACATGATCACAAACCCTTCACGCACACCGGACTCCTTGAGCTTTCCGCTGGAAAGATCGGTGATCAGGAGGCCATGCTCGATCTTCAGCTTCTTCATCAGGTCGTCTGAGGCCGGCTCGAAGGTCGCGCCCAGGATCTGGATGTTGTCGGCCTTCACCACCTCGGTGTTCCCGCTCCTGTTCTGGAGGGTCACGCGGAACTGCTGCATCTTGTTGCCCCGCTGGGCATACACGGTCACCTCATCGCCGGGCCGCTTGGTCCCGATGGTCTCCAGAAGTTCCGACTTGGAGTTGATGAGGGTATTGTCGACCTTCATGATCACATCCCCCTTGATCATGCCTGCCTTCCCGGCGGCGCCGTCATCCACGACCTCCTCCACATAGATCCCGCGCACCTCGTCAAGACCCCTGTCCTTCGCAAAATCGCTGTCGATCTCCCGGAAGGTGATACCCAGGTAGGCCCTCTGTATCTCTCCGTAATCCATAAAATCGCCGATCACCTTCTTCACGATGTTCACCGGGATGGCGAAAGAATAACCCGTGTACGACCCGGTATTGGAGGCGATGGCCGCGTTGATGCCCACCAGCTCCCCCCGGGTGTTGACCAGGGCTCCGCCGCTGTTCCCGCGGTTGACGACCGCATCGGTCTGGATGAATGACTCGATGGCGCCCACCTCGCCCAGGATGTTGATGTTCCTGGCCTTGGCGCTCACAATGCCGGCGGTCACGGTGGAGGTCAGGTTGAAGGGGTTGCCCACGGCCAGCACCCACTCGCCCACCTGGAGGTTGTCGGAATTGCCGTACTGGATGAACGGCAGCCCCTCCCCGTCGATCTTGACGAGCGCCAGGTCGGTGGTCGGGTCGGTGCCGATGACGCGCGCGCTGAACGTGCGCTTGTCGTTGAGCGTGATGTCCAGCTTGCTGGCATTCTGCACCACGTGGTTGTTGGTCACCACATAGCCGTCGTCAGAGATGATGACGCCGGAACCCGTCGCGATCACAGGCTGATTGTAATACCTGTAGTTCGGGTTCCCGAAAAAGTCATTGAAAAGGTCGAAGAAATCATTGTAGACCTTGTTGGGTTGCTCCAGTTCGGCCTTGATATGGACCACCGCATGCAATGTGACACTGGCGGCGTCCACGAAATCGGGCCCGATCACCACCGGGTGCGCCGGGGTGTAATTGGCCTGGAGCGCAGGGATCTCATCAGGCACGCCCGTGGACCCGACCCTGTCGCTGTTTTCATAGATGCCGTAAGCCGCGGCGAAGATTAATCCGCCAAGTATCGCTGCGAGAAAATAAGTTGCAAACTTCTTCATGGTTCCAAATGCTTTAACAATTTGACGTTGATTTTGTTTGGGGTCACTCAATATTTATGCCCCGCCGGATCGCTGCACGGTCCCTGCACGGGGATCAACCTTCAAACGGCGCTCATTGACAATAATTTTGCGGCCATTGTTAAATATTGTTAAGCGCGGACCGGCACAATAAAAAGTCAAAATGTCATGTTCATAAATTTTGATTAATATTGTATGTTGGTCATATTGACAAGACCTGGAAAATGGAGCGGCATGCTTTTGTAAAATACCACGGGACCGGCAACGACTTTATCGTGCTCGACAACCGACGCGGGGCGTGGGCGCTCACCGGGCAGGAGATCGCAGCACTCTGCGACCGGCATCGCGGCATCGGCGCCGACGGGCTGATGGAACTGCTGGGATCGGACCGGTATGATTTCATCATGAAATACTACAATGCCGACGGGCGCGAGGGGACCATGTGCGGCAACGGCGGCAGGTGCATTTCGGCATTCGCCGCCGACCTGGGGATCGTGGGGGAGTCGGCCCGTTTCTTGGCCATCGACGGCGAGCACCGGGCACGGATCGGCGTCGCGGAGGGGGGCACCCGCACCGTCAGTGTCAGCCTGAACGACGTGGCCGGCATGCAGGACGGGGGCACCGGTGCCTTCATCCTGGATACCGGCTCGCCGCATTTCGTCCGGTTCGTCACCTCGTTCGAGGGCATCGACGTCCGGACGGAAGGCAGGAGCATCCGCTGGGAGAAGCGGTTTCAGCCGGCAGGCATCAATGTGAACTTTGTCAGGGCCAGCGGTCCGCAACTTGAGGTCAGGACCTTCGAACGGGGCGTGGAGGACGTCACCCTGTCGTGCGGCACAGGCGTCACCGCCGCTGCGGTGGCGGCCGCAGCCAATTCGGCCGACGGAGAATACACCTGGGAGATACTGACCGCCGGAGGGGACCTGTCGGTCGCCTTCCGGAAGGAGAAGGGGACCTGCCGGGACATCTGGCTCAAAGGACCCGCGACACGGGTCTTCGAAGGAGTGATAGAACGCTAATGAAAGATCTCGATCCCATCATCAGGGACTACCGCGAGGATGATTTCCCTGCGGTTGACCGGCTTTGGAACGACACCGGCATGGGCGGTGCCGTGCGGGGCGACAACCGGGAAAGCATCCGCAGGACCCTCGCCCACGGGGGTCGGCTCCTGGTGCTGGCCGAACCCGCCACCGGCGAAGTGATCGGCACTTCGTGGCTCACCGAGGACGGACGACGCACCTACCTTCACCACTTCGCCATCCGGCCCGACAGACAGGGCCGCGGCCACGCCCGGCAGCTTCTCGATGCCTCCCTCGGCCTTGCAAGGGAAAAAGGCCTGCAGGTCAAACTGGAGGTCCACCGGAACAACACCAGGGCGTCAGCAATGTACCAAAAGGCAGGCTTCACCCGGCTGGGCGACTACGACGTGTACATCATCCGGGAC
Organism: uncultured Bacteroidales bacterium; assembly: GCA_964386225.1. GTDB lineage: Bacteria > Bacteroidota > Bacteroidia > Bacteroidales > JAADJA01 > JAADJA01. The sequence goes on from CAYLTG010000040.1 coordinate 18,958, forward strand.
CAGAATAAACTGAGATAGATGAAGGCGTTCCATGCATACGACATACGCGGGATCTACGGCACTGACCTCACCAGGGAGGATGCCTACCGGATCGGGTTCTTCCTGCCGGGGATGCTCGGTGCGGAAAGGATCCTGGTAGGCCGTGACGCCCGGGTCTCCTCCCCTGAGATCTTCAGCTATCTGTCGGAAGGGCTCACCGATGCCGGCGCACGGGTATACAATGCCGGACAGGCCACCACCCCCATGGTCCACTGGGCAACGGCCCGGTTCGGGTTCGACGCCTCCGTCATGATCACGGCCTCCCACAACCCCCCTGAGTACAACGGCATGAAGGTATCCCGGAAGGGGGCCCTGCCGGTGGGCTACGACAGCGGGCTCAATGTCATCGAATCGATGATGCAGCGGGGAGACCCGGTCCACCCCTTCCGGGAGAAAGGGACGATCGAGGATTTCGAGATCCGGGGCAACTACCTGGATTTCCTGGGGGCTTACCTGCGGAAGGCCGGCACCCTGCACATCGCCGTCGACTGCTCCAACGGGATGGCCGGCCTGCTGGCCAGGGACCTTTTGGGCGACGGCCATGTCTACCTGAACGAAATGCCCGACGGCACGTTTCCCGGCCACAACCCCAACCCCCTGGAGCCCGGGAGCAGGGAGCAGCTGCGCGAAGCGGTCGCGGCGGAGAGCTGCGACCTGGGGGTGATCTTCGACGGTGACGCCGACCGGGTGATGTTCCTCGACGAACAGGGTGAATTCGTGCCGCCCGACCTCATCATCGCGGTGCTCGGGCACCACTTCCTCAGGAAAGGGGCATCCGGACAGCTGGTTCTCCAGGACATCCGCACCTCCCGCTCGGTGCAGGAATACCTGGCCCGTTTCGGGGCAGAAGTGCACACCTGGAAAGTAGGGCGGGCCTATGCCGTCCCCAAATTGAAAGAACTGAAGGGCATTTACGGGGGTGAGTTCGCCGGCCACTATTATTTCCGCGACTTCTATTACTCCGACAGCGGCATGCTGGCCGCCCTGCTGGTGCTGGAGACGGCAGCAGCGCTGAAAGCGGACGGGCGCCCCTTCTCGTCGCTCATCCGGGAGATCAGGAAGTACGAGAATTCGGGCGAGATCAATTTCCGGGTGAAGGACAAGACTGCGGCCATGGAAACAGTAAAGGACCACTTTCTGGGCGGCCGCAAGCCCTCGGCTTTTTTCGACTTTGACGGATACCGCATCGAGTATGCCGACTGGTGGTTCAACATAAGACCTTCAAACACTGAACCTTATTTGCGTTTGGTCGTAGAAGCAGATACACCCCGGAAGCTGTCTGAAAAAGTTGATGAAATCACAATGCTGATCAATACATCCGTTTGAATGCTAAAAGGCAGTAACATAACGCTCAGGGCCCTGGAACCCGAAGATGTCGACCTCCTGTACGAATGGGAGAACGACAGCCGGCTGTGGCACCTCAGCAACACGGTGACCCCGTTCTCGAGGCACCTGCTGGAGCAGTATGTGCTGAGCTCGGGCCAGGACATCTATACCGCGAAACAACTCCGGCTGATGATCGACGTCATGGAAGGGAATGTGCGCAAGACGGTGGGGGCCATCGACGTTTTCGATTTCGACCCCCTGAACAGGCGGGCGGGGGTCGGCGTGCTCATCGAAAAGAAGCACCGGAAGAAGGGATACGCCTCGGAGGCCGTGGAGATACTCCTCTCCTACTGCTTCGGGGTGCTCCACCTCCACCAGCTCTATTGCAACATCACCGCCGACAACGAGGCAAGCCTGGCCCTGTTCCGCAAGGCAGGCTTCGAAACGGTGGGGCTCAAGAAGGACTGGCTGCACATCAGGGACGGCTGGACGGATGAATACTTGCTGCAGAAGGTCAGGGACTGAGCATGCAGGGCCGGATCGCCCGGCACAGAAAAATAATTAACAACAAAAAACCGAATACGAATGGCTTACTATCACTCAGCATATAACACCATGCGGCGAAAGAAGAAACCCCGTTTCGCCCGGGTGTTGTACATCCTCCTCCTGGTGCTGATCATGGCCGCACTGGCCGTGGGGTACCAGCTGTGGGTGGTCGTCATGAAAGGGAATACGTGGACCCCCGACGGGGCCGAGTCGTCAGTGTACGTGCCCACGGGCAGCACCTACGACGACCTGAAGAACGTCCTGTACGGGAACGGGATCGTGGTGAACCGCAAGACCTTCGAGTGGCTGGCCGGGAAAAAGAACCTGGAGAACCATGTTTACCCGGGCCGGTACATCGTCACCACCGGAATGAACAACAATGACCTGATCAATCTTTTCCGGTCGGGCAGCCAGACACCCGTGCACCTGACCTTCAACAACATCCGGACGAACCAGGAACTGGCCACCGTGATCGGCCGGCAGCTGGAGGTCGATTCATCGGAGATGCTGACGCTGCTGAACGATTCGACCTTCACCCGGAAGTTCGGGTTCCAGCCCCGCACCATCATCGGAATGTTCATTCCCAATACCTACGAGGTGTACTGGGACATCTCGGGCAACGACCTGCTGGCCAGGATGTACACGGAGTACAATAACTTCTGGAATGCCGCAAGGCTCGAAAAAGCCTCTGCCCTGGGATTGTCGCAGCCGGAGATCATAACGGTGGCCTCCATCGTGGAGAAAGAGACCTCCAAGAACGACGAGAAGCCCGCCATTGCCGGCGTATACCTCAACCGGCTCAAGTACGGCTGGCGGCTGCAGGCCGATCCCACGGTGATCTTCGCCTGGGGCGACTTCTCCATCCGCAGGGTGCTCAACCTGCACAAGCAGATCGACTCGCCCTACAACACCTATAAATACTATGGCCTGCCTCCCGGGCCCATCTGCATGCCCTCCATCGCTTCCATCGATGCTGTGCTCAACCGGGAGGAACATGCATACATGTATTTTTGTGCAAAAGACGATTTTTCGGGCTACCATGTGTTCGCCTCCACCAACGCTGAACACAACGTGAACGCGGAGAAATACAGGAGCGCGCTCGACCGGTTGAATATTCGTTGATAATTCGGTGTCGGACCGTGGTTGGATTTGCTATATTTATCGCCGGCTAGCACGAACGATTTGCGCAAATTAGGAATCATATGGGGATTATGGGTCGGGCTGATGTTCACCGCATCGGCCCAGGACGAGCCCTATTTCATGAAACGTTACCCCGATTCACTCAATCCCAGGCGGATGGCCGCCGTCGTCGGTGGCCAGGCCGTGGTCTATGCCACCTCCCTGACCATGCTTTACCATGCCTGGTATAAGGACTACCCGCAATCGGGCTGGCACTGGATCAACGACAACAAAGAGTGGCTCCAGATGGACAAGATCGGTCATGCCACCACCGCCGCCTATTTCGGCAAGTTCGGATACGAGATGTACCGCTGGTCGGGGGTGGAGCGGAAGAAGGCGATCTGGATCGGCGGATCCACCGGCTTCATTTTCCTCACGGTCATCGAGATCCTCGACGGATTCAGCGCACAATGGGGAGCATCCTGGGGCGACCTGGCGGCCAACACGCTTGGCGCCGGCCTGTTCATCTCGCAGCAGCTGGCATGGAACGACCAGCGCTTCAACCTGAAATGGTCCTACCATGAGACCGAATACCCGCAATACAACCCCGAGCAGTTCGGGACCAGTTTCTGGGTGAAGATGCTCAAGGATTACAACGGGCAGACCTACTGGCTCTCGACCAACATCAAGTCGTTCCTTCCGAAAAGCTCCAAATTCCCGGGATGGATCAACGTGGCCTTCGGGTACAGCGGAGAGGGCATGGTGGGCGCCAATACAAACCCCTCCATGATCAACGGGGAACCCATTCCCCACTTCCCCCGCTACAGGCAGTATTTCCTTTCCTTCGACGTGGACCTGCCGCGGATCAGGACCCGGTCGCACTTCCTCAAGTTCCTGTTGAACGGGCTGAACTTCATCAAGGTGCCGTTCCCGGCGGTGGAGTTCAACAAGGAGAAGGGGGTGGTGTTCCATCCGTTTTATTTCTGATCGGGGGAGATAGGCATCTAACCACAAAGGACACGAAGGTTAACACGAAGGGCACGAAGGATTGTTCGGTTGGCATTAGGAATTTCGTCGATGCGGGCCGAAGGCCGGGGCGGTCCCATTCAAGTATTCCTGTCCGTTGATGAGAAACAGATTGCTTTGCTGCGCCCGCAATGACGGCGAAAAATGTCGGGATAACTTTCAGACGTTAAACCGGATGAACATGATGTCCCCATCCTGGACGACATAGTCCTTGCCTTCGAGCTTCATCTTGCCGGCCTCCTTCACCTTGTGCTCCGAACCCAATGCCATGAAGTCGCTGTACTTCATGACCTCCGCCCGGATAAAGCCCCGCTCGAGGTCGCTGTGGATGACGCCGGCCGCCTGTTTGGCGGTCATGCCCTTTTTGATGGTCCACGCCCTGACTTCCTTGGGGCCTTCCGTGAAGAAAGCCTGCAGGTTGAGCAGGTCGTAAGCGGCGCGGATCATCTTGTTGACGCCGGGCTCTTCCAGTCCGGCATCCTGCAGGAACTCGTCGCGTTCCTCCTGGGTCTCGAGCTCGGAGATCTCGGCCTCCAGTTCGCCGGCGATGACCAGGATCTCGGCGTTCTTCCCTTCCAGGGCCTCGCGGACCTGCGCCACGTAGTGGTTGCCGGTGCTCGCCGAGGCATCGTCGACATTGCAAACATACACCACCGGTTTTTCGGTCAGCAGGTAAAGATCGCCCACCAGCTTCCGGTCGGCCTCCGAAATATCCAGGGTGCGGGCGTTCTGGAAATTCTCGAAGTGGTCCTTGTACCGCACGAGGATGTCCATCACCCTGCGTGCATCCTTCTCCCCCACCTTCAGCAGCTTTTCTGTCCGCTGGATCTTCCGTTCCACCATCTCAAGGTCTTTGATCTGAAGCTCCAGGTCGACGATCTCCAGGTCGCGGACCGGGTTCACCGACCCTTCCACGTGGACCAGGTTCTCGTCGTCGAAGCAGCGCAGCACATGGATGAGGGCATCCACCTGCTGGATGTCGTCGAGGAACTTGTTTCCGATCCCCTCCCCCTGGCTGGCCCCCTTGGCCAGCCCGGGAATGTCGACGATCTCCACGGTGGCCGGGGTGAGCTTCTCCGGTTTGACGAGCCCGGCAATGTCGAACAACCGGTTGTCGGGCACCTCCACGATCCCCTTGTTGGAACTGGAAGCAGTGAAGGCATAGTTGCTTGTCTCCGCCTTGTTGGGGGATATGCAGTTGAAGATGGTGGTCTTCCCGATGTTGGTGATCCCGATGATTCCGCATTTCAGCGCCATACGATATCCTGTTGATTGAAGTTGATGATCCCTTGTCTTCCGGAACAGGTCGGAGGCGGGGGCTGACCGGCGCCAACCCTATCCTCCAATCAAAAGATTTTCAAATACTTTTGTCCGGAAATTTTATGCAAAGATATGGCTATTATTAAAAAAGTTCCTACTTTTGCACCCCCGATTTGAAATTTATGTCAAACCATTTCCGGGGACCATGAAATGGCCGTTGATCGGGGGGCCGCATGGGCAACCGGGATACAAAGAATTACTAATGTCAGAAGAAATCAAAGACAAACAAACTCCTGAGGCAGAAGCTGAGGAGGTGAACAACCAGGCGGAAGAGCCGAAAGCTGAGGCGGCGGAATCGAATGCCGAGGCCCCGGAGGAAGCTCCCGCAGTTGAAGCAGAAGTCCAGGAGGAAGCTGTTGAAGCCATAAAAGAAGAGGAACAAGCAGAGGAAGTGGCCGAGGCAGTGGCAGAAACAGAGGCAGCCGAGGAGGTGAAAGAAGCGGAGGAAGCGCCGGTTGCAGAAGCAACTGAAGAGGTGGAAGCCGAGGCTGAAAAGAACACAGAAGTTTCCGAACCTGAAAAAGAACCGATAACCATGGGCGCCGAGCCACCGGAGTTCGACTGGAACGCCATCGGCAAGAAGCAGGAAGCCTACTCGGATACGGAGCGCGAGAAACTGGCGGAGATCTACGACAACACCATGAAGTCGATCGCCGAGCACGAGGTGCTCGACGGCACCGTGGTGGCCATGAACAACCGCGAGATCGTGGTCAACATCGGCTACAAATCCGACGGTGTGATCCCGTTCAACGAAACCCGCTACAACCCGGAGCTCAAGGTGGGCGACAAACTGGAGGTGTATGTGGAGAACCAGGAGGACTCCACCGGACAACTGATCCTTTCGCACAAGAAGGCGAGGATCCTCCGGTCCTGGGAGCGCATCAACGATGCATACGATAAGGAAGAGGTGATCAACGGCTACGTCAAGTGCAGGACCAAAGGCGGTCTCATCGTCGATATTTTCGGCATCGAGGCGTTCCTTCCCGGTTCGCAGATCGACGTGAAGCCCATCCGCGACTATGACATTTACGTCGACAAGACCATGGAGTTCAAGGTGGTGAAGATCAACCAGGAGTACAAGAACGTGGTCGTTTCCCACAAGGCGCTGATCGAGGACGAGCTGGAAGCCCAGAAGGCCGAGATCATGGCGAAGCTCGAAAAGGGCCAGGTGCTCGAAGGTACGGTCAAGAACATCACCTCGTACGGTGTGTTCATCGACCTGGGCGGCGTCGACGGCCTGATCCACATCACCGACCTGTCGTGGGGCCGCATCAACCACCCCGAAGAGGTGGTCGAGCTCGACCAGAAGATCAAGGTGGTCATCCTCGACTTCGACG